>DAOTVS010000338.1:0-10444 GCA_034436375.1 Anaerolineae bacterium | reverse complement strand
GTGCGCTGCTGGCCGCTCCGCGGAGCGGCCAGCAGCGCACACCCAACCTGCCAGAACCCTCAAGGCTTAGGCCGGATGGCGGCGGAGCAAAGCACCCGGCCATCACCCAGGAACAAGGCGCATTGGTGACTGGGCCGGGCTAGACTCCTACCCCCGGCTCATCGCCCGGCGGATGATCTTCTGCAGTTCGCGCTCCTCTTCCTCACCGATGGCGCTGGGCGGCGCGGGCTGGGCCAGGATCTCCAGCACCCGCTCGCGGGCGCGGTCGAGGTCGGTGCGGCCGTCGCGCTCGCGCCAGGCGCTGAAATGGTGGCGCTCCCAGAGCACGGGCTCCCACAACTCGCGGCGGAACCAGCGCGCCGTATGCTCCTCGGCGGCAAAGTTGCCTCCGGGGCCGACGGCGGCCACCATGTCGGCAGCAATGGATTCATCCGATATCTCGTACTCGCGGGTGAACTGCTCGAGGGCGCTCACCATCTCGTCGTCGAGGGCAATCTGCACCGGCGAAAAGACCTCATCCACGGCCAGCAGCCCCATAGGCACCCCCACCCGGCCGCGCGCAAGCAGAGTGGAGAGGGCCGACTGGAGCTTTTGCGCCGCTGCAGCCGGCGAGGGGCGGGGCGAATCAGTGAGGCCGGAGTGGCCCCCGCCATCACAACGGTAGCGACGGGCCAGCTGCAGGCCCATCAGGTTTGCCAGGGCCATATCGGGCCGACCGTAGGGGCGCATGGCCGTGCGCGGGTCCATCGCCGTGACCGACATCCAGATGCCCCAGGTGCGGTCGCCAAACAGGGCCCGATTGAGCGCCCCCAAGAGCAGTCCCTCGGCCGCCGTGAGGGCGACCATGCCGGCCAGGGTTACCGGAGCGGTGGCGCCGCCTGTAGGCATGCTGCCGCCGATATGCACCCGCCGCCCGCGCTCCAGGAACCAGAGCACCTGCTCGGCCTCCTGGTAGCCCAGCTTGAATGGTGGCACCAGGTAGACCCCCGCACTGAAAACCTCCTCCGGGCTCTGACCGGTAGCCGCCGCGTGCACGTCGTACATCTCCAGGATATAGGGCGCCCAGCGCACCTGGTGAATGGAGCCGCCCGGGCGCACGCCCAGGCTCCATGACCAATAGCGCTCATAGAGCGGCTCAGCCGCACGCGGCACGTCATTGAGCGGGCAGCCGAGCATGCTCGTGTTGTTCACGTGGGGCAGGGCATGCGCCACCCGAAAGTAGCGGCGCGCCCGCTCTACCGTCATGGGCGCGTACTCATCGGTGACCGGGTCCAGGTAGTGGCCGTAATAGACCTCCACGCCTCCATTGACACGCGGGGGCCGCTCCTCCCAGCGCACAGGCTCGGAGGAAGCGATGAACGCCTCGGCTGCAGCAGGGGGGAGCATCATGCGCCGGCGCGTGCGGTCGATGCGGGCGCCCAGGCCACTCGCCTGCACCCGGTCCAGCAGAGCATCGCTTTCCACCTGCAAACCAACCTCGTCCACCAGACGCAGGATGTTGCGATGGAGGATATCCTCCTCGGCAGGGGAAAGCACGTTGAAAGAATGGCCAGCGGCGTGCATAGTGTGCCTCCTGGGACGTAATAAGTAACAAGTAATCCGTAGAGTCGCTGCTGTGATATGCTCGCTGCTCTGCAGTGTGTCGATGCAAGCCAGTCTCGGCAGAGCAGCGAATGCCTCGCAGTGACGACCTTACGGATTACTTATTACTTATTATGCAAACTGCGGCAAATACTGCTTGTGCGCCCGCAACAGCTCATCCGCCAGCTTGCGCGCGGTGCTCACGTCGGTGACGGCGCCATCGGCCAGCAGGGCTTCAACGAAGAGCTGCGTCTGGCCGGTGAGGGCCGCCTCGACGGTGAGGGCCTGCCCCGCCAGCTTGCGGATGATGAGGGCGGCGAGCCGGTCGGGGAAATCAAGCACCTGCAGGGGCTGCAGGCCGCGCCCGGTCGCTGCCGCGGATAGCTCCAGCACAGCGTCGGCAGGCAGGTTCGGCACGGCGCCCCGGTTGGGCAGATTGGCGCTATAGACCTCGCGCCGGTCCTCATCGAGGGAGCGCAGGATCTCCAAGAGCTGCGAGTGCTCGCCCTCGGCGCGCTCGAAGACCTTCTCGCTCAGGGGCTTTTCGCCGGCCGCCTGGGCGCGCATGTCCTCATAGATGCGATCGCCGTGGTGGATGGTGCCCTCGAAAGAAAAGGCATCGACCCCCAGGGTCTTGCCGTAATAGCGGCCCTGTGGGAAGCGCTCGGGGAAGAACTCGCTCACGTGCCGGTCGTGCACAGCCGGGTAGGCGCCATAGGTCTCGAAGAGCGACCAGGTGAAGGGGCTGTCGGCGGCGCGGAAGCGGCGCTGCTCGGCGGCGATCAGGGTCGTATCACCGCCCGGGGCCTGCTCCGTGGTCGTCGCAGCCGGGGCCGCCTCACCCCGCTCGCGGGCCAGTTGGGCGCGCACCAGGGGCCAGGCATCCTGCCCCCGCCAGCGCAGATCGTAGAGCCAGGTAAAGTGGTTCACGCCCACGGCCTGGCAGGTCACCTCATTGAGCGGCGCGCCGATGTAACGGGCCAGGTCGTTCTGCACTTCGACCACGCCGATGCAAAGGCCCACCATATCGGCGCCGGTGGCCTTGCGCACGGCCCAGCAGTTCACGGTCATGGGGTTGGCATAGTTGAAAAAGCGCGCCTGCGGGGCCAGTTTCTCCACGTCACGGGCGATATCGACCATAGCGGGCACCATGCGCAGGGCGCGCGAGATGCCGCCGGGCATGATCGTGTCGCCCACGGGCTGGAAAATGCCGTATTTGCGGGGGATGAATACATCCGCCTCCCAGGCGCGGCGACCGCCCACGCCGATAGTCGTGACGACCACATCAGCCCCCGGCAGTAGATCGCGCCGGTCGGTCGAAGCGTCGACGACGATATCGGCCTCCCGGGCCTGCGCCATGCGCCGAGACAGACCCGCGGCCACATCCAGGGCCTTGGGGTCGATATCCACCAGACCCAGGCGCCAGGGCTTGCCGGAAAGGATCAGGTCGGCCACCAGGCCCTGGGTGAACATGGCGCTGCCCGCGCCGATGAGCACGATCTTGCGACGGTCCATGAGAGCTTCCTCCTAGAGTCTGAAATGAAAATAGCGCCGACGCCCCTCTGGTCGGTTGCCGGCTGGTCCGCTCCGCCCAAGCCCGGCCTTATCCCAGAAGGTATGGTGGGGCTGGGCGCCATCTGTGGCGGCGCCCAGCCCCACCATACCCCACAAAAGGCCTGTTCCGGCTGCGTGCGGAGCATGGTACCCGGAAGCCGAAGGGCGTTTTCATCGTGGGTTGCGCCCAATTGGGTATGGGCGACTGATTAACGCGTGCGGCCTTGCTGCCAGGCCTGCACCAACACCTCCACATTGCGCCAGGCGTTGGGGGTGATCTCGGTGATATTGTCCACCGGCGAGAGGATAAAGCCGTTTACGCCGCGCATCGTGTCGAGCGCGGCAAAGACGGCCCCTCGCACGTCGTCCGCCGTCCCCTCCTCGACGGTGATGGCGCCGTTGACGCCGCCCCACAGGCAAACCTTGCCCGCCAGCTTGTCGCGTGCGGTCTGCAGGGGGTTGGCGCCGTGCTGCAGGGGGTCGAGCCCGATCAGGGCATCCACACCGCTCTCGCGGATCAGGTCGAGCATGGGCAGGGCGCCAGTGGTCATGTTGTAGCCCATGAGCGCGCCATACTCGTGGGCCAGGGCCGACTGCCGCTGGATCTGCGGCAGCAGGAACTCACGGTAGAGGCGGGGCGACCAGAAATCGGCGCCCTCGTACCAGCCGCGGCGGATGTAGAGATCCACCCCCGCAGCCAGCACCACTCGCATGCGCGCTTCATTCCAGGCGCCGATGGTGTCCAGCAGGTCATGCAGCAGGCCGGGATCATCCATGGCCATGATCATCATGGCCTCCAGGCCGCAGAGCCAGCCCACCATATCGCCGCCGACGCCCCACCCACCGGCCAGGAGCAGGCCGCGGTCGGCACAGAACGCCTTGGCCCGCTGCACCTCGGCCTGGAAGGCGGCGACATCCTCCGCGCTCGGCGGCTGCAGCATTGTGCGCAGCACGTCGAGGTCGGCGCGAGTGCTCACCAGGGGCTTGACGGCGCGCGGGATTTGATAGTCATCGATGAACGGCACAAAGTTGCCGTGCGGCCAGTCCCCAGTCTTCTTGACCACCGTGCTCAACACGCCCGCAGGGGTGTGATATTCCTTGTGGAAAAGCGGGAACTGCTCACCTGCCGGGTGCTCCAGCCAGAGTTTGGTCTTGACGGCTGGCGGCAGGCGCACGGGCAGGCCGCGCAGGTCAGGATGATTGGGCCGCTGATTGCGCCAGGAGGAGGGGATGAAGAGCCAACTATCGAGGCCCAGGGCCAGCTCTTCGTCGCAGACCGCATAGGCATCCTGGCAGCGGCCGCGCATGGCGGAAAAGCTCATAAAGGCGCAGGGCGTGTAATCGGGCTCCTGGTGCTTGAGAGCGCGCAGCATGCGCTCACGAGAGGTCAGAGTCTTGGTCATTAGATTCTCCCATCCATAGTTGTACCCTTGTGTTCTTTGTGCCTTTGCGGTGAGAACGATGTCTCTCACCACGGATACCCCTCATAATCGGCGAGGGCGCGGCCGATGGCATCATAGGTCTTTTCGAACTGATCGACCGGGAAATCCTCGGTGCAGCCGATCACCAGGCGCCCGCCGGGCGCGCCAGTGCGCAGGAGGTCCAACGTATAGCTGTAGATCGCCTCGGGCGGCTCCAGGAAGTAGCAGCCGGGAAAGTTGATCCACACCGTCTTGTGCGGCCAGGCCGCCTTGGCCTCGGGCACGGTCACATCGCCCATAGGCGGCGGGTTGAAGGCCTCGATGACGGGGATATCTACCCCGGCCAGCAGGTCCAGCAGCGGGCGGATGGAGCCGTCATAGTGGGCCGTGATGAGCTTGCCCGCGCCGCGCACCACCGGCACCGCCCGCTCGTAGAGGGGCAGGCAGTAGCGGTGGAAGAGGGCCGGCGAGATGATCGTGGCTGTCAGGCTCTCCGGGAACCAGATCAACTCCGCCGGGCTTTCCGCGGCGAGCTCGGCATGGCGCAGATAGTGCCCATCCAGGACGTCGATGAGGGCATCGAAGCGGTCGCGGTAGAGATAGAGCCCTTCGGCCAGGCCCTCCACGCCCATCCACGATTGCGAAAGCAGCAGAATGGGCAGGGGCCAGATCTCCCCGCATGTCACGCCGCCCACGCCGATTTCCGCATCGGCGCGGGGCCAAGCCTCGTACTCCGGCTCCATGCGCGTGTGGCGGAAATAGTACTCCGCCGGGCCGTAATCCTCGGGACCGGTGATGAAAAACTTACGGATCCAGAGGCTGTTATGGTGCGACTCCCGGACCACCTCTTGCCAGATCGTGCCCACCGGCGTCTCGATAGTCGTGCGCGTCAGGGGCAGGCCATCTTTCAGCCCGTGTTCCTCGCGCACGGTCACGCCCTCGTGCACCTCGCGCCACAGGCGCGCGTTCCCCAGCAGGCCCAGGCCCCGCTCGTGCATGCGCCGGCCGGCCTCCGTCTGCGGCAGGAGCCAGGCGTAAATGTTCCACGGGATGCGATCGGCCGTGCCGCCGCGGATGGTGCTCTCCAGGCGCTCGCGCAAGGTCATCGTCACAGGTAGCCCTCCTCTTGTCACTCAAGGGGTAGAGCGAGATTCTATCTTATGTTGTCCGATTAAACTTGGCATGCACGGCCGGCGCCTGTCCTGCGAGCCAAAGCCACCGCACTGAGGGCTTTGTATTCTCAGCCCGATGGCTTAGTACTGCAACCGCACTTGATCCAGCCGGCTCCCGGTAACAGCTGGCCAAGGTGCTGCGCGCCTGCCTGGCTCTGACCCGCCCAATCCCCCGAATGGCTCCACTCCGGTCGCGTGCGAAGCGCGATGGCCGGATAGGATCCACGCGCCCCGATGGGTAAGTACGGCTGTAGCGTTAGCCTCGGGCATCCTGGCAGACGGCCGAGTTTCCCCGGATAATATATCCCCCAGCATAGGGACGAAGCGGCATTGAATGCCGCCCTGCTCACCCGCCCAGCTCGATACAACGCCGGCGATAATAAAGATAATCCTGGTAAGGCACCTCGGCAGGCACACCGTGGTCACAGGTGGGAATGTACCCGCCCCGCGCACGCATGGCGGGCAGGATATACTCCAGGTGCTGGTCGATAGCCTCACGTCCCTGCGCCAGGATGCGCTTGTCGATGCCGCCGACCATGACCAGGTCCGGGAACTGTCGCCCGATTTGCACCACATCGCAGCCAGAGGCGACCTCAAAGGGGCACATCACATCCATGCCCAGTTCCTGGTAGAGCGGGATAACGGGCACCGCCCAGCCGTCGGTATCCAGCTGGATGTAGAGGTGCCGCTGCCGGTCGATCTGCCGGGCCCTGACATTGGCGAACAACTGCTGATAGTAGGGGAAAAGGAACTCGCGCATCATATCCGGGCTGATGAGCGGCCCCGCTTTGTAGCAATTGTCCTCATCCAGGTAGAGTTCATCCAGGGTCACATAGCGCTGGTGCTGCGCCGTCACGGCATCGGCCAGCGCCAGCCAGGTGCGCATGCAATCGTGGATCAGCTCCGGCTGGTCATAAAAGGTGTAGAGCAGCTCGGTGGGGCCGATCAGGCTGCGCAGATACATATAACCGCCGATCATCTCCTGCTGGATCATCAGGCCATGCGCAGCTGCGGCCCGGGCCTCGGCCATCTGCCGGTCGAGATCGGCATAGCGAGCCGGCGTCGTGGGATCCAGGCGCCACTTGACGTCCTCTAGCCAGGTGCGCATGTCTTTGACGGGGTGCTCCAGATACTCGGGCATAAAGCCGTCGCGGCGCCCTTTGAAGTAGAGCACCTTGCGCCCGGCCACGTCCTGCACCAGCTCATAGTCGCCGCGGTCCTCGAGCACCCGCACCTCGAACGCCGGCTCAAAGGCCGCCTCGCACCCCCCCAGGCCGTGCAGGGTCACATGCCCCGGCGGGTCAAAGCCGAAAAGATCTGCCAGCGGCACATCCTGAGGCATGCCCTGCTCGCGCCAGGCCTCCAATGAGTAAAAGCCCATCTCGCAGCGGAAAAAGGGCGCCCCCGGCGTGCGCGCATAGATGGCGCGCAGCTTGAGCGCTGAGGGATCCATTTCCTCCTGCGGCACCATAGCCTGCACGCCATCAACCAGTCTATCGGTAGACACGTCAACCCCTTCTGGCTACTGCTCCTGCAAGGCCTCGATCATCGCCATCACGTTCTGCGGCGGCACGTCCGTCAGCACGGCATGGCTGGGCGAGAGGATATAGCCGCCGCCGGCCCCCACCTCACGGATGAGCCGGCGCACCTCAGCCTTGACCTCCTGTGGGGCGCCAAAGGGCAACAGGCTTTGGATGCCCAGCCCGCCGTGGAAGCATAGCCGGTCGCCGTACTGCTTTTTCAGCGCATAGACGTCCATAATCTCAGGCTGGAAAGGGTTGTAGACATCGAGTCCGATCTCGATCAAATCCTCAAAGATGGCCGAAACGTCGCCGTCGGAATGGATGTGCACGAACTTGCCCGCAGCCTTGACGCGCGCGAACATTTTGGCCAGGCAGGGTTTGAGAAAACGCCGCCAGAGCTTGGGCCCCATCATGAGGCCCTTGTTCTGCGACCCCCAATCTTCACCGAATGTAAAGGCGTCGATGCCGTATTGCACCGATTGGTCAATCATGGCCAGATAATAGTCGGTGATGCCGGCGAGCAGCTCATCCACGAACGCGGGGCGCAGGGCCATGTCCATGAAAAAGTTCTCCATGCCGCGCAGCGCCCACGCCAGCTCGAAAAGATGGCCCTCGTGCCCCAGGATAAAGCGGTCGCCCAGAGCCCCGATGGCCTGCGGATAGTGGGCATACGCTTCCGGCGCGGGCGGCTTGGGAAAAGTGAAACGGTCCAGGTTGGGCTCGGGCAGGGCGCAATTGATCGGGCGACCCCACTCCCCCTCGCCAAACAGGCCGCGCGTATCCCACACGATGCCCCAGCCGTCGCGCCACAGGCCAGGCGCCACCTCTTCCTCCAGGCCGTGGAACTGCCCCGGGCTCTCGGGCGCCACGCCACCCAGGTGCTCGCCACCCCATTCACCCAGGTAAGCGGGATCGGCCAGCCTCGGGTCGCCCACATAATCCGCCAATGCCTTGACGGCGTGGTGCGTGAGGCCGAGGCTCCAGGGCACCTTATCGGGCTGCTGATGGGTGATTGCCAGCCGTACACGTTCTTTGCGGGTCATGATATGGAATCCTCTTTGAGCACGGCGTCCCCCCACAGGCATAGGCCACCTGCGCCAGTCCAATGAACGGAATTGATCATGGCGACGCAGGTGGGCGCGCAAATCGAGGAACCAACAGATTGTGATGATCAAACACGATCTAATATTATCACTAAAATGATCAACTGTCAACAGGCTGCCTGCCCCCTCAGCCCTTGAGGCCGGTGAGGGTGATGCCTTCGATGAAATAGCGTTGGGCGAAGAAGAAGAGCAAAATGATGGGAAAAGCCACCGCGAGAGAGGCTGCCATCATCAGGTTCCATTGAATGCCGTGTTGGGTCTGAAAGGCATAGAGGCCCATCACCAAAGGGTATTCGCTGGACTTGGTCAGGTAGATCAAGGGCCCGAAAAAGTCATTCCAGGTGTACATAAAGTTGAGCACGCCCACCACGAGCAGGGCCGGCTTGACCAACGGCATCATGATCTGCCAAAAGACGCGCAGGTCGCCGGCGCCATCGACCTTGGCAGCATCCGTCAGCTCCCAGGGGATGGTCAGGAAGAACTGGCGCAGGAGGAAGATGTTAAAGGCGCTGCCAAAGAACGCCGGCACAATGAGCGGCGCGTAGGACCCCACCCAGCCCAGCCAGCGGAAGAGGATGTAGGTGGGGATGAGGGTGACAATGCCGGGCAGCATCATGGTCGAGAGGGTGATCGCAAAGAGGGTATCCTTGCCCCAAAAATCCATGCGCGCAAAGCCATAGGCCACCAGGGCGCCCGAGAGCAGAACGCCGATTGTAGAGAGGACCACGTAAAACAGGGTGTTGCGCAGCAGCAGAAAGAAGGGAAAGGCCGGTGAGCCCAGCGCATCCACATAGTTGCTCCACATCACCGGTTCGGGGATCCATTGCGGCGGCGAAGTGAAGACCTGGTCGATCGGCTTGAGCGAAGTGATGATGAGCCAGAGAAAAGGGATCAGAAAGAGCACGGCTACAGCGGCCAGCACCAGCTGCTCAATCCCGATCGAGAGGATGCGCCGCAGCCTGCGCCGGCGGCGCAGAGCGGCCAAGTTTGCGGGAACATGGGTTCGTTGCACTGTTCATCCTCCTTATCGTCGGGCACTCTCGTAATAGACCCATGAGCCCGAGGTCTTGACCACCACCAGCGTAATAGCCACCAGCACAAGAAACAGCACCAGGGCCATGGCCGAGGCATACCCCATCTCAAAGTAGAGGAAAGCGTAACGGTAGAGCTGCACCATGTACATCAGCAGGGAGTTGAGGGGTCCAGAGCTATTGCCAGTGCCGCCGGCGATCAACGCCTGGGCAAAGACCTGGAAGGAGCCTATGATCGACATGATCAGATTGAAGAAGATCGATGGAGTTAGAAGCGGCAGAGTGACCGCCCAGAAGCGCTGCCACGAATTGGCCCCATCAATCATCGCGGCTTCATGCAGCGACTCTGGCACGTCCTTCAGTGCAGCCAGGAAGATCAGCATCAGCCAGCCGCTGCCCCAGAGTGCCATCAGCACCAGCGCCGGTTTCGACCACGCAGAGCTCTGCAGCCAGCCCAGCTTCGGCAACCCCACAAAGCTCAGGGCCTCGTTGATCAGCCCATCGCGCGGGTTTAGCAGCAGCATCCAGAGCAGCGTCCCCGCGACCACCGGCATGAGCGATGGCAGATAGTAGATCGTGCGGTATATGCCAATGCCGCGGGCCTTGCGGTTAAGCATCATGGCCAGCACCAGCGCGATGACAAGCTGCAACGGCACGCTCAAGAGGGTGTAATAGGCCGAATTGTAGGCTGATTTCCAGTACAGAGGGTCCTGGGTGAACATGACCTTAAAGTTCTGCAGGCCCGTCCAGACGGGGGGCTTGAGAACGGAATAGTCGGTCATGGAGAAATAAAAGGAGGCCAGCATGGGATAGGCCGTAAAGACCAGCAGCGAGATGATCCAGGGCAATACAAAGACATAGCCCCGCAGATTTCGGCGCAGGCGACGCCGGAGCGATACTCGCGGCGGCCGCTCCCGGCTGAGATCACGGGCGAGCGATTCTGTGGTCACAAGCACACCTCGCACTTCTGTTAACAAGGCAAGAGATCTCTACATGAGCAGATATCCCTCGGCGACGTGGTCATGGTTTATCCCGTATTTAACAAAGGCAGTCCGTTGG
>DAOTVS010000337.1:0-6600 GCA_034436375.1 Anaerolineae bacterium | reverse complement strand
TGCGTGTGGGCGCAGATGAGCCCGGGCAAGAGCCAGAGGCCTTGCGCATCGAGCCTCACTTCCGCAGGGTAGCGGGTAACCAGCTCTGCCGTCGGGCCGATCTCGGCGATGCCCTCTGCTGCCGCTGCCGGGCCATCGCGGTCAGAAACCTCGTAGGAGAGGCTTGCCCGCAGGCCTGCCTCAGTGACAGCCTCGGCCAGCACATCCAGCGCGCCTTGGGCGACCGAGGGGGATGCGTGGTGGTCAAAGATCGTCGTCACCCCGTGGCGGATGCAATCACATAGGGCCACCAAAGCGGAATAGTGGCAGTCTTCCGGGGTCAGGGCCCGGTCCAGGCGCCACCATAGCCCCCGCAGGATGGCGGGGAAATCGGGTGGGGGCGGTCCTTGAAGGGGAATGCCGCGAGCAAAGGCACCGTAGAGATGCGTGTGGGCGCAGATGAGCCCGGGCAAGAGCCAGAGGCCTTGCGCATCGAGCCTCACTTCCGCAGGGTAGCGGGTAACCAGCTCTGCCGTCGGGCCGATCTCGGCGATGAGTCCATCCCGGATGCATATGCCCGCATCCGGCTCGATGGCGGGCCGGGGGAGCCAGCGGATGAGGGTTGCGTGGGTGATGAGCATTTATACCTCGCTGTCGCCCAGTCGTGGGCGCAAGGGTGATTATACATGTCCTCGAAAAGGACCGCAACAGAAGGATGCATTCTATGCGGCGTATCGGCCGAAAAGACTATTGACACAGTGTATTAGATGTGATATAGTAGATATCAGAGGATTGTGCATTGAACGAACGTGAAAGGGAACGGAGTATGGTGGAATCCTCTGGGGACGAATTGGCGATCCCCGAACTCAACCTGAATCAGCTGCACGAGCAGGTCTATGCCCTGCTCAAGGCAGAGATCATGAAAGGCACCCTGCGCCCCGGGCAACGGCTCTCGGCTGGGGGGCTGGCTAGAAGGCTGGGCGTCAGCGCCACGCCCGTGCGCGAGGCCTTGCAGCGGCTGAGTATCGATGGCCTGGTCGAGGTTTCGCCACGGCGCGGGACTTTTGTTTCCGAATTTACGCGCCAGAACGTGCAGGAGACGTTTCACACCCGGCGCATCATTGAGTGTGCCGCCGCCGCGGAGGTCGGCTCGGTTTCCGAGGAGATCCTGCAGCGGATGCGGGCGATCGTGCGGCGGTTCAGTGCTCTGCGGCAAGGGGAGACTTTTGTCGACTATCGCGAGTATATCGCTGCCGATAGCGAGTTTCACCGCTGTATTGTCGATCTGTTGCAAAGCAGACAGCTGAGCGAGTTCTACGACAAGCTCCGCTGGTCGGAACAGCTCATCCGTGGCCTGTCACGGTCCAATTACCAGCGCGCCGAAGCGACTGTCGCTGAGCACGAGAATATCCTGCATGCTTTTGAGGCAAGGGATGCCCAACAGGCCCGGGCGGCGATCCTGACGCACCTGCAAAACTCGCAGGCGGATCTGCTCCGGCGCATGCCTTTGGACCACTGAGCGGAAGGGAGGCGAGAATATAGACTAGACTAGAGTGGTACGCCACAAGACCTCATAGCGCTTCGGACGGCCATTCTGACACGAACAAGCCTCAACACAAGCCCAGATAGCATCCTGACGGTTCATGCTTGCTGCCACGCCAGTCTGTGATCCACAAAGGAGGGATCAAGCCATGGCAGAGAGGGCGAGGATGACACGGCGCGGTTTCCTGCGGTTCGCAGCAATCGCAGCCACGGGGACGGTTCTGGCGGCTTGTGGGCCTGCACCCACGTCGCAGCCGCAGGTCGTCGAGAAGGTTGTTGAGAAGGAAGCCACTGTCGTCAAGGAAGTGGAGAAGGTTGTGACGGCGACCCCCGGCCCCGCCGGACCGATCACGCTCCGCTTCCCTCATGCGATGGGCGACGAAGGCCAACCGGTCTTCCAAAAGGTGGCAACGGCATTCCAGGAGAAGCACCCCAATGTCACGGTGAAGGTTGACCCAACCTTCGACTGGGATGCCCAGAAGTACCTGGTACAGGCAGCCGCTGGGACGGCTCCTGACATCCTGTGGGGCGACGAGCACTGGGTCTATAATCTTTCCTCCAAAGGCGCGCTTCTGGACCTCAACCCGTTTATGGACAAGACGGGCTTCAACAAGGACGACTTTGATCCGCTGTTTCAGTACTATGCCTTCCAGGGCAAGCAGTATGGGATTGCTCTCTGGTCGGGCTGCTACGTTCTCTACTACAACAAGAAGCTCTTCGCCGACGCTGGCGTCGCCGAGCCGACCGACAAGTGGACCTATGACGATCTTCTGCAGGCTGCCAAGAGCACGACGAAAGACACCAATGGCGACAAGGAGCCCGAGGTCTTTGGGTTTTTGTGCCAGACGGGTTGGGCCAACCCGTGGGGCGCCCTGATCTGGGCATTCGGTGGAGAGTATTTTGCTGACGAGGGCACCAAGTTTATCCTCTGCGAAAAGCCCAACTATGATGGCCTGCAGTGGTACCTCGACTTGATCCACAAGCACCATGTGGCGCCGACTTCCGAAGTGGCCTCCGCCCTGGCCAGCGGCGGCGATCCCTTCCAACTGGGCGTCGTGGCCATGGTGACCGGCAGCCCCTGGAAGATGCCGACGCTGCGCAAGGTTACCGAGTTCACCTGGGATGTTGCACCTATGCCAGTTGGCCCCAAGGGGCGCTTTAGCGCCCTCACGACCGACTCCCTTTCGATCTATCGTGGCACCAAGGCTCCCGACGAGGCCTGGCTTTTCATCGAGGACTTGCTCTCGGAAGACAGCGCCAAGGTGTACTGCGCCGAGTTCAAGGGGCCCGTGCCTGCGCTCAAGGCGGGGCACAAGTACTTTATCCTCGCGGGCCAGGCGCCAGACCATCAGCAGGTTTTCATCGATGCTGTGAGCTACGCCAAGGTGCCCTTCCAGTCGCCCTATACCTATGTGGTGGAGACCCCCTTCTACCAGGAGTTGGGCGCCGCCACCGACGGCACCAAGACTCTGGACGATGCCATGGGGGGCGTCTGCGAAACGATCAACAAAGCCCTCACGGAAGAAGTCCAGAAGGTCAAGTCCTACGGCGCGTCCTGATGTGGGCATGTTTGTTCTCTGTGGATAGCCGCCACCGTGCCCCATACCCCGTGACGGCTATCCACAGAGCCCCTGATACGACAACCGCACTTGGTGTCTGTCATTGCGAGTAACCCAGGCTTGCGGACAACCCTGTTAGCACACAGGACATACCTGGAGCGCCGGCTGCTAGCCGGCCATGAGTGTTTGCCATGAGCGCTGTAGGCTATCACCGCCATTCTGAGTTGCTCGCTATGATAAGTGGATATGGCCGGCTAGCAGCCGGCGCTCTGTGTACGTCATAAGCAGGAGGGCGGGATGGGTGCACTTGCGGGCGGACGGCGCGTTGCCGTCACCGGCAGGCAGGGCCTGAGCAGGCGCGAGCGGCTGGAGGCCGTCCAGTTCTACCTGCTCATCGGCCCCTGGCTGCTGGGCTTTGTGGGCCTCACAGCGGGGCCCATGCTCTATTCGCTCTTCTTGAGCTTTGCGGACTATGACCTCTTTCACGCTCCGCGCTGGGTGGGGCTGGACAACTTTCAGTACCTGTTTGCCAGCCCCTATCCGCTGAGCCTTCTTTGGAAGAGCCTGGGTGTGACCGCCTACTACACCTTTCTCAGCGTGCCGGTGGGCATTATCGGCTCGCTCGCCCTGGCTCTGGCCCTCAACAGCAAGATCCACGGCGTGCCCTTGTACCGCACGCTGTTTTACCTTCCTTCGCTGACGCCTGCCGTAGCCAGCGCCCTGCTGTGGGTCTGGATCTTCAACTCCAAATATGGCCTCGCCAATGCCTTCCTGCGTAGCCTGGGGCTGCCTGGCCCCCACTGGCTGACCGATCCTTACATGGTCATTCCTTCCTTTGTGCTCATGGGGCTGTGGGGTCTGGGCGGCAATACCATGATCATCTTCCTGGCCGGCCTGCAGGGGGTGCCGACGCACCTCTACGATGCCGCCGAGATCGATGGCGCCAATTCCTGGCAGCGTTTCCGCGCCGTGACCCTGCCGCAAATCTCGCCGACGATCTTTTTCAACCTGATCCTGGGCATCATCGGCTCTTTTCAGGTTTTCGGCTCTGCGTACCTGATGACTGGCGGCGGCCCCGAATACGCCACCTACTTTATGGTGTTCTACATCTACCAGGAGGCTTTTAAGACGTTACACATGGGCCGTGGCTCAGCACTGGCCTGGATCCTCTTCATCATCCTGCTGTTTTTCACGCTGCTGCAATTCAGCCTTTCCAGGCGCTGGGTTTACTATGAAGGGGAGCAATCGTGATGAAAAGCACTCTCGCCCGGCCTCGGCCTCGACTTCTGGGCATGCACGGCATGCGCCGGTTGATGCATGCTATTCTCTATTTGATCCTGACCGCAGGAGCGATTGTCGCTGTGATCCCCATGGCCTGGACGCTTTCTTCTTCCCTGAAGGATTCGGCGCATATCTTTACTCTGCGCGTCCAGTGGATACCCAACCCGGTGCTCTGGCGCAACTATGTTGATCTGTTCTACAAACTGCCCTTCATGCGCTTTATCGGCAATACGTTGCTCATTGTCGTGTCGAATGTCTTCTCTGCTGTGCTCATGGGCTCGCTGGCGGGCTTTGCCTTTGCCCGGCTCAAGGCGCCCGGCAAGAGCTTTGCCTTTATCCTGCTCATCAGCACCATGCTCTTACCCAGCCAGGTTACGCTTATCCCGCGCTATATCATCTTCAAGACGTTGGGCATGATTGACACGTTCTGGCCACTGATCCTGCCTGGTTGGTTGGGGGGCGGCCCTTTTGAGATCTTTCTCTTCCGCCAATTCTTTATGACCCTGCCCCTGGAACTGGACGATGCGGCGCGTATCGATGGCTGCGGCACGGTCAGGATCTACTGGAATGTGGTCATGCCCCTCTCCAGGCCCGTGATCGCGACCATCGGCATTTTTAACTTTATCTGGGCGTGGAGCGACCTTTTCAACCCCCTGATCTACCTGAACAGCATGGAAAAGTTCACTCTGGCCCTGGGGCTTGCTACCCTGCAGCGCACTGCTGAGATGAGCACCCGTTGGGAGCTGGTGATGGCCGGCTCGATCGTGAGCATCGTGCCGATGGTTATCATCTTCTTCCTGGGGCAGAACTATTTCGTGCAGGGCATAGCTCTGACGGGGTTGAAGGGCTAGGGTGGGTCTGGGCCCGATTGGGACAGTTGGGTACATTGTGATATCATTGGCCAGAGCGATTTGTGCTCTCCTTGGGTGGTGATATTGGGCGACCCTGTTGCGTGATAGTCGGAGCTCCGGCTCGCCCTATTGCCAATCGCTTTGGGTTACCAGAGAGGAGAAAGCCGCCATGTCGGCAAAACCCCGAGTTCTTGTTGTCCCCCGCCCCTCCCTTTTCCACCTTTTGTTCCAGCCTGAGGCCATCGTTGCGCTCGAGTCTCTGCTTGACGTGACGTACAATGCGGAGGAGCGCGACTGGAACTCAGCCGAGCTGGCTTCACGGATCGCCGGCTATGAGGCCGTGATCACCGGTTGGGGCACGCCGGTTTTTACCGATGAGGTTCTTGCCCAGGCCGGTCAGCTGCGGTTGGTGGCGCACTCGGCCGGCTCGATCAAGGCTATGCTGCCGCCCGCGGTCTTTGCGCAGGGGATTGCCGTCACCCATGCTGCCGGCGCCATCGCCCCTGCGGTGGCGGATATGACTCTCCTCCTGATCATGCTCATGCTGCGCCAGGCCCACAAGCACGATCGCTTGCTCAAGGCGGGCGAGCCATGGAGCGGCGCCCGGTCGCCTGAGATAGGTCGAGAGATCACTGGCCAGCGGGTCGGGGTGATTGGGGCGGGCTATACCGGTCGCTGTACCATAAAGCTGCTGCGGGGTGTTGAGGCCGAGGTGTGGGTCTACGACCCCTATCTCAAGCCGGAGCAGGCGCAGGCCCTGGGAGTGCGGCAGGTGGGGCTCGACGAGCTCCTGTCTGAGTGCCCGATCGTGACCCTGCAGGCGCCACCTACCCGCGAGACGCATCATATGATCGGCGCCCGCGAGTTGGCGCTCTTGTGCGATGGCGCGATCTTGATTAACACCGCCCGCAGCTGGCTGGTGGATCAGGAGGCGCTCCTGGCCGAGCTGCGCACGGGCCGCATACAGGCTGCGCTCGACGTCTTTGACGAGGAGCCTTTGCCGATCGATAGCCCGTTCCGGCAGTTGGATAACGTTTTTATCACCCCCCACATTGCCGGCGCCAGCATTCAGGCTCGGCGTCGGCAGGGGCAGGTGATCGTTGAGGAGCTGCAGCGCTTCTTCGCAGGCGAGCCCCTGCGCTACCGCGTGACCGCGGATATGTTGGAGACGATGGCTTAGGAGGCTGTTGTGCGAACACGACGTTACGAACTATTGCGCCCGGGCGAGATCGTTGCCGAGCGGGAGCGTTGCCCTGTGGCTTACGTTCCACTTGGCCCTCTGGAGTGGCATTCGGTGCACATGCCCCTGGGCACCGATCCCCTGAATGCGCAGGCGGTGGCGCTGCAAGTGGCCGAGCGCGTGGGCGGGGTCGTCTTGCCCCCCTTCT
>DAOTVS010000336.1:0-6174 GCA_034436375.1 Anaerolineae bacterium | reverse complement strand
TTCAGCCCGGCAAGCCCCACGAGCACTGGCACATCGACGTCTCGTACCTGAATATCTGCGGCACGTTCTACTACCTGTGTACCATCCTGGACGGCTACAGCCGCTATATCGTGCACTGGGAGATCCGCGAGACCATGACCAAAGCTGACGTCGAGACGATCCTGCAGCGTGAAGCCTTTCCTGGCGCGCACCCGCGTATCATCTCAGACAATGGGCCGCAATTCATTGCCAGCGACTTGGAAATTCGTGCGCCTCAGTGGGATGACCCACGTGCGCACGTCGCCGTTCTACCCACAGAGCAATGGCAAAGTCGAAAGCTGGCACAAGACCATCAAACGCGAGTGCATCCGTCACAAGACGCCACTCAACCTTGAGGACGCTCGCCGTATCGTGGCCGAGTTCGTGCACGAGTACAACACGGTGCGCTTGCACAGCTGGATCGCCTATGTGACCCCGCAAGCCCGTCTTGAGGGACGCGACCAGGAGATCCTGGCTGAGTGCCGCCGCAAGTTGGCTGTCGCACGCCTTGCCAGGGAGGCCGCTCCCCGATCCGTTCCGGCCGAGGAACCGTGCGAGGCGCCCGCCATGGCAGTAGCTTAGCGGAACAGGTGGAGTCTCCATTTGACACTGAACCAATACACTCAGCCGTGAACCGGCGGTGCGTGGCTTTGGGCACGACCTCAGGATCAGGTGTGCTGGCGCCACTGGTTGCTGTCTGGCCGCTGTTCAACTCGTTCCGATCGCTTCCGTTGTGAGACATATCGTTCTCCCTCGCCCTACATTGTACACTAAATTCTGCAGGCGAGTTGTCCCATCATTATAGGCACAGAGGGGCGCGGCACAGAGGGGGCCAGCAACTCATCGCGCAGGTAATGCACTTGGAGCTGGTACTTCAGTACGAACACGTTGTTTGCGGCAGTGGTGAAAGACGCTGCTCCAAGAGGGCCAGCCAGAGCGCCTTACATTAACTTGCCCTCCTGGTATGCTTTTTAAGGTGGGCTCCTGGTGGTAAGATAGGTCCTGCAACCCGCCAAGGTTCAGTCCCCAATTCACTACCAGGAGGCAAGACGCATGTTAGCCGAAATCGAGCGCTTTCACAAGTGGCTGCGCCGCCGGAGCCCGGGCGCTTCCACCCATGTCCACTATACCAGCGACGTGGCCCTCTTCTTCGCCTGGCTGGGCAAGCCGCCCGCGCAAGTGAAGGTGCGCGACGTTGACGCCTACATTGAGCATGCCCAACAGAGCGGCCACGCCATGGCCACGGTCAACCGCAGGTTGGCCGCCCTCCGCTCCTTCTACGAGTTCCTGGCCCTGGAGCAGGATGACGCCCCGGCCAACCCGGTGATCCCCAGGCGGCACTTTATCCGCCAGGGCGAGCGCCTGCCCCGTGACCTGGAGGATGCCACGGTCGAGCGCCTGCTCGCCGCGATCACCCATCCTCGTGACCGGGCCATGTTCCTGCTCATGCTGCGCTGTGGCCTGCGGGTGGGCGAGGTGCGCAGCCTCTCCTTGGGCGACCTCTACCTGCAGGCAGCCGCAGGCAAGTTGCCCCGCCTCTGGCTGCATGGCAAGAACGGCAAACAGCGAGTCGCCTACCTCTCGGGCCAACCCCTGGCTGCCCTGAAGGAGTGGCTGGAGCTACGCCCGGTCGCCTCCGATGAAGCCGTGTTCGTCAACCGCTCCGGCAAGCGTCTGACGGTGACCGGCATCCAGAAACGGCTGGCCCACTACTGCGGCAAGGCGGGGCTGTGGGCCACCTGCCACCAGTTGCGCCACACGTTCGGGCGCCAGTTGGCCGAATCGCGCGTGCCAGTGACCTCGATCCAACGCCTCTTGGGGCACTCGCGCCTGCGCACCACCCAGACCTACATCCATATCTCCGACCAGCAGGTGCAGGCCGATTACGAGGCCGCCATGGCCCGCATCACCAAACGGCTGGGGGAAGGAGGCGAGGCTGTATGAAGGGCGGTAAAGGGTCGCGCACGCCCAACCTGCGCCACGCGTTGTCCATCGATCCTGCGCTCAAGCCCTGCCACGCCTGGTTTCCTCCGAACCGTGGCCTGTACGCCAATTTCCGGCAGTGGCTCGCCGAGGGGGGCTACGGCCCTTCCGCCCTGCATATCTACGGCGTCGCTGCCCGGCTGGCCCTCGGCCTCTTGGGCAAGCCCTACTGGGAGATCGACCTGGAGGGCGATATCGCGCGAGTGCGCGCCTACCTCACCGATCACTACCCCAGCGAGAGCACGCGCAGTGACTACGGCAAGGGCCTCGCCAAGCTGGCCGAGTACCTGCGCCTCCGTTGCCACAAACCCGCTCCGCCGCGCCAGGTTGCCTGGGAGACCTATACCGGGTCTCTGCCCATTGAGTTGGCAGAGGACCTGCACGCCTACATCGCTCACCGCCGGCGCAGATGGATCCCCGAGCAGAGCTACCGGGCCACGATAGACCTGTTGAGTGCGGCCACACGCCCCCTGCGCTGGCTGGCCGAGCGTGGTCTCCTGCCGGACCTGGCTGCCCTGACGCCCGAGCGTTGGTACGAGTACGTCGATGCTCGCCTGGCCGCCGGGATCAAGCCCATCACCCTCAACGGCGAGCTGCACGCCCTGCAGAGCTATCTGCTCTTCGAGGGCGAGCGCGAGCGCCCCATCTGCCAACGCATGCTCAAGGTCGAGCCCCTGGCCGAAGGGCCACGCCTGCCGCGGGATGTGCCCATCGAGCAGGTGCGCCTCCTGCTGCGCGAGATCGAGGCCGATGCCCACGCAGAGCACCGGGGCATCCGTCGCCTGGGCCTCATGGACCGGGCCTGGTTCCTGCTCATGCTGCACAGCGGCCTGCGCACCGGTGAGGTGCGCCGCCTGCGCCTGGGCGACCTCGATCTGGCCGCCCGCCGGGTGCGCATCGAGCAGTCCAAGGGCCTCAAGGACCGCCTGGTATGCCTCAGCGAGGCCACTGTCGAGGCGCTAAATGCATATTTTGCGGTGCGTGGGCCTGCCGACGAGCACGTTTTCGCCTTGCGCCACCTCCCGCTGAGCTGCAGCTACTGCTCCGAGCGGTTGCACACCTATGGCCGGCGCTGCGGCGTGCACGTCACCCCGCACCAACTGCGGCACACCTGCGCTACGCTCCTGCTCAACGCCGGGGCGCCCATCCTCACCGTACAGACGATCCTGGGCCACCGTCACGTCGATACGACCCTGGGCTACGCCCGGCTGTACGATGGCACGGTGGCTGCGGATCACTACCGGGCCATGGCCCAGGTCGAGGCCCGGTTGGACGGCTCGGAAGGAAGGGGCACGCTGCCGCCGGGGCAATTGCTGGCCCTGGTGGACTCGCTGCAGACCAGGACGCTGGACGAGGCGCAACGCGAGACGCTGCAGACGCTGCGAGGTGGCATCCTGGCCCTGGAAGGCTGAGCTCCTGTATTGTCAGTGTTACCTTGAGGCACTTTGCGAGCGACATGTTAGCCATGTCGCTCGCAAAGTCCGGTGTCCACCATATGAACACTGGATCAATGGCGAACCGTCTGTAGTACGCCACGCATCGTATCCTGGTACCACCTCTTCACGTGCACGTACACAGATCATACTGTTCAGACCTCTAGCCTTGCCAAGGGATTGGAGGTCTGATGTTGACTGCCGCTCATCGTTTCGAGGGTGGGTGAGGGCCCTCAGCGCGAAAAAGTCAATAGGTCCATTGTAATCCATCCCCTCACCCCATCGGTAGTGACGAGCACCCAGAACACCCCGTCGGTCTCTGACCAGGCGTATTGCAGAGCCTGGACTTCAGCACAAGCTGCCACCTCCCCCATGAGACGACCGCGCTTCCCCATATAGCCACTATCAGGATCATCGGGTGGGAGTCCTGGATACTCCCATACACTGCATCGCACGCCCTTCGTACGATCCAGATCCGAGCACTTGATCCACGCCGTCTTGGGCAGTCTTCTTAGTTGCTCAGGGACCTGTGGTTCAGGCTTGGGCGTTACCACAGTTTGGAAACTTGGGAAGCACCCTACCGTTATCAGCGCCATCAGGCAGAGCATGATCCATATATACGGTCTACGCATTTGCCTGCCTCCTAATATGGATAGCCTGCTGGCCAAAGGTTCTGTTGGATGCTCAAAGAGGCGCGCAATACATCCCCCATAGCATAGATCGAGAACTGGCCCCAGCGCAACATATTGCCCTGTTCGGCGGCGATATCGCCCAGGCGCAGGTCGGGCGCGTTGTACCCGGATAGGGGGCCATCCCGTAGCCAGTTTGCCGTCACGCCCGCAGCCGGGCCAAAGAAGAACCCGGTGTGGAGCAGGCCAGCGTAGTGATGAGATGGGTTAGTGTCATCCACCAACTCAGGTCGCCAACCCTCGGCCCCCTCGTAAAGCGGCGTGTAAGAAGCCCATGCCTTCCGCGGGTTGGTCGCCATCTGCCAGGAGGCGGACACCGGGGATTCCAGAGGCACGCCACCGAAGACAAAGGCAACTGCCGCCACAAACTGCGCTTTCTCGTTTGGCTTGTAGTGCGAGGCCAGTCGCCCCACATGGGCAGCAAATCGTTCTATCCCCGCTGCCATCTCCCCTGGCCAGGGATAGGTGCCTTCCCAGAACCCGGATCGATGTTCGGCATAGCTGGCCCAGTCGGCATCAGTCCACTCCCCGCCTGGCCCACTTCCAGGGAACATGAGGGAGAAAAGCCTATCGCGGCAATCCTGATCACTCGGGTCAGTACCACCATGGACCGCATGGAATGCACTAATCCATGCCGCATCGAGTGGATCATAGCCGCTGGGGTCGACGTAGCGCAAGGGGTTGTTCAAAGAATAGCTATATCGATTCAGGCTTTGCGGATCGCCAGGACTGGGTACAATAGTATCGGGGCTGATGAATCGTCCCAAAGCAGGATCATACCATCGGGAGCCCATCTGGTACAAGTTAATGTAACTGTCCGCCCTCTGACCCGTGTACCGGTACGAGGTATCCACACTTCCCGTGCACGTGGCGCCATACGGCCAGTAGCACGTGCTCTCGCCCTCGCTCGTGGCCACCGTGCTGCCGAGGTGATCGTGGTACAGGTACGTCACCGTGCCAGAGGAGCCCTCGCGCGTGGCGACCCGCTGCCCGTTGAACAGATAGTATTTCGTCGCGGGCACCAGGCGGCCATCCACGTCAAAGAGGTAGCCGCCCAGCACCACCGGCAGGATCACCTTATAATCCAGCCCCGGCTGCACTGTGGGGGGGGGCGTCGGCTCGGGTGGGGTGGAGGAAGCAAAGACCTCAAGGTACGCCCCCACGTACAACGTCGTGCCCTCGGGCGCGACCTTTTTCACCAGGTTGCCGTCGCCGTCGTACGTGAACTCGGTCGTCAGCGTGCCGCTCACGACGCGGATGAGGCGGTTCTCCTCGTCGTAGGTCAGCGCCTGGCCGGGACGAGTGGTCAGGTTGCCGTTGTTATCGTAGCCATACGGCTGGCCGTCCACCTGGGTGGGCGCATGAGGCTGCGCTTGCCCGGCGCCGGGATAGGTCAGGCTGCGGGCCACAGACCCCTCTGTCTTGCTCAGCAGGTTGCCGATCGGGTCGTAGCTGTAGCTGGCGCTGTAGCCGCCCGTGGCAGAGGTAAGGCGATCCAGCTCGTCGTAGCCGAACGTGGTCGTCTGCCCGCCGTCGGTGAGGGTGTGCACGTTGCCGTTGGGATAGTAGGTATAGTCCAGGTCGAGCACGCCGAAAGCGGTGATCGAGCTCAGCCGCGCGGTCACGGGGTCATAGCCCCAGGTGGTGGCGACGCCGTTGCCATAGGTCAGTGACTGAAGCTGGCCGGCGGCGGTGTATTGGGCTGCAGAGGCATAGTTGCTGCTGCCGCTCATGCCCTGCGGCCGGCCCCAGGCGTCATAAGTGTAGTTGAGCACCTCGCCATCGGGGTAAGTCATGCTGACCGGCTGGTCGTCACTGCGGTAGGTGTAGCCTGTGACGAAGCTATTGCCTTCGAGTTGCTTCGTCTCCGCCGTCACCCGCCCGCGCGCATCGTAGCTCCACGCCGTCTCGCCGGAGGGGTCCGTCATGCTGGTGCGCCGGCCGATGCCGTTGGGCCCTTCATCGTAGCGGTAGGTGACGCTGGGCGCGGGGGTCGCCGGGCAGGTCGTGCCGGTGATGTACTGCTTGCCGGTCAGGCGGTTGAGCGCATC
>DAOTVS010000335.1:0-21209 GCA_034436375.1 Anaerolineae bacterium | reverse complement strand
CGTGCGGGCCTGTGGGGCGGGGTCTACACCGGGCTGGCCCTGGCTACGAAGACCAGCGCCTTGCCCCTCCTCTTTGTCAACTGGGTTGCCTGGACGATCTGGGCGCTCAGGCCCCGGGTTTGTAGTGCGCATGTCAATGCGCCCTCGTCCCCACCCTTTGCGGATGAGGGCGCATTGACATGCGCACTACAAACCCCGCGGCTTGGGTGGGGGCTGCTCGGGCTCGCGTTGGGCGGGGTGGCGGCCTTGCTTACCTTCCTCGTGGCCGAGCCCTACAGCCTCATTGATTGGTTCCGCTTTGGCCAGGGCCTGCTGCAGGAGAGCGCTATGGCCTCAGGGCGCATCGACCTGCCCTACACGCGCCAGTTCATCGGCACCCTGCCCTACCTGTACCCTGTGCAGGAGCTCGCCATCTGGTCTCTGGGCCTGCCTCTCGGCCTGGCTGGGTTGGCCGGGCTCGTGTGGCTGACCGTCCGTGGGGTGTGCATGCGACAGCGCGAGGATGTCGTCATTCTGGCGTGGGTCTGGCCCTATTTTCTCATCGTGGGCGGCCTGTACGCCCGCTTTCCCCGCTACCTGAGCCCCCTCATCCCCTGGCTCTGCCTGGCCGCAGCGCTGGCCCTTGGGAGCCTGGACGGGCTTGTAGTAAGGGAGAGGGGGGGGCATAGTGCGCACGTCAGTGCGCCGTGGCGCTGCCATGAGGATTCTGCTATTGAGCAGAACGGCGCACTACGAACCCCCTCTCCCTTACTACGAACCGGGAGGCTGCCGGGGATTGTGACGGCGCTGGTCTTTGTGCCCACCCTGCTCTATGCCCTCGCTTTTGTCAGCATCTACGGGCGCACGCACCCCTGGATCGTGGCAAGCCGCTGGCTGACCCAGACGGCGCCGCAGGGCTCCGTCCTGGCGGTCGAGTACTGGGGGGACCCTCTGCCTGTTGCTGGCACCCCGAACGCCGATGGGCGCTTTCACTACCTCTGGCTTGATCCCTTTGCTCCCGATGATGCCGCCAAGCTCGACCAGCTGGTGGCGGGGTTGCAGCAGTCGGACTATATTGTCCTGGCCAGCCAGCGCCTCTACGGCACCATCGGGCGCCTGGGCGAGCGCTACCCCCTGACCTCCGCCTATTACCGCCTGCTCTTTGCCGAGCAACTGGGCTTCCGTCTGGTCGACGTGCGCACCAACTATCCGCGGCTGGGGCCGCTGGCCATCGTCGATGAGCCCCTGGCCGGCACCCCTCTGCCCAAGCCGGCGCTCCTCCAGTCTGTGCGCATCGCGCCGCTGGTGCTCGACCTTGGCCGTGCTGACGAATCTTATGCCGTCTATGATCACCCGCGCACGCTCATCTTCAAGAAGGAGCAGGCCCTCTCGGCGGCGGAGCTGCGCGCGCTCCTGCTGCAAGCGCAGAAAACCACGGGTCAGAATTAGCGGCGCGCAGGAAAACGGCACGGATGCTTACATAATGCGTGCAGGATTATTAGTCTTGCTGGACAACTTGAAGCATGTTATAATAGCGCCCATTCCTGCCGGGGGACCGGCCATCATTACCGGGAGTTGACGGCATTACATGAGAATCCTTACCGTCCTGATGTACTATTATCCGCATTGGACGGGCCTGACAGCCTATGCCCAGCGGCTTGCGGAAGGGATGGCCCGGCATGGCCATCAGGTGACTGTCCTCTGTGCACAGTACAGGAAGGATCTTCCCCTACAGGATCAACTCAATGGCGTACGGATTGTGCGTGTGCCCACCATCGGCCGGCTGAGCCGAGGTGTGTTGATGCCTACCTTCCCGGCTGTGTGTGCCCGCCTGGTGCGCGAGCATGATGTGGTGCACCTGCACGCCCCTTTGATGGAAGCGCCCATCGCCGCCTGGTTGGCGCGCCGGGTGCACAAGCCGGTGGTCTTTACCGACCACGGCGACTTGGTCATGCCGGATGGCCTGTTTAACCAGTTCGTCGAGCGCACGGTCACGGCGATGATGACCCAATCGCTGCGCTGGAGCGACGCGATCACCACCCACAGCCAGGACTATGCCAACAACTCGGTCTTTCTCAATCCTTTTCTCGCCAAGACCCGCGCCATCTACCCGCCCATCGAGATACCGCGGCCTGTTCCTGAACAGGTCACGGCCCTGCGGCGTGAGTTGGGGTTGGAGGGCATGCCCGTGGTGGGTTTTGCCGGGCGCTTTGTGGAAGAGAAGGGCTTTGACTATCTGCTGCAGGCCATGCCCCTGGTCGCGGACAAGTTGCCAACGGTGCGATTTGTCTATGCGGGTGAAAGGAATGTGGTCTATGAGAACTTTTATGGCCGCTGGAAGCATTTGGTCGATCAGAATGCCAGCCGGATCGTTTTCCTCGGCCTCGTGACTGACCGCCAGCGTCTGGCGAACTTTTATGCCCTCTGTGACGCCTTTGCCATTCCCAGCCGCACTGATTGTTTTCCCAGTGTGCAGGTCGAGGCCATGCTCTGTGGCACGCCGTTGGTCACGACCGACATACCCGGCGCGCGCGAGGCTGTGCGCGTCACCGGCATGGGCAAGCTGGTGCGCCCGCAAGACCCGCAGGCCATTGCCGAGGGGCTGGTGGAGATGCTCACGGCTCCCGAGCCCTACCTGCGCAGCTATGAGCAGGTGCGCAGCATTTTCAATACCCAACGTACTATTATCGAGTACGAAGAACTGTTGGAGAGCCTCATCGGAAAGGGCAAGCGCGGGGGCAGGGTTGAGGAAACATGAGCCCACGAGCACGTCGCCTGTCTGCGGTCTGTCTGGTGGCAGCCCTGGCGCTGGCGGCGGTGGCCGAGTACTATCTTGCCAGGCGCCGTAACTACCTCGGAGATGCGGTTTTCATCTATGCCCTGGCTTCGGTCCTGTTCATGACGGCCATCGGCCTGGTCAGCTCTGCGCCCGCGCCTCCACTGGGCAGGGCGGTGGCCAGCTGGTGGGGACCGGAGTTCATGTGGCTGCGCGCAAAGCGCTGGCGCCTCGTGCCTGTCCTCTTGAGCATTCTGATCATCCTGGTGGTAGGCGGCCTTGCGGCGAACCCCCTGACGGCCGGCCAGGGCTATGCCTTGCTGGCCCTCTGGGCAGGGGCGCTGCTCCTCTATCTGGCGGCCGTGACCGATTTCGCCGCCTTGCGGGCCTGGCTGCCCTCTATCCCCAGTTGTTTGCGCGCCAGCCCCTGGGAGCCGGCCCTGGTGCTTGCCCTCTTTGTCGTGGCCGCAATAGCGCGCCTGATCGGACTCAGCCACATTCCCTGGGTGCTGGGTGGCGACGAGGCCTCCATGGGCCAGGAGGCTGTGGCTGTGCTGCAGGGCACATCGACCAACCCCTTTGCTACCGGCTGGCTCTCGCACCCTACCCTCTTCTTCTACCTGCAAGCGGTCCCGGTTGGGCTCCTGGGGGCTACGACAGTGGCTCTGCGCGTTGTGCCGGCCCTGGCCGGTGCGCTGACCGTCCCAGCGCTGTATCTGCTGGCGAAGGAGCTCTTCGACCGGCGAATCGCTCTGATCTCTGCCTTCTATCTCGCCTGTTACCACTATGCCATCCACTTTTCCCGCCTGGGCCTCAACAACATGATAGATCCCTTCCTGGCCACGGCGGCCTTTTTCCTCCTTCTGTTGGGGCTGCGCAAGCGGCGGATTGAGCTCTTTGCGCTCTCGGGCCTGTTGCTGGGGCTCGACCAATATGCCTACATGGGCTCCCGCGTGATCCCGATCGTCCTGGTGGCCTGGCTCATCTGGACGGCCTGGCGCACACCCGGCTTTTGGTCCACTCATCGGGGCAGCCTCACCGTCCTGGGCGGCGCGTTTGCCCTCACGGGTTGGCCGCTCTTTCTCTTCTTTGCCCGCCACCCGCAGGATTTCACGGCCCGCACTGCGCAGTTGGCGATCTATGCCAACGGCTACCTTCAGCGCACAGCCGATTTCTTCCATATCAGCACGGTCCGTGTGCTTGAGGAGCAGGTGGTCAAGTCGGTGCTGGCTTTTCACTACTACCCAGACCCGGGCGTCTTTTACCGGCCGGGCATGCCTCTGCTCGATGTCGTCGCGGCAGTGCCTTTTACATTTGGCCTGGTGTACGCACTGCTGCACCTGCGCGAGAGCAAATATGCGCTTTTCTCCTTCTGGTTCTGGGCCGTGCTGATCTTTGGCGGCATGATGCTGGAGAATCCGCCCAACTCGCAGCGTATCGTGCTGACCATTGTGCCGGTCAGTGCATTCATTGCCGTGGGCATCACCCTGGCAGCCGATGTGGCCGAGCGCGCATTCCGCTGGCAGCGCTCGTCTACCCATGTAATCGTCGGCGCCTTTGTCGTGCTGCTGGCGGTGATCAGCCTCGGGTTCTACTTTGGATCCTACAGCCACACCAAGGCCTATGCCGACCTGAACACCGAGGTCGGCCAGGAGATGGGCTACTATCTGCGCTCACTGGGGCCGCAGTATCGCTACTACTTTTTCGGCGCGCCCCGTATGTATGCCGACTTCCCTAACACGCGTTTTTTGGCGCCGCAGGTCGAAGGCGAGGATGTGTTGGCTCCCCTCTCGGGGCCCCCTACCTTTGTCAAGCCCGGCAAGCGGCCGGTGTTCATCTTTCTGCCGGAGCGTAAGGACGAAGTGGCGCAGGTCGAGCTTTCATACCCAACTGGCAAGTGGCGAGAATTCCGGGACCCCTCGGGGGAGTTGCTGTTTACAGCCTATGAGCCAAACTAAGCGACGTCTTGATATTGCCTCGTGGCCTGTCTCTGCGAGCCTGGCAGCCCTGGCGACGGTCCTGGTGTTTGGAGTGGGCATCTGGGCTCAATGGCGCATCGACCAGCGCCCGGCGCCGGTGTGGGCCTGGGTCGTGTTGATTGGCGGGGCGCTGGCCTTTGGCCTGATATCGTACCGCCAGCCGCTTGAGCGCCTGCGGGTGGTCCCGGCCGCTTGTGCCCGGGCGCCGCGGATTGTGCCGCTCGTTCTGGCGCTCATTCTGTGGGGTGCGGCCTTTCCGGGGTTCAGCGGCAATCTCTTTCGCCCCCTGCCGACCTTAGCCTGGCTGGCGGGGCTCGTGCTCGTCTACCTGGCCTTCGCCCTGCCCCACGCCTGGCCGGCCGCCTTTTTCAAGGGCAGGGCCCTTGGAAGGAAACAGGGGATCGTGGTGCCCTGGCACATCGTGATTCTGTTGGTCATCCTGGCGGTGGGGGCGTATTTGCGCCTGAGGCAGCTCGATGCCATCCCGGCTGAGATGGGCGTCGATATGCCCATGAATTACGAGAACGCGCGCGACATCATGCAGGGGCAGTTCATGATCTTCTGCCCCCGCTACCCGGGGCGCGAGTCGCTGTTTTTCTACCTGATTGCGCTCTATGGCAAGCTCTTTAGCCTGAGCTTTTTCGCCATCAAGTTTACCAGTGCTTTTGTCGGCCTGGCAACCATCGCAACTCTCTATGGTGTGGCGAGCGATCTTTACAATCGCCCGGCGGGCCTGCTGGCGGCGGCCCTGCTGGCCGTCAGCAAATGGCATGTGATCCTCAGCCGCACCGGTTACCGGGCTGTGCTGGTGCCGCTGATGGTCCTGGGGCTGATCTATCTGACGGTACGCGCCCTGCGCAGCGCCAGGGCGCAGGATTTCGTCCTGTTGGGCATGCTCCTGGGCCTGAGCCTGTATACCTACAACTCGACGCTGATCCTGCCGCCCGTGCTGGTCGGAGCGCTGGCGGTCGAGTTCCTGCTCGCTGGGCGGGGGGCGTTGGCCCGTTACGGCTGGGGGCTGCCGGGGCTCGTGCTGGGGGCGTTGGGGGTTTATCTGCCCCTGGCGCGCTATGCGCTGGAGGAACCCCAGATCTACCTGCTGCGCGTGGCCAGCCGTATTACCAGCGCCGAAGTGCCCGTGCCCCACGACGTGTTGAGGGTCCTGGCGGGTAACGTCTGGCGCTCGCTGGGCATGTTCAACGGCGTGGGCGACGGCATGTTCTACATCAATGTCCCGTTCCAGCCTGAGTTGGGCCTGATCAGTGGAGTGCTCCTGGTATGCGGTGTCGCATACGCCCTTTTGCGCTGGCGGCGCGGTCACAATGCGCTGGTCCTCCTGTTCGTGGGGGCCATGCTTCTGCCAGAAGCGTTGGCCGTGAGCTTTCCGCAGGAGGTGCCCAATGCCGTGCGGGCCTCGGGGGTCATCGCCCCCGTGTATCTGCTGGCGTCGCTGCCCCTGGCGCTCCTTTACCAGCGGTTCTGCGCCTGGGAGCGCGGCCGTGGAGCGGCGCCGCTCTCATTCTCGCTGGGCCTGCCTGGGCAACGCCGGCTTTCGTGGGACGGCCATTTGTCTCTGCATCTCAACGTCGTTGCCGTGGTCGTGTTGGTGGCCCTGCTGGGCTTTGAGCTGCGCGAGACCGCACAGGCCTATTTCCGCGACTATGTGAATATCTCTCTGCAGGGCAATTATTCGATCTCGCTGGAGATGGCCAAGGTTATCGATGAATTCGCCGCCGAGGGCCCTGCCTATATCAAGGTCTGGCCCAACTGGTACGAGGGCAGGGCGGTGCGCGCCCAGTTTCGAGTGACGCCCCACGATTGGGCCGGCGAAATCAGTGTCCTGGACCCTACCAAACCGCCGCTCTCACAGATCAAGGGGCCCGTGCTTTTCATCGTACACCCCGATGATACGCGGGCGCAGCAGGTCCTGCGCGACTTTATTCCTCATGGGGTCATGATCAACCACCTGGACTACCGGGGCCATGTGGCCTTTATCACTTTTTATGGAGTGAAGTAGAGCTATGCAGGAAACCTCTACTGGAGTCCCAATAGCGCCGGTCGAGCCGAGAGTCAGCAGGATAGTCGCTGTCCTCGATCGCCTGCGCGTTATCATGCAGGACCGCCGCTTTGTGCGAGTTGCCTTGCTGGCCATCGTCATCCTGGGCGCATCGATGCGACTCACAGGGGTCAACTGGGATGATCACACCCACCTGCACCCCGATGAGCGCTTCTTGACCGACATGACGTCGCGCCTGGGCTGGCCCAAGTCGCTGGCCGAGTATTTTGACACGGCCAAGTCGCCACTGAACCCCTACAACCACGACAACGATTTCTTTGTCTACGGCACCCTGCCGGTCTTTATTACCAAGGCGGCAGGTATTCTCCTGGATAAGAGCGGCTACGACCAGGTCCACCTGGTGGGGCGCGTGATCTCGGCGATCTATGATCTGCTGACGATTGCGCTGGTTTACTTTATCGGCCGGCGACTCTACGGGCGTTGGACGGGGCTGCTCGCAGCTTTTCTCATGGCGTGTACCGTGCTCGATATCCAGAGCTCACATTTCTACACCGTGGAGACCTTCATCACCCTGATGATCACGGTCGCCCTCTTCTTTGCCGTGCGCATTGTGCAGGAGGGCCGCTGGTACGATTGGGTACTGGGCGGTGCAGCCTTTGGCATGGCCGTGGCTGGCAAGATCAGTGTGGCCCTTTTTGTCGTGGTGCTGGGCCTGGCCGGCCTCATGCGAGCGCTGCAGGAGCCTGCCCTGGCCGTCGCGCTGGAGCCCGCCGCTGGTCCACGTGTGCTCTGGCGCCGGCGGTTCGCCGGCCTGTCGCTCTCGATGCAGACCGATGGTGAGGCGCGGGTGCTGTTTGCCCTGCGCTCCCTGATCAAAGCGGGGCTGTGGCTGGCCCTGGCCGTGCTCGTGGCAGTCCTCGCCTTTCGCGTTACCCAGCCCTATGCCTTTACCGGGCCGAGCCCGCTGGATTTCAACCTCAACCCCACCTGGGTGCGCAATATGCAGACGGCCGCCGATACCCTCACCGGCAAGATCGATATGCCCCCCAGCCACCAGTGGACCGACCGCGCGCCCGTGATCTATGCCTGGTACAATATCGTATTCTGGGGCATGGGCCTGCCGCTGGGCCTGGCGGCCTGGGCAGGGTGGCTCGTGGCCTGGGTCGAGGTGATCCGCAAGCGCAGGTGGGACCATCTGCTGCTTCTGGTTTGGGTAACCGTCACTTTCTTCTACCAGAGCGTGCAGGTTGTCAAGGTCATCCGTTATTTCATCCCTATCTACCCCATGCTGGTGCTGCTGGCGGCCTACTTTGTCGTCTGGCTATGGCGGCAGAGCCAGTGCCTGGCTGAGCGGGCTGTGCAGCACGCCTCGGCCTGGGGGCGGCGCCTGAACCGCTGGTCGCCCTACCTGGCTGCTGGCGCCGGGCTGGTCGTTGTCCTCGGTACCCTGCTCTACGCCGAGGCCTTTACGAACATCTACCGGCGGCCGCTCAGCCGCGTGACGGCCTCTCGCTGGGTCTATGCTAACATCCCGGCCGGTTCAGCCATCACCTGGGAGAATTGGGATGATATCGTCCCCGTGAATATCGACGGCAAGAGTGCCGACCAGTTCTACACGCTTGTGGAGACCGATCCCTACGCGGAGGACAGCCCCGAAAAGCGCGATGCCATACTCCAATGGCTGGATCAGGCCGACTATGTCATCTTTACCAGTAACCGGCTCTATGGCTCGATCCCGCGCCTGCCGGAGCGGTATCCGCTGACCACGGCTTACTACAAGTACCTCTTTGATGGTGAGCTGGGGTTCAAGGTCATCAAGACCTTTACCTCCTACCCGAACCTGGGTCCGATCCAGTTCGTGGATGATGGGGCCGATGAGGCGTTCACCGTCTACGATCACCCCAAAGTGACGATCCTGCAAAAGACGCCCGAGTACTCCAGCGCCAAGGCGCGGGCCCTCCTGGGCAGCATCTACGTTGATCGCCTGATCAAACAGAGCCCCCTGGAGACCATGCGCTCGCACCATCTGCTCCTGCTCAAGCCTCTGGAGAGCCTGGTGCAGCAGGCGGGCGGCACCTGGTCGGCCATGTTCAACATCGATTCTGTGGCCAACCGTCTGCCGGTGCTGACGTGGGTCCTGGTGCTCGAGTTCTTGGGGCTGGTCGCCCTGCCCTATGCCTTTATCGCCTTCCGGCGCTTCCGCGACCGGGGCTATGTCTTTGCCAAGTCCTTGGGCATGCTGGGCGTGGCCTATCTCAGCTGGCTCGCGGCCAGCCTGCACGTGCTGCCCTACACGCGCCTGACGATCCTGGGGATGGCCCTGGCGCTGCTGGCAGGCAGCGCCATCATCGCCTGGCGGCAGTGGGACGCACTCTATGTCTTCTTCCGCCGTGAGTGGCGTACGCTTCTTTTCGAAGAGGCGCTCTTCCTGGCCTTTTTCGGCGCCTTTGTGCTGGTGCGCATGGGCAACCCCGACCTCTGGCACCCGGTTATGGGCGGCGAAAAGCCCATGGACCTGGCCTATCTGAACGCCGTCATCAAGAGCACCTGGTTCCCGCCCTATGACCCCTGGTTCTCGGGCGGCTATATCAACTATTACTACTTTGGCCAGGTCATCGTAGCCACCCTGATCAAGTACACGGCCATCGTGCCCACCACGGCGTACAATCTGGCCCTGCCGACGCTCTTTGCGCTTCTGGCCACCGGGGGGTATGGTGTGGTGAGCGGCCTGCTGCGCAAGGATGAAGAAGCTCCCGCCCCCGTGCTCGACTGGGGGGCGCGCTTTGCCCTCTTGGGCGCCCTCATGATTGCGGTGCTCGGCAACCTGGGCGAAGTGCGGCTACTGGTCAATGGGTTTATCGAGGTCTCTGGCCTCAACTTTACCAGCACCATCCCTGGTCTGGATGGGCTGGTCAAAGCCGTGGCGGGGCTCTATCAGGTGCTCATCGGCGGTAAGAGCCTGCCCTTCCGGCCCGAGTGGTGGTACTGGAATGCCAGCCGGGTGATGGGGAACGGCGAGATCAACGAGTTCCCCTTCTTCAGCTTCCTCTATGGCGACCTGCATGCGCACGTGATCGCGCTGCCCTTTGCGACCCTGGCGCTGGGGCTCATCGTCAGCCTGATGAAGGGCAAACGGGGCGGCGCGGATCGCAGCCCTGTCGGCCACAGCACCTGGCCCGCAGAGGACGCTGTCGGCGGTGTGCCGTGGCTGACCGATCGTGTGGTGCCTGGGGGTGGGCCGGCGCCGGACCCTGGCGCTGAGGGGAGGCTGTTGCAGGGCAAAGGATTGGCGCTGGGGAATGGGCCAGCCGGCCTGCCGGCGCTCTGGGTTGGCGCCGGAAAGGGCTGGCTGCAGGGCGATATGACGCCGGAGGATAAGCTGGCGCTTCTTGCCGGCGCCGAGGAAGTGGCCGCCCCCCCCTCGCCCTGGAAGAGTGAGGAAGAGCTTGCTGCTGCGGCCAGAAAAGAAGGCCTGCGGGCCCGGCTGCGGCGCTGGGTATCTGAGGTGGATTGGCCCGAATGGTTTACCCTGGGGCTTTTGGCGCTCACGCTGGGTGAGCTGCGCGTGAACAACACCTGGGATTACCCCACCTATCTGCTGGTCGCCCTGGCCGGCCTGGCGCTGGCGCGGATGCTGCGCTCCGATGGCGTGGCTTGGCGCGAGGCGCTGCCGGTGGCCGGGCGTTTTGTGGCCGTGGCGGTGGTGAGCCTGCTGCTCTTCCTGCCGTTCGATAGCCGCTATGGCGCCGCCTACACCTCGGTCGAGCTGTGGCACGGGCCGCGCACCCAGCTGGGCGATTACCTGATGATCCACGGGCTCTTCCTCTTGATCCTGGTGAGCTACGTGGTGAGCCGGGCGTTCGGCCGTGAGGCGCGCGGCGCCCTGGCGCGGAGCCTGCGCCTGAGCCTGGGTAACCCCCTGCGCCTCGGGCGTTACAACAGCCTGTCCGATCTGCTGGTGACGCCCACGGCAGGCTATCAGCTCAGTTGGGTCCTGGCGATTGCGGTGCTCTTTGTAGCGGCTCTGGGGGTCATCACCGGCTGGTGGATTGTGGCCCTGGTGCTGCCCCTGGCGCTGATCTCGCTGAGCGTTGCCCTGCGGCGCGACCTGGACCTCAGTGAGCGCTTTGCGGCGCTGCTCTTTGCGGGCGGGCTGCTTCTCACGCTGGCGGTCGAAGTCATTGTGCTCAAGGGCGATGTCGGGCGCATGAACACGGTGTTCAAGTTCTACCTGCAGGTGTGGGTCCTCTGGGGCGTTGCGGCGGCGGTGGGCTTGAGCGTCCTCTTCCGGCGCTGGCAGCGCTGGCGGCCGCGGTGGCGCGGCCTCTGGCAGGCGGCGCTGGGCTGCCTGATCTTTGGGGCGGCGCTCTACCCGATCTGTGCCACCTATGGCAAGATTAACGACCGCTTTGATCGCAGCATCGGCCCCACCCTCGACGGCACCGCCTACATGAAAACGGCCGTCTACACCGATCAACAGCCGCTGCACCTGGCTAACGATCTGGCGGCCATCCAGTGGCTGGAGCAGAACATCCAGGGCTCGCCGGTCATTCTCGAGGCGAACACGCCCATCTACCGTTGGGGCTCGCGTATCTCCATCTATACGGGGCTGCCGACCGTCATCGGGTGGGACTGGCACGAGAAACAGCAGCGCGCCGTCGTCTCGGGTGAGATGATCGATTGGCGCCTGGATGATGTGCGCCAGATGTACGATAATCCTGATGTGGCCCAGGCCGCTCAGTTGCTCCAGCTCTACGACGTCTCCTACGTCTATGTGGGCGAGCTGGAGCGCGCTTACTATAGCGCCGAGGGCCTGGCCAAGTTCGACCAGCACCCTGAGCTTTTCGAGCCGGTGTACCGCAACGGCCCAGTGACGATTTACAGGGTGCGCAAGGAGAACCTGGGAGGACTCTCCACCCGGCCTCCTTCGCCTTCCTGAGGCTGGGGCGGCAGGCGTCTCCCGTGGATGATCTTGCCTGCCGCCGGTCAATGGCCGGGATTGAAATCCGATGGTGATTAGCGATTCTCTAGCGGCGACCTTCGCCTGGTGGCTGGCACTCATGCTGCTGGGCCTGGGAGCCTGGCCGTTCCTGGTGCGCCTCTGCCGGGGTCTGCCCGATCGGGGCTATCTCCTGGCCAAGGCCATGGGCTGGTTGGGCGTTGGTTACGTGCTCTGGCTGGGGGCGAGCACGCGCCTTCTGAGCAACCGGGCGCCCGACGCGCTCCTGTTACTTGCGGCGCTGCTTGCCCTGGGCGGGGCCCTGGCCTACCGCTGGCGGCAGGAGTTGGGCCGCCTGGTGCGCGCGCGCGGCCGTCTTTTGCTCCTGGAAGAGGCACTCTTCAGCGGCGCTTTTTTTGCGTTTGTGCTGGTGCGGGCGCTCAACCCCGACCTGTGGCAGCCCTGGTTTGGCGGCGAAAAGATGATGGAGATCGCCTTTCTGAACGCGATCACCCGGAGCGTGCACTTTCCACCCTACGATCCCTTCTTTGCCGGCGGCACCATCAACTATTACTACTATGGGCTTTACCTGGTCGATGTGCTGATCAAGCTGACCGGTGTCGTGCCGGTGGTCGCCTTTAACCTGGCGGTGCCCACCTTCTTTGCCCTGACGGTGGGCATGGCCTTTTCCTTTGGCCATGCCCTGGGCGCGCGCTTGGCTGAGCGGCGGGGGCATTGGCTGGGGCTGGCTGCCGCTGCGGGTGTGGCGCTGGCCGGCAATCTGACGGTGCTGGTGCAGACGCTCGCCGGGCTCGTCTCTGCGGGCGGCGGCCAACCCTCCACGCAGAACCTGCTGGGGGCGTTGCCCGCCCTCGTGACGGGCCTGGGCCGCTTTTTTTCGGGCCGGGCGCAGCTGCCCCCCTTTGATTACTGGTATCAGGCGACGCGCGTTATCCCCTATACGATTAACGAGTTCCCGTTCTTCAGCTTTCTCTTTGCCGACCTGCATCCACACATGATGGCCATCCCGTTCACGATTGCTGTGCTCGTGCTGGTGGTGGGGGTATGGGGCACAAAGGGCGGGAGCGCGAAAGGTATCTGGAGCACGAAGAACGCGAAGGTGAGCACGAAGGACGCGAAGGGACGCGAAGGACGCGAAGACTCGTGCGCTCTGGGGAGTTCTGTCGACTCGGATGGTGCGCTGGTGAGGCCAGAGGCAATGGATCCTCCTGGCGTGCCCGCGGACCTGGCCTTTCCCCCCATTGCTCCCGTTGTGCGGGGGGATGGCGAGAGTCTGCCGAGGCAAGACAGTCTGGGCAAGCACGCAACCCTTCGCGACCTTCGCCCTCCTTCGCGCGTTTCGTGCTCCAGAGTCTTGCGCGAATCCATCTTCCCTCTGCTGCTGCTTGCCCTCCTCGTTGGCGCGTTGGGGCCGATGAACACCTGGGACCTGCCGACCTACCTGGGCCTGGTGGGGGTCGTCCTCATCTACCAGGCGGCGGCAGCGGGCCGCGGTTGGTGGCTGGGGGTGGTCGAGGCGGCGGCAGTGGGCGCCCTGGCCTTCTCGCTCTACCTGCCCTACTACCAGCACTATGCTGCCCCATCGGCCGAGCCCGTCTATTGGCCCAATCAGACGGGCCTGCGCTACTTCCTGGTGGTGTGGGGGCTGTGGCTGCTGCTCCTTTACAGTTGGCTCCTGGTGCGCTGGTGGCGAGGGCCCGATGGGGCGCAGACTGTGTTCCTGCTGCTGCGCGGCGAAAAAGCGGCCCGGCGGCGGGTTCTATTGCAGGCGCTGGGCGTGTCCCTCTCGGCGCGGGCCCAGTGGCGCTGGCTGCTCGCAGGCGCCGGGGCCGCACTCGCCCTCCTGGCGCTGCTGGCCGGGGAGTGGGTGCTGGCCGTGCTCCTGCCCCTCATGGCATTGGCCGCCGACCTCTGCCTGCGGCCCGATGCGCAGCCCGCGGAGCGGCTGGCGGGGCTGCTCGCCTTCACCGGTTCGGCCGTCCTGGCAGTGACGGAGCTTTTCTTCCTCTCTGACTTTATGCGCGGCAGCGAATGGCAGCGCATGAACACCGTCTTCAAATTCGGCATCCAGGCCTGGGTACTGCTGGCCCTGGCGGCAGCGGCCGGCTTGCCGGTACTGTGGGCTTGGCTCACCCGCGGCCGGGGCGAGGGGCGGCGCCTGGCCTGGGCGTTCGCCGTGCTCTTCTGCGGCGTCACTGCCCTGGCCTATATGCCGCTCGCGGTGAACGCGCGCGTCCGTGAGCGTTTCCCCGGCGGACCGCCCCCCGTGGGCACCCTCAATGGCCTGGCCTACATGCAGACGGGCGTCTATGACTGGCCCGACCAGCAGCACCCCATCGCCCTGCGCTACGACCTGGAGGCCATCCAGTGGCTGCTCACCCATGTGCAGGGCAACCCTGTCATCGCCGAGGCGCCCATCGGTTATTACCGCGAAGGGGGCGACCGCATTGCCGCCTATACCGGCCTGCCCAACCTGGTGGGTATGCACGAGAACGAGCAGCGCCCGGCCCAGATCGTCAACGAGCGCACTGCCCTGGCCGAGAGCATCTATCGCTCCTCCGACCTCGATGAGACCCTGTCAATTCTGCGGCAGCTGCAGGTGCGCTATGTCTACGTGGGCCAGCTGGAGGAAGCGGCCTATGGCCCGGATGTGCGCTACAAGTTTGATGCGCTCGTCTCTCGGGGCGACCTGACCGTGGCCTATCAAAACCCGGCGGTCATGATCTATGAGGTGCCGGCGGGGTAGGCTCGCCGTCAGGCTACGGGCTATGCGCTGTGCAGACGGCCGCACCCCCACCAGGCAGTGGCCGGGCGGGCGCGAAGCCTGAAGGCCGGCCGGCAGTCTGGGCCAGGGCCGGCTTCTGTTGACACTGCCTGAGACTCTTCTTATAATGCCGAAGGCGTCGAAAGGAGACGTAATAACATTTCGTCTCTGGGAGCCCTCGGAGGAAGGGGCATCATAGCGTGAATTCGGAGCGAACAGACCTGATCATGCCCAAACAAGCTGAGATGGTAGAGCCGGCCCGGCGTGTGGAAGAGGCCGTATGGCCAGGGTTGACCCTGGAGGTCGTGCTCTATACGGCCCTGATCGCTGCCGCTGCTCTCATTCGCTTGTTCGACTTGGGCCGCTGGCCGTTACTGACCGGGGAGGCGACCCAGGCCCTCGCGGCCTGGCGCTTCCTGCAGGCGCAGCCGATGGGCCAGGCGCCCGTGCCTTTGCTCTTCGATGGGGCGCTGGCCGGCTTTTTCGCCTTTGGCGCCAACGATGTGGTAGCGCGGCTCCTGCCGGCCTTCCTGGGCCTGGCGCTGGTCTTTCTGCCAGCACTGTTCCTGCGCCGCCGCCTGGGCACCTGGGGCACGCTGGCCGCGACCTTTATCCTGGCCCTTTCGCCGACAATGGTCTTTTACTCGCGCACCCTGAGCGGCGCCATGCCCGCCCTGGCCGGCCTGGGCGCCGTGCTCGCCGCCGTGGAGCTTTCGGGGCGCGGGCAGGCGCGGACGGGGACTATTGTGGGCATGGTGGGCCTGGCCGTGGCCCTCACCGCCAGCCCCTGGACCTATACCTTCCTGCTGGCAGCCCTTCTGTTTGTGGGGCTGGGCGCGCTGGCCAGGCGCCGCGGCCGGCCCTGGCCGGGTTGGGACCCGTTTGTGGGCGCCCTCCGCGCGCAGCTGAGCGACGGCCGCGCCTGGGCCCTCCTGGCGCTCCTGGTGGCTCTCCTGTCCACGGCCCTGGCGCTGAACCTCTCTGGCCTGCAGGGCACGGCCAATCTCCTGGGTGCCTGGCTGAGCCGGCTCGTGCCGGGCTCCGGCGGGCAATCCTTCGAGTTTGGCCTGAGCACCCTGGTCTTTTACGAATTGGGCCCGCTGATCCTCGGGATCTGGGGGCTGGTGCTTGGCCTGCGCCGCGGTGACCTGTGGGCCGTTTTCCTGGGCGGCTGGGCCATACTGGGCATCCTGCTGGCTACGCTCTCGGGCGCTCGCGATGGGGAGGCGCTGGTCTTCACTGTGCTGCCCCTGGCGCTGCTGAGCGGGCTGGCCGTACAGGCGATTGTGGTCTCACTCCCGCCTGCCCATTGGGCCTGGACCGGAGGCATTACGGCGGCCCTCTCGGTGATTGCGGGCTTTTGGTGGCTGCAGGCTGCAACCTATGCCACCGGCTCGGTCGGCGTGGTGCAGGTTGCCAACCTCTCTCTGATTGGCGCATTGGCGGTGGTGGCGCCGGTCTTTTTGCTGGCCGGGATCCTGGTCTTTTGGTACTGGATCGGCCGCAGCGAAACGACCTGGGCGCTGGCCCTGGTGGGGTTTGGGCTTTTGGCCTGCCTGCTCTTCCGCAATAGTGTGGCGGCGAGTTTTGAGACCCGCGACCCCCGCGAGCCCCTCCTGACCTCGCCCAGCGCTCTGGACTTGCGGGATATGAGAAGTTTCCTGATTGATTGGTCGTCGCGCACCGTGGGCGATCAGCATGAGCTTGCCATCGTGGTGCAGGACGATCTGGGCCCCTTGGTGCCCTGGTACCTGCGTGATTTCAAAATCGTGCGCCTGGCTTCCGCCCCTACGGGGGAGGAGGAAGCGGGCGCCTGGGTGGTACGCTCGCAGCCCGGCACCAAACCTCCTGCCGGGTTGGTGGGGGAGCACTTCCGGCTGACCTCGACCGTGCAGCCGGCGAGCCCCTTGAGCGCACAGATGCTCGCCTGGTGGATGCTGCGCGAGGGCAGCGGCCCCCAGCAGGCCGATACCTGCGAGCTCTGGGTCAAACCCTGAAGGAGAGAACGACGCTATGCGTGAATTGGCTCCCGAGTCGAAAAGAGACTCGTTTCTGAGACGGCCGCTCTCTTCCTGGGTGCGGCTGGATGGATGGATGCTCGTTGCCCTCGCCATCGTGCTGGTGGCGGCGATCACGCGCCTGTGGGACTTGGGCGCCCGCTCCTACAACCACGATGAGGCGATCCATGCCTGGGAATCGTGGAAGCTGTACACGGGGCAGGGCTACATCCACAACCCAACCTACCACGGGCCTTTCCTCTATCATATCACAGCCCTGATGTACTTCCTCTTTGGTACCAGCGATTACACTGGGCGGCTCGCGCCGGCCCTCTTTAGCATTGCCAGCGTGATCGCCATCTTCTACCTGCGGCCCTGGCTGGGGCGGCGGGGGAGCCTGGTGGCAGCGGCGCTGGCCGTGATCTCGCCGGCGCTCCTGTACTATGGGCGGTTTATCCGTCACGATGTCTTCTCGGTCTTTTTCACCCTGCTCATGTTCCTCGGCATCTTGAACTATCTCAAGACGCGCCGGGATTGGTATCTCTACCTGCTGGTTCTGGGCATGGCGCTCTACTTCTCCAACATGGAGACGGCGTTCATCCAGACCTTTGCCTTCTGGTCGTTTCTGGCCCTATTCTTCGTCGTGCAATTGGTGCGCAACCCGGGCAAGAGCTGGCGCGAGTTCCCGACCTTTGACCTCTTGATGGTCATGGGCACCCTCGTGCTGCCCCTGACTTCGCCGCTGGCCATCAAGGCCGTGGGCGCAATTCTCAAAGATCCTGCCTTTGACCCGGTGCAATATGCCCCGGCCAACATCATCCGCTCCGGCATCATCTGGGGCATCTTCATGGTCGCGTCGGTGGTCGTCGGCCTGTGGTGGGATCGCAAGCGCTGGCTGACCGCGGCCGGTATCTTCTATGCCATTTACATCGTGCTCTTTACCACTTTCTTCACCAACGGGCAGGGATTTGCTACCGGCCAGGTTGGTTCCCTGGGCTATTGGCTCTCGCAGCAGGGGGTGCGCCGCGGCGGTCAGCCCTGGTTCTACTATCTGATCCTCATGCCGCTTTACGAGTACCTGCCGCTCATCTTCGGCATCATCGGCGGCGCGTTCTTCCTCTTCAGGCGCAGAGGGGCGCACAACGCGGAGGATGCCCTGCCTGCAACCGGGGAGCCGTCGCCGACGGGGATGGATTACGGCGTGCCGTTCGTGCCCATGGTCATGTGGTGGGCGGTGGTCAACTTTATCGTCTTTAGCTGGGGCGGCGAAAAGATGCCCTGGCTGCTGACTCACCTGACCCTGCCGTTCATTGTCCTCACCGGCTGGTTCGCCGATTACCTCTTCAATGTCGATTGGCGGGCCGCCTTCCAGAGAGACAGGGCCTGGACGGTCGTCCTGATGCCCATGATCGTGGTGGCCCTGGTAGGGGCGCTGTCGACCCATCCGTTCCGCGGCACCTCCACGGCCGATCTGAACTCGACCATGGCCTGGATGGGGTCCTTCGCCCTGCTTCTGATTGCGGGCGTGCCCTTTGTGCGCCTGGGCAGCGACCTGGGCTGGCGCAAAACGGGCCACATCGCTATGGTGCTGGTGTTTGCCTTCCTGACGATTTTCACCATCCACAACTCGTGGATGGCCGTCTACCAGAACGGCGACGTGGCTGTGGAGACCCTGATCTACGCCCAGGGTACACCCGACGAGCCGCAGGTGATGAAGGAACTCGAAACCATGTCGCGGCGGCTGACGGGCGGCGAAAAGGATCTCAAGGTCGCCTACGATGATGAATCAAGCTGGCCCTTTGTGTGGTACTTCCGCGACTGGCCCAATGCCCAGTTCTATGGCAAGACTCCTTCCGGGCCGCTGGATGCCGATGTGGTGATCGTGGGGCCCGACAATGAGGCCGGGGTCAAGCCCTTCCTGGGCAACAACTATTACCGGCGTGAGTATCGCCTGATCTGGTGGCCGCTCGAAGACTACAAGTCGCTGACGCCGGCCAAGGTCTGGCAGGAGATTACTACCCCGCAGGGGCTCCAGAGCCTGTGGAATATCATCATGTACCGCAAGTATGATGCGCCGCTGGCGCAGTGGCCGTTGGTCAACAAGTTTATCATGTACGTGCGCAAGGACGTGGCCGCGCAGATGTGGGATTATGGCCCGGAGACTCTTACCGCCACGTCCGATCAGGCCCAGGCGCCCGCCGATGACTATATCACTCACTACCAGAACCTGACGGCGCGCCAGGCCTGGGGCACAGCCGGCACGGCCCCGAATCAGCTCCAGGAGCCCAAGGGCGTGGCGATCGATGCCCAGGGGCGCATCTATGTGGCCGACAGCGGCAATAACCGTATCGAGGTGCTCGACGCCAATGGCGCCCCCGTGGCGACCTGGGGCTCGCAGGGCACCGGGCCCGGCCAGTTCCAGGAGCCCTGGGGTGTGGCCGTGGCGCCCGACGGCACCGTTTATGTGGCCGATACCTGGAATCATCGCATCGAAAAGTTCGACAGTCAGGGCAAGTTCCTGGCCCAGTGGGGCACCTATGGTACGACCGATGGGCGCGCCCAGAGCCCCGATAACATCCTGTGGGGTCCGCGCGGCGTGGCTGTCGATTCCCAGGGCAACGTCTGGGTGACCGATACGGGCAACAAGCGTGTGATCAAATATGACCCCAACGGCAAGGTCCTGGGCCAGTACGGGGGCATCGGCGCAGGCGATGGCCAGTTCATGGAGCCGGTAGGCATCGCCATCGACGGCCAGGGAAACATCTACGTAGCCGATACCTGGAACCATCGCGTGCAGGTCTTTGACAGCAACTTTACCTTCCTGCGCCAGTGGCCCGTGGAGGGCTGGGACAGCCAGTCGGTGGTCAACAAGCCCTACATCGCGGTCGATGGCAGCGGCAACGTCTATGTGACTGATCCCGAAGCCTATCGCGTGATCAAATACTCGCCCGACGGCAAGGTGCTCGCCGTCTGGGGCAAGCACGGTACCGACCTGGGCTCCTTCGACCTGCCGACCGGCATCGCCGTCGACACGGTGGGCCGCGTGCTGGTCGGTGACTCGGCCAACAGCCGGGTGATGGCGTTCGATCCGGTGCCGTAATCGTTGGCCCAGGCAGCCGGGCAACACCGGCTACCGACCTATCTCAGGAGGGCTATGGCCCGGCCCAAGCCCAAGGAAGTGGGTAGTCTGGATGTCGCCCCATGGCCGCTCCGCTGAGCGGCCATGGGGCGACATCCAGACTACCCACTTCCCTTCCTTGTAAAGGTCCGTACCGGAGCAAAGAAGCAGGAAGGCCGGTCTCTGGCGGTTGGGAGATACACCCTTCACGCATTACGGACTTGATCTATGCAGCCAATTGACGTAATATATATGCGACGCTCAGGCGAGGCCTCCGACGGGCCTCGTCTTGTTTGCATGGCGGGAGGATGGGCGCCGTGAAGCTGCACGAGTACCAAGCGAAGCGTATCCTGGCGCGCTATGGCATCCCCGTGCCGCCGGGAGAACTGGTCGAGCAGCCGGCGGCTGCGGACCCCGGCGGGCTGCCTGCAGCCGGCCATTGGGGAGGCCCGGCCGCCGCTGAGGCCGCTCAGCGCCTGGGGGGGCGCGTGGCCGTCAAGGCGCAGGTGCTCTCTGGCGGGCGCGGCAAGGCTGGGGGCGTGCGCGTGGTAGCGACGCCCGCCGAGGCCGCCGCGGCGGCTGAAGCGATCCTCGCTCTGCATATCCAGGGCCTGCCGGTGCACAAATTGCTGGTGGAAAGGGCAGCAGCCATCGCGCGCGAGCTCTATGTGGGGTTGACCCTCGACCGCACGGCGGGTCGCGTGGTGCTCATGGCCTCTGGCGAGGGGGGGATCGATATCGAGCAGGTGGCGCAGAGCCACCCCGGCGCCATCCTTCGCCTGCCGGTGGACCCCTTCCTGGGTCTGCGCCCCTATCACCTGCGCTATCTGGGCGCCTTTTTGCAGGTGCCCGCTGCGCTGCAGGCGAGCCTGGATGGGCTGGTGCAGGCGCTCTATCGGGCCTTTGTCGAGAGCGATGCCTCTCTGGTCGAGATCAACCCTCTCGTGGTGACGGAGGGTGATGAGCTCCTGGCCCTCGATGCCAAGGTCGTGCTCGATGACAATGCGCTCTTCCGGCATTCGGATTTGGCGGCGCTGCGCAACCCGGAAGAGGAGTCGCCGGCAGAGGCGCAGGCGCGTGAGGCGGGCCTGAGCTACATCGCCCTTGGGGGTCAAATCGGCTGCCTGGTGAACGGCGCCGGCCTGGCCATGGCCACGCTCGATACCATCCGCGCCCTGGGGGGGATGCCGGCCAATTTCCTGGATATCGGCGGCGGGGCGCGCGCTGAGCGGGTGGCGCAGGCGCTGCAGATCATGCTGCAGGAGCCGCGCGTGCGCGCGGTGCTGCTCAACATTTTCGGCGGCATCACCCGTTGCGACGAGGTGGCCCGGGGCGTGGTCGCCGCGTTGCAGGAGGTGCATCCCTGGCAGCCGGTGGTGGCGCGCCTGGTGGGCACCCGCGAGGCAGAGGGCCGGGCGATCCTGGCCGGCGCCGGCATTCAGACGGTGGCTTCGCTGACCGAGGCGGCGCGCCTGGCGGTATCGATGTCGGCCTAGTCGCCCACGCCCGCTTACACAAGGCACGATGAAAACGCCCTTCGGCTTCCGGGTACCATGCTCCGCACGCGGCCGGAACAGGCCTCTTGTAGGGTGTGGTGGGTCTGGGCGCCGCTGCAGCGG
>DAOTVS010000334.1:0-2669 GCA_034436375.1 Anaerolineae bacterium | reverse complement strand
GTGCAGGTGTTCGGGTGGGCCACCAACCTTCCCCTGACTCAGCGTAACTCGCAGGCGACGAGCTTGCTCGGCCAGACGCAGAGTGTGGCGCCCATGCCAACCGTCGCGCTGGAACCGACCGGGCAGTCGCCAAGCGATGGCTCAGCCGCCCCGGTCGACTGGCGGCGGCGGTGACTCTTCCCCCGCAAGGGGTGAATAAGGGCATCTCACGGGGTAGGGGTGGGTTGCTGGGGTCTGGCCACTCTGCGGGGCAGCCAGACCCCAGCAACCCACCCCTACCCGTTCCTGACAAGGCCGGGTGGCCGAGGAACAGATAGCCCGGCTGCCGCCAAGATGGCCTGCTATCATGCGGTTATATCCCTGGGACGAAGGGCATTTGAGAACTGTGCGGGCGCATGGTACAATGCAGATTATCTGATGGCGAACCGGACAGCTTGATCGCATGGGGGATGACGACATGGGCAAGAGGCTGGCGGCGCTGTTGGGCCTGGTGGTGGCGATTGTGCTGCTGGCGGCGGGCTGCCGGCAGGCCAAGAGCTATCGCGCCCAGAGCTATGATGTGACAATTGCCGTGCAGGAAAACGGCGCGGCGGTGATTACGGAGACGGTCTCTTTCGCCTTTCAGGGCGGGCCGTTTACCTATGCCTTCCGCGAGATTCCCCTCGACAAGACGGGGGGCGTCGACAGGGTAGCTGTTTCGGAGGGCAGCCAGGTCTACACGGTGGGCACAGGGCTGGGCCAATATGATCTGCGGACGAGCGGTGATACGCTCAAGGTGACCTGGCATTTCCCGCCCAGCGAGAACATCCGGCGCACCTTTACCTTGAGCTACCGGGTGCTGGGGCTGATCCGGCAGGAAGGCGGGCAGGATGCCCTCCGCTGGGGCGCCCTCCCGTCACAACACGATTACGGCATTACCCGTGCCGGGGTGAGCATCCAGTTGCCGGGGAAGGTAGGCCCCGTCACCGGTGCCAGGGTGCTCGATGGCGCCGCCGATATCGGCCGCAGCGGCAGCAGAATCACCTTCCAGGCGGCGGATGTGGAGGCGGACCAGGCGCTGGTGGTGGGAGTGTGGTTCCCGCACGGGCAGCTCAGCGGGGTGCCGCCGGCCTGGCAGACGCAACAACTGGCCCAGGCGGGTCGCTCACCCCTCTGGATTGTCGCCGCGGCGCTGGCGCTGCTCGTGGGTTTGGGGCTCTTGGTATGGGCTGAGCGAAAATGGGGCCGTGAGCGCGCGCAAGCGCCCAGCAATCTGGCGGAGATTCTCCACGCTGGTAGTTTGCCACTGCAGCAGGGTGGGGAATCCCCGCTGGCGCCCGGGTTGGCGGGGGCGCTGGTGCACAACGGGGGCCGAGCCACCGACATTCTGGCGACCCTCTTTGACCTGGCGGGGCGGGGCGTGGTGCTGGCCGAAGAGATCGAGACGACCGGCGGCCGCCGACCGCGCCGGCAGTTCGGGCTGGTGCAACTGTGGCAACCCGACGCGGCGTCTACCCTTTCGGCGCCGGAGGGGCTGCCCGCCTTTGAGGCGGCCACCCTCATATCAGCTTTCAGTCGGGCGCGCGAGGGCCGGGTGAGCCTGAAGGACGCGGCAGCGGGCCTGTTGGCCGGGTCGGGCGCCGTAACAAAGCAGCTCAACGACGCTCTCTACGAGCGGGGGCTGCTGGGCAGGAAGCGCGACCGCATCCGCCGCACCTTTATGATCGTGGGCGCAGGGCTGATGGTGCTGGCCCTCGCCTCCACTGCCGCGCCGATCCTCTGGGGTAGGCTGTTTGGCCTCTGGCCGCTTTTGGTGACTGCGGCTCTCTTCCTGGTAGGTTTTGCCTGGCTGCTGGGCGGGGTGTTCGTCTCGCGACGCACGCAGGCTGGCGAGCAGGCTGCCGCCGAGTGGCAGGCCTTCCGCCGCTCGTTGCGGCAGATGGCCCGCGAGCGCAAAAAGCCCATGGATCCCGCCCTGCTGGAGCGCTATTTCCCTTATGCCGTCGCCCTGGGGCTGGCGCAGCCCTGGTCCAAACAGATGGCTGCTGCCGGTGCGCCGGTCCCGGCCTGGTTCCGCGCGCTGAGCCAGGAGGCGGAGGCGAAGAGTGAAATGGTGGCCTTTGTGGCCCTCATCGCGGCCATATCGGCGGGCATTGTGGGCTCGCAGGGGGGAGCGGCGCCTGCCGCCTGATCCGGATAGTGAAGGTTCTCTGGAATGAACGGTGGGTGTTTGCCGGCGCGCAGCGCGCCGGCAAACACCCACCGTTCATTCCAGAGAACCTTCATCTTGTTCCCCAAAAGCGAGGTCGAGGGCGGCGCGGGTGACGGCGTCATAGAGCGGCGCCAGGCTGGCAGCGAGGCCGGGGAAGAAAGGCGGCTCGCCCAGGCGCCTGAGGAGGGGCTGAGGCACCTCGGGTGGGGCGATGGCAAAGTGCATCTCATGCAGACCATCGCCCGGCTGCCAAAAGTGCGCGAGGGCGGCTTCCAGGGGCTCGGGCTCGGGCGCTGCAGGCTCTTCACCGGCGGAGGCCACATCGGCGGGCGCCTCTTCGCCTGTGGCGGCCGCCGCGCGCAGGGAGCGCAGCGCGGCAACGATCTCTTCCTGGGTGCGGCCGCGCAGGCGGAAGAGCACAAAGGGGTCGCGGTCAAACGACTCGCCCAGCAGGTAATAGACGGCGGCGATGTGCTTG
>DAOTVS010000333.1:0-15612 GCA_034436375.1 Anaerolineae bacterium | reverse complement strand
GCTTGTCTCGGGCAACGATTTCTATGCCTCGCCCCGCCTGAGCCCCGACGGGGAGCGCCTGGCTTGGCTGACGTGGAATCACCCCAATATGCCCTGGGATGGCTGCGAGTTGTGGGTGGCTGCCGTGCAGCCCGACGGGTCCCTGGCCGGGGCGCAGCGCGTGGCCGGCGGCCCGGCGGAATCTGTCTACCAGCCCGAGTGGTCGCCCGACGGCACGCTCTACTTTGTATCCGACCGCACCGGCTGGTGGAACCTCTATCGCCTGGAACCCCATCAAGCAACTCCTTTGGAGATGGTAAGGCCAAAGCCGAACAGGTCGCCAGTTTTTGCACCGGGCAGCGGCGGTGGGGAGCCCATCTGCGAGATGCCGGCCGAGTTCGGCGCCCCCCAGTGGAGCTTTGGCCAGTCCAACTATGCCTTCGCATCGGCGCAGCGCATTGTCTGCAGTTATGTCAATGCGGCAGGCTGGCACCTGGCAACGCTGGATACGGCCACCCACAGCCTGCACCCACTTGACCTTCCCTATTCCGATATGAGCAGCGTTCAGGCACGGCCAGGGCACGCCTGTTTTGTGGCCGGCTCGCCCACCGAGGCGCCGCAGATTGTGTGGCTCGATCTGGGCACGGGCCGCATCGAAACGCTCCGCTGCTCCAGCGCGGCCACGATTGATCCAGGTTATATCTCGATCCCCCGGGCCATCGAGTTCCCTACCGCGCACGGGCAGACGGCCCACGGCTTTTACTACCCGCCTCAGAACAAGGACTATGTTGCCCCGGCCGGCGAGCTGCCGCCCCTGATTGTGGAGAGCCACGGCGGCCCGACCGGATCTACCAATACCATGCTCGACCTGGAGCGGCAGTTCTGGACGAGCCGCGGTTTTGCCGTGCTCGATGTAAACTATGGCGGCTCAACCCGCTACGGGCGGGCCTACCGCGAGCGCCTCAAGGGGCAGTGGGGCGTCGTCGATGTGGATGACTGCGTGCATGGCGCACGCTTCCTGGTAGAGCAAGGCCTGGCGGACTCGCGGAGGCTGATTATCCACGGCGGCAGCGCGGGCGGCTATACGACCCTGGCCGCGCTCACCTTCCGCGATGTCTTTAGCGCCGGCGCCAGCTATTACGGCATCAGCGACCTGGAGGCCATGGCCAAAGACACCCACAAATTCGAGTCGCGCTACCTCGACGGTCTGATCGGCCCCTACCCCGCCCGGCGCGACCTCTACCTGGCGCGCTCGCCCATCCACTTTACAGACCGGCTCTCTTGCCCGGTGATCTTTTTCCAGGGATTGGAGGACAAGGTCGTGCCACCCAACCAGGCGGAGATGATGATCGAGGCGCTGCGCGCCAAGGGCCTGCCGGTCGCTTCGCTCTTTTTCGCGGGCGAGCAGCACGGCTTTCGTCAGGCCCAGACGATCAAGCGCGCCCTCGACGCCGAGCTCTACTTTTACTCGCGAGTGTTTGGCTTTGCCCTGGCCGAGCCGGTGGAGCCGGTGCCCATCGAGAACCTCCCGGGTTGAAAGGCCCGTTTGCAGTCAAGGACAGGGGAGGGTGCATCCTCAACGCACCTTGCTTAGAAACCTGGCCACCCGATGTGGTGATCACGGCCCCCCGGTTGTGTTAGCGCCAGCAATCCAGGGCGCATAAACGTGAGAGCTATACGATGGCGTGGTGGGAGTAGTTGTCACCGGCGGGCTCGGGGTAGCATCAGAGCAGACGGTCCACGAGGCATCATCAACATAGACGGCTACAGCGCCGCCTGTGGCGCCGTTGACAGCCGTAAAGCGCACAGCCACGGTCTGCCCCAGGTAAGCGGAGGTGTCAAAAGAAACGGGCGTCCAATCTGGCGCCGCGAGGTTGAGGTACCCCAAGGTATGCAGCCCCTGGCTCGCATCGCGGAGCAGCACATACGCCTTGCCGCCGGAGGGATCGCTGCTGATGACCCGGTACCAGAAGGCAAGCCTCGCTGTGGCAGGGCCAGTGGGGAGAGTCAACGACTGCTCAGCAGAGGAATAGCAGTAATAGGGAGGGCCGCTCTCCAACCCCAGCCGCAACGAGCGCGTGCCGGTGCGCGCCTCGCGCGTGCTGAACGCGCCGGGCACACCGCCGAGGAAAGACCAATCGCTGTTGGTCTCAAAGCCACCGTTGCGCAACACATCCTGGCAAGATGTCTGCGGCGTCGGCGTAGGCGTCGAGTCAGGCGTGGGTGTGGCCGTATTGAGGCTGCTCGAGTTGGTCGAGCGATAGTTGCAGCCGCAGGTCCAATAGTCCGTCAGCGCAACCCAGGAAGATTCGTAGAAATCAACGGCGACGATATCTTCAGGGCTGGCCGGCCAGGGGAGGTAATTGGGGTCGCCAGCCAACGTCCAGGGGGTGTGGCTGGTGGAGACCATAAAGTGCAAGTGCACACCGCATGCGTTGCCGGTCTCGCCCTCCACACCGATCTTGGTCCCCCAGCCGACCCAATCGCCCACGTGCACCGGCACGCTGTTCTGGGCCAGGTGCAGGTACCAGGAATACTCCGTCGGACCGTGCTGGATCACCACCAGGTTCGTATCGCACCACTGGCCGCCGCAGCCGCCAGTGTTGGAATCCTGGCGCACGAAAACCACCTGGCCCGGCTTGGCCGCATAGACATCGCCCGCCGCTGCCGTGCCCTGGATGTCGAAATCGACCTGATTCGTATGGTTTGGCTCGTCGGCTGTGGCACCCTTTTGCGTGACATAGCCGATCTGCCCCGCCGGCCAGGGCAGCCGGTAGCCGCCATAGGTTGCCAGAACGCGCACGGTTCGCTCGGGCAGGCGCAGGTAGGCGCGGTACCCCGGGTCAAGCAGGACATCGGGGAACTGGGTGAGCAGGGCGTTATAATCGGCAGCAGAAGCGATCCCCGGCGCCAGGGCAATCCAGCTGCCGCCTGGCTCCTGATGCGCCAGCAGGGCGACCTGTCGCTCAGATACCGGCTGATCCTTATCGTCGACCTCTTGAGCGATGGCATAGGCCCACGCCCCCTGGCTCTTTATTGGCCCCAGCCGGAAGGTCAGGCCGGGGGCGATGCGAGCCACATATTCCGCCAACACCGCCTGCAGGGCCTCTCCAGGCGAGGCATACTCCGGCAGCCCGGCGCGGGTTGCCGGCGCGGCCCCCAGGGTCAGGACCACCAATAGAGCCAGGCTGAACGTGCGAATCGCCGCCCCCGGCGAACGGAACACCGACATGGCCTCTCCCCAGCAGTAGAAGAAACGCGATCTTGCCTGCTCATAGGTCAGCCATTCGCGTCGCTCCCCTTCGCTGCGCGGGGATTCGTGCTGTTCCGGGGAATCACGGGGCGTAGCTCAATCTAGGGGCAGATCGGAGGCTGTCGCTCAGCCGCGGCGCGATGCCCATCCCCCCTACCCCCTTCCCGCCAGAGCGGTAAGGGGTGGGGGCAAGAGACGCACGACATGGCCCGGGGTATACGCATTCGCCCCCAGATTGGACTGCACCCGCGGCCGAGAAATCACTTGGATACTGACAGGGAATGTTGTAAAATAAGAACATATGCATAGCAGAAGGATGAACAACAGCGATGCGCATCCTCGTGGTAGACGATGACCCGCGAATCCTGGCGCTCGTACGCGAGTTGCTGATCGGCGAGGGCTATGAGGTGACGACGGCGTGCGATGGAGCCTGCGCGCTCCAGTCGGCTGCCCAGTCTCCCCCCGACCTGATCCTGGTCGACCTGCGCATGCCCGTCATGGATGGCCGCGAGTTCACCCGGACCTACCGCGCGCAGCCCGGCCCCCATGCGCCAATCATCGCCGTGACGGCGACGGGCGAAGCGGATACGATGGCCAGCATCATCGAGGCGGACGGATGGCTCACCAAACCCTACGACCTGGATTGCCTGCTCGCGCTCGTAAGGCGCTATGAGCAGGGGGAAGAGCCCCCCTGACGCTGCCCATCGCGCCGGCTTTGGCTGCCCGGTACGGTTTTTGCTGGGTTGCAGCGCCGCTTGAGCGGCCATGAGCCGCGTGCCGGCACGGCAGGAGGAAAGCGATGGGCAGAATCGGGCTGGGCGATATCGTTGGAACGCCCCAGGCCAAGACAGCTAACATCCAGTCTATGCTGGAAGGCATCAGCATCATCATGGCTCACGAGCGCGGCACTGCCGAGATGTACCGCCATTGTAGTGCAGATACGTTGGACACAACCTTGCAGAGGCAGTGGAGAACCTTCGGCGAAAAGGCGCAAGTGCACGTGCAGGTAACCGAGGGGGTCATTGCCGCCCTCCAGGGCGACGCCGGCTACCGCAGCCCGGCTGCCCTCGAAGTAGAGCGCTGCACACAAACAATGCTGAGCCTGGGTATCCAGGGCGAGCAAGCCGATCTTCTACGCCTGAGCAATCTGGTCGCGCTGGACCAGGTTTCCATCGGCTATTGGCGAGGCGTCGAAAGCGTCGCCTCGCAGACTAAAGACCCCTCACTGACACGGATTCTGCACGAAGCAGCAGCAACCGTCGAGCGCGATAAGCATCAACACCTGAACTGGAACAACAGCATGCTGCACCGCTATGTAACGAAGGTCATGACGGGCCATTGAGAGCCCCAGGCGCCAGGCATGGCCCGGGCCAGTAGCCCTCCTGGCGCCCGGAGCAGCAAACCGTTTCTATTCGGCCAGCTCCCGCTGCATAGCCTCCACTTCTGCCGCCCAAAGGGCGCTGGAGGCATCCGAAGGCATGCGCCAATCTCCCCGTGGCGACAGCGCCACCGATCCCACCTTGGGCCCATCGGGCATGGCCGAGCGCTTGAATTGCTGCGAGAAAAAGCGCTTGTAGAAGACGTGCAGCCAGCGCAGGATCTGCTGCGGGGTATAGCGCTCGCCAAAGGCCAACCGGGCCAGGAAAAAGACCTTGCGCGGAGTGTAGGGGTAGCGCACCGTATAAAAGAGGAAGAAATCGTGCAGTTCGTAGGGGCCGATGGTCTCTTCCGTCTTTTGCTCCAGCGCCCCCTGCGCCCCCAGCGGCAGCAGCTCGGGCGTGATGGGTGTGGCGCAGATATCGCGCAAGACCGCCGACGCCTCACCCGTAAATTCGGCCTCGGCCGCCCACTCCACAAGATAGCGCACCAGGGTCTTGGGCACGCCGGCGTTGACGCCATACATCGACATCTGGTCGCCATTGTAGGTACACCAGCCCAGGGCCAACTCTGAAAGATCGCCCGTGCCGATCTGCAGGCCGTTGATCTCGTTGGCGATATCCATCACAATCTGCGTTCGCTCACGCGCCTGGGCGTTCTCATAGGTCACATCGTACACCCTCTCATCGTGCCCGATATCCTTGAAATGCTGCCGCACGGAGTCGATGATGGGGATGCGCCGCAACGAGGTGCCTAACAGCTCCGCCAGACGCTCGGCGTTTGTGCGCGTGCGTACTGTAGTGCCAAAGCCGGGCATCGTCACTGCGACAATGCCGCGCCGGTCGAGGCCCAGAATATCGAAGGATTTGACGATCACCAGGAGCGCCAGGGTGGAATCGAGGCCGCCCGATAGCGCCACCGTGACCTTTTTCAGCCCGGTGTGCCGCAGGCGCTTGGCCAGCCCCGTGGACTGGATGGCAAAGATCTCGCGGCAGTGCCGGGCCCGCTGCGCCGGGTCCGCCGGCACAAAGGGCGTGGGCGAGAGGGGGCGCAGCAGCGATTCTCTCTCATCCCCCCCGCGGGGGGGACGGTGGGGGGTAGGGAGAGGAGCGGACACGATACGATGCGACCGCCGGCTGGTCGCTGCGCCGAAACTGGCGCTCCGGATGCGCTCGTGGGCCAGGCGCTGCAGGTCAATGTCGGCCACGGCCATGTGGGTCTTGAACTGGAAACGCTCCGTCTCGGCGAGCAATACCCCGTTCTCCGCAATCAGTGAGTGCCCGGGGAAGACGAGGTCGGTCGTCGACTCGCCCGGCCCGGAACCGGCATAGATATAAGCAGCCAGGCAGCGCGCCGACTGTTGCCGCACCAAGTCGCGCCGGTAATCGGCCTTGCCCAGGATCTCATCGCTGGCTGAGGGGTTCAGAAGGAGCGTGGCCCCAGCGCGGGCCATCTCACCCGAGGGGGGCTCGACCGACCACAGATCCTCGCAGATCTCGACGCCGATGCAACAATCGGCCATGTCTTCCACAACAAAGAGAAGGTCTGTGCCAAAGGGGATCGTCGCCCCGCCGATCTCCACCGCCTGCACGGGTGCGCTGTCGCCCGGGTTGAACCAGCGGTCTTCATAGAACTCATTGCTGGCCGGCAGGAAAGTCTTGGGCACGATGCCGAGCACGCGGCCGCCGGCAACGAGGGCCGCGCAATTATAGAGCCGTCCATCCACCCGCAGCGGCAAGCCCACCAGCGCCATGACCCCACAGCGCCCGGCCGCCTCGGCAAGCTCCAGCAATGCCCCGCTGGCCTGCTGCAGCAACAACGCCTGGTAGAAGAGGTCGGCGCACGTATAACCGGTGATACCCAGCTCGGGGAATACCACCAACCGGCAGCCGCTGGCAGCGGCCTGCTCCATGGCCTCGACGATAAAACGTGTATTGGTGCGCACATCGGCCACGCGCAACTCGGGTGAAACGGCGGCGACGCGCAGAAAACCCATCGCGGCTGGAGGAAATTCATTTTCCATCATGTTCGGGTCCCTTGGGTTGTCTCCTGCCTCCGCGCCGGCCAACTCGGCCGCCGCCCGCGGGCAGGGCAGGCAGTAGCGGGTATTTTACGCCGACCTGCCCGGCAAAGCAAAGCCTGTCAGGGCTAACGCCTATGCCGGCACGCCCTCATGCCCTTTTTGCCAATTGTCGCCAAAGGAGTATATTTGGGCGGTTTGTGGAACGGGGAATGTGCATCTGGTGGAAAACACTGTAATGCGGCTGCCAGCGACCGTAATAGGCAACTCCAGGCATTCCCACAGATAGCACAGTGTGCTTCATACCGCATAAAACAAGCCCCCGGCCACTTTCGTGTGCCGGGGACTTGCCGAAAGAAGGGCTACTGATTGGTGTCCATTGTCAGGACATTCTGAGGCGCCGTGATCTCCTGCACCGTGCCAGGCTTGGCCTCGAAATCGGACTGGAAAGTCTCGACGGTGCCGGAATCTGCCGCCTTGGAGGTCCAGTCAACATGGGCCTTAATCAGGGCCTTGGCCTTGGGCTCGATCCAGGCATTGCCCTGGTAGTTAAAGTCAGCGCCACTGGCATCGGCGGCCACACCCGCGACGCCCAGGCTCGCCAGGCTCATCTTCATCTCATACTTGTCGCATTGGAAGCCATTGATCTTCTCGCTGCCGACCTTCTTGGCGTCTTGCATATCGTTAAAGCCCAGCAGATAGGCGCCGCCGTACATGGCGAGGAAAGCAAAGCTGCTGCTGTTATCCTCCTGGAAATCAACCGCCACGTACTGGTCCGAGTTGGCATCCGTCCGCAAGTACATCTTCTTGTCGACGATGTACAGCTCGGTCTGATTGTTGTCCTTATCGTAGATAATGGTATGCTGGTTCCCCTTGGCATCCACATCCGACTCCACTCGCCCGGCCGATGAAACCTGGTCGCTCTCCTTGGACTCAAAGCTGGAGGTCATGTGCAGCGGAGCCAGCTTGATCAGGCTGTTGAGCGCGTCGGTGATCTCTCCCGAATCCGCAGAATTGTCGCCAGCCGTCGTCGCCTCGGTAGGCTCTGCAGCAGCCTCTGGCGCCGCTGTGGGCTCAGCAGCAACCTCCAGGGTCGCCGTCGGCTCAGCCGCAGAACTGGACGACTCAGTGTTGTTGCTCTCGGCAGCCGGGGCCGGCTTGTTCCCGCCGCAGCCCGCCAGGGCCATGCTCAGCGCAAGCAGCAAGCCCAAAAGCAACTGAAACCCGATCCGTGTCTTGCACATGATGGCATCCTCTCTGTAGGCACATTTTGGTTCTGTGAGGCGGCCCCAGACGGGCGCCTCTGCCCGCTTGCCGGAGCAAAAGGCCTTGTGCACGTACCGATTATACTATGGGAGTGTAGTGGCTGCAAAATCAGAAAAACCAGCATCTGTGGGTTGATTTCCTCTGCTGTCGCCTGCATAAGTAATGAGGCCAAAGAAGAGTGATCAGGTGTGTGTTCCCATGATGTATCGATCGGGAATAACCACTTGCTGCAGCGTCTTGCCTTTGCCCTCCTCTGCGGTGACGTCCACCCTCTCGCAGGCCTCTTTTGACACAAATTGCCAGTCTGCCTATTCTTACCAAAGAGCAATTTGTGATAATCTGCACAATTCGGACTTGGATTATCCTGGATTGAGCAGCTCGGGCTTCCGCGGTCGCGGGATGGTTGTGTCCGAGGATCTTCGGGGCAGCCCTTCACTCATTCAGGGCAGGCCGGGAGAGTTGCTTCTGCTGCTTCTTGGATAGTCTGTCAGAGGTACATCGCCCAATCTCGCATGCCACTGCCGGCCACCGGAATTCGGGTCCACGACCTCCAGGTGTCGCCCCTTTCGTTCCCCGTCAGTGAAAGCAGCCCTGTGCGGAGCGTTTACCGGCCCTGCCATGCTGTCGCGGCGCAGGCTCGCTTCGCGCTGCCTGCCAGGCTGGGCTAGAGCTGGCTCCCCGCGGCGACCTCAGGGAACGAAAGATGCTGGCGCGGGGTGGGCAAACAGTTCAGGCTTCATGCATCTCGAGGCAGCGTCGTGAGAATGGGCCGCCAGGTTTGGTGGCAATCGATGAGGAGTCATAGGAGGAGGAACCATGCCAGACTTTGGCCAGGCAGAAAACCTGATTCGTCAGTTCAAGAACGGCGCCTATGTCTTCGGGCCGGGCGTGCTCGACCAGGTAGGCGGGGTCACGGCCGATCTCGGCAAGCGGGCCGCCCTGGTCTACACCGTCTTCCCGGGCAACGATACCCTGATCCAGCGCATCGCCAGTTCCCTTGCCGCTGCCGGCGTCCAACTCCTCGGCAAGGTCGAGGGCGCCGGCCCCAACTGCCCGCGCGAGGATCTGTTCCGCATCACCGATGAGATCAAGAAGCTGGACCCTGATGTTATCGTCGTCCTGGGCGGCGGCAGCACCCTCGATGCCGTCAAATCGGCCGAGGTCCTGCGCACCCTGGGCGGTACCATCGACGAGTATTTCGGCACTGGGATGGTTACGGCCAAGCTCAAAGCCACCGGCAAGAAGCTGACCCCCGTCATTGCCATCCAGACTGCTGCCAGCTCCGGCGCCCATCTGACCAAGTACTCCAATATCACCGACGTCCATACTGGCCAGAAAAAGCTGGTGGTAGACGAAGCCATCGTGCCGACCCGCTCGCTCTTCGACTATGAGCTGACCACCTCGATGCCCGCTGACTTTACAGCAGACGGCGCCCTCGACGGCGTGGCTCACTGCCTGGAAGTGCTCCTTGGCGCGGTAGGCAAGCCCTACTATCCCCAGATGATGGAAATAGCCCGCCAGGGCATCACCCTGGTCGTCAAGTATGTCGAGCGCGCGGTCAAAAACCCCAACGACATCGAGGCCCGCACCGCGCTCGGCCTGGCCACCGACCTGGGAGGCTATGCCATCATGCTGGGAGGCACCAACGGCGCTCACCTGACCAGCTTTTCCCTCGTCGACATTCTCAGCCACGGCCGCGCCTGTGCTATAATGAACCCGTACTACACCGTCTTTTTCGCTCCGGCAGTGGAGGAGCCATTGCGCATGGTCGGCCACATCTTCAAAGACGCGGGTCTGACCAGAGCCGATATCGACTCCCTGCACGGCCGCGAGCTGGGCGTTGCTGTGGCCCTGGCCATGATCGCCCTCAGCCAGCGCATCGGCTTCCCGGCCACTCTGAGCGAGGTCAAAGGATTTACCGACGGGCATATCCAGCGCGCCTTGGCCGCCGCCAAAGACCCGCAGCTCAAGATGAAACTGGAGAATATGCCCGTGCCCCTCACCGCCGAAATGGTGGATGAGTACATGGGCCCCATTTTGCAGGCTGCCAAGACGGGCGACCTGAGTGTGATCAAGAACGTCCAGATTGTTGCACCTTAAGGGGTGTGGTCAATCCGCAGCTTGGTGCAGGAGGATCAGCAACGATGAGAGTCAAACTCGCCTACGGCAAACGGGGCCTCTGGGTCGAGCTTCCCGACCGCAATGTGACAGTGGTCGAGCCCCAATACGTGCCCGGCCTGGCCGATGAAGCCACAGCCATCCGCACCGCGCTGCGTCAGCCCCTAGGCGCCCCGCCCCTGCACGACCTGGTGCACCCCGAAGACACCGTCGCGGTCGTCTTTAGTGATATCACCCGTCCGCAGCCACGCGAGCGCATGCTGCCCGTCCTCCTCGAAGAGATAGGCCACGTGCCACGGCAGAATATCGTCCTCATCAACGCCCTAGGCACGCACCGCCCGAACATGCCGGAAGAGTTGGCCGGCATGCTCGGGCGAGACATCGTGGACAACTATCGGGTCGTGCAGCATGACGCCTGGGACCAGGCAAACCTGACGCGGGTGGGGCGGGCAGCCCGCGGGCATGACATCTCTATCAACAGCGATTACATGCGCGCCCGGATCAAGATCCTCACCGGCTTCATCGAGCCTCACTTCTTCGCCGGCTTTTCTGGCGGCCCCAAGGCCGTCCTGCCCGGCCTGGCCGATCAGCGCACGGTGCTGGCCAACCACGACGCCACCATGATCGCTGAGCCCCGCGCCACCTGGGGCGTCACGGCTGGCAACCCCATTTGGGAAGAGATGGTCCAGGCAGCCCTCCTGACCAGACCCACCTTCCTGCTAAACGTCACCTTGAACCGTGATAAGCAGATCACCGGCGTCTTTGCCGGCGATCTGCTCCAGGCCCATGCCGCCGGCTGCCAATTCGCCGGCTCGGCGGCCCTGGTCGCCGTGCCCGAGCCCTTCGACATCGTCATTACGTCCAACTCAGGTTACCCCCTCGACCTGAACCTCTACCAGGCGGTCAAGGGCATGTCGGCTGCCGCCCAGGTGGTCAAGCCCGGCGGCAGCATCATCGTCGCCGCCGAATGCTGGGATGGCATCCCCGCCCACGGCGAATACGGCCGGCTCCTGCAGATGGCCCAGAGCCCCGAGGAGATGCTCAGCCTGATCCAAGGCTTCGCGCCCGTGCGCCAGGACCAGTGGCAAGTGCAGATCCAGGCCCAGATCCAGGCCCAAGCCGATGTTTACGTCAAGAGCGACTACCTGGATGAGGCGACCCTGCGGCGCGCTATGCTCCACGCCTGTACCTCGATCGAGGAGACCGTGGCCCAGCTCCTCCAGCGTTACGGGCCCAAGGCCCGCATCTGCGTGCTGCCGGAGGGGCCGATGACCATCCCCTATGTATCGAGCGGGCAGGCCGGCTAGAGTCAGAGGGGCCCTCTACTGGCTCGCCCCCACGACATGCAGATCATCCAGGCGATCCGCAAAACCGTCACCGCTACCCTCCCGAGCAGGCCGTGAAAACCATTGCACATTCAGCAATAGCGGGGCAGTAGGTAGACGGGTGAGCACCCTTGGCATGAACTCGCCTGGACGGGCAAAGCCCCTCAGCGCTCTTCAAAAGAAAAGACCCTTGGGGGCACTACGTTTATAATGCCTGCCAAGGGTCTTCCCTATTGTATCTGGTCGGGGCGAGAGGATTTGAACCTCCGACCACTTGAACCCCATTCAAGTGCGCTACCGGGCTGCGCTACGCCCCGAACGAGGGTGATTATAGCAGATACCGCGCCTTTTGGCAAATGGCGCACCCTCTGTGAGCGTTGCCTTCTGTGCCCGCCGTACCTCCCCCTCCTCCCGCCTGTCTCCACTTCACCCTATGCCGCGGACTGCATGACCCGCCTGAGTGTGGCAAGGGCCTGCTCCACGTCGGCGCGCGAGATGCCGTAATGGGTCACGGCGCGCAGCTTGCGGCCCTCAGTGGGGTTAATCAGGACCCCCTCAGCTCTGAGTCGCGCCGAGAGCTCAGCCGGAGTGAGCTTCTGGCTGGTCAGCTCAAAGATGACGATATCGGTGCGCACGGTCTCGGGGTCGATCTCCAGCCCCGGGATCTCAGCCATGCCCTCGGCCAGCAGGCGCGCATGGGCGTGGTCCTCGGCCAAGCGGTCAACCATCTCCTCCAGGGCCACGATGCCCGCCGCCGCGAGCACCCCCGCCTGCCGCATGCCGCCCCCGAGTACCTTGCGGTTGCGCCGCGCCTCGGCAATAAAGGCCGCGCTGCCGCAGATCACGGCGCCCACCGGCGCCGCCAGGCCCTTGGAAAGGCAAAAGGTGACCGAATCGGCCTCCGCCGCCAGGGCGCTCACGGGCACATTCAGGGCCACGGCTGCGTTAAAGATGCGCGCCCCGTCGACGTGCACTCGCAGGCCGTGGGCGTGGGCCACAGCCGCCACCTCGTGCATCTGCGCCGGTGAGAGCACGGCTCCGCCGCAGCGGTTGTGCGTGTTCTCCAGGCAGACCAGGCGCGAGCGGGGGAAATGGATGTTGTCGTCGCGCACGGCAGCCTCGATATCCGCCACATCCAGCATGCCGTCGGGCCGGTTGCGCACGGTGTGCAGCACGATGCCGCCCAGGGCCGAAGCGCCGCCCTGCTCGTAGAGGAAAATGTGCGCCAGATCGCCCAGGATAACCTCGTCGCCGCGCCCGCAATGGGTCAGGAGCGAGACCAGGTTGCCCATCGTGCCGCTGGTCACCAGCAGGGCGGCCTCTTTGCCCAGCCGCTCCGCCGCCAGCTCCTGCAGGCGGATCACCGTCGGGTCCTCGCCATACACATCGTCGCCCAGCTCAGCCTGATACATGGCTTCGCGCATGCGAGGGGTGGGGAGAGTGACAGTATCGGAACGCAAGTCGATCATAGGGTCCTCCGGAATAGGGGAACCGTGGATCATGGGGTTGTTGCATCATCGGCTTAGCCCTGCGCCGCGGCGCAGGGCTAAGCCGATGATGCAACAACCCCATGATCCACTAGTACATTTTCACAATATCTCGATACGTCTGCGGCTGCCGGCACTGCAAAATCTGCAGCTCTTCGCGGTAGCGCTTGACTTCATCCAGATCGATCTTGGCGACGCGAAAGCCCTCGCCTTCCTCCTCAAAGGAGGCATAGACCTCGCCGCGGGGACCGACAATGCGGCTGTCGCCAAAGAAGGAGATGGTGTACTCCTGCCCCAGACGGTTGGCGGCAGCGACAAAGATGGCATTCTCGAAAGCACGGGCGCTGATAAAAGTCTGCCACTCCTGGATGTTGGGATTCTCCCAGCAGCCGCAGACGCATAGAAGCTCGACCCCCTGCAGGGCGAGGCAACGCGCTGCCTCGGGGAAGGCCAGGTCCCATCCCAGAAGCAGGCCCAGTTGTCCATGCTTGGTCTCGACGACCATGTTCTTAAAGCCCGGCCGGAAAGCCAGCCGCTCTTCGCCCTTGAGGTGGATCTTGCGGTAGGCGGTGGCCACCTCGCCCTCGTTGTCGATCAACACCGCCGTATCGTAGAGGACGCTCTCGACCTTGTGCTTCTCCACCAGGCCAAAGGCGATATGCACATCGTAATCCGACGCCTGTTTGGCCAGGTAGCTCACGGCGGGCCCGGGCACCCGCTCCGCCAGGTCCACAAAGCGAACGCCGCACTCATAGCCGGTCGTGATCAACTCGGGAAAGACAATGATATCGACCTTTTGCTGCCCGCAGAGCTCGTCGATCATCTCGGACATGCGCTTGAGGTTATCGCTCACCTTGGCCAGCGTCGGCGCCAACTGCGCCACCGCCACGGTCACTTCTCGCATGGTAGGGCCTCCTGTGGGTCAATGGCCGGGGCGGAGTACGTAATACGTAATGGGTAATACGTAAAGGGACGCGCCCGGCAGAATAGAACGTTTGTTTCATTGTAAGGTCAGTATGCGCTTCTGTCAAGCGAGTGTTACATCCGCCGCGTAAGAGCCCGCAGCTTTTAGCAAAGCCCGCGATGCATCACCAACCTCTCATGCATCACACATTGCGGATCACGGTTGACGCTTTACGTTCTCCGCAGTTCCGCCAGCAACCGCTCCAGCTCCGCCGGCAACGGCACGGAGAATGTAACCTCCTCACCGCTGATGGGGTGGATGAAGCTGAGGCGGGCCGCGACCAGAAACAGCCGGTTGAGAGGCAGGCGCTCACGGCGGGGGCCGTAAAGGGGATCGCCGGCCACCGGGTGCCCGATGGCCGCCAGGTGAACGCGGATCTGGTGGGTGCGCCCGGTCTTGGGATGGACCTCCAGCAGGCTGTAGCCGGGCAGGCGCTCCAGCACTTCATACTCGGTGACGGCCTCACGGCCGCCCTCGCTCACAACCGCCATACGCTTGCGCTCGCGCTCGTCGCGCCCAATGGGCGAATCGATGCGCGCCCGGTCGAGCCGCGGCGAGCCGTGGACCAGGGCCAGGTACACCTTGTCCACGGTGCGCGCCTTGAATTGGCGGCGCAGCGCCTGCTGCACAGCGGGCGTACGGGCCACGAGGAGCAGTCCAGAAGTGTCGCGGTCCAGGCGGTGCACCAGGCCAGGAAAGCCCTCTTCCGCGGGCCAGGCGCGCAGCTCAGGGTAGCGCGCCAGAAGGGCATTGAGGAGAGTGCCTGTCCGGTGGCCGTGAGCCGGGTGCACCACCAGTCCAGCCGGCTTGTTGAGCACCACCAGGGCGGCATCCTCGTAGACAATATCCAGGGGTATCGCCTCAGGCTTGGGCTCTGCCGGCGTCGGCAGAGGGACCTGCACCTCGACCACATCCCCCTCTTCCACACGGTAGCTGGCTTTGCCAGGGGCATGGTTCACGAGCACCGCTCCCTCTTCGATGAGACGCTGCACGGCAGAGCGGGAGAGATGGGGCGCCTGCGCCGTCACATAACGGTCCAACCGTTCACCCCGATCCTCGGGGGCCACCCTCAACCGCAGTTGCTCCCGGGCGCCTGTGCTCACCGTCACCGCTCCTCCTTCGCTAACGGCCATGAGGGCCAACCTGCGTAGCATCCGTCTCGGGCCGGTCGCGCAGGAGGAGGAAAGCCAGGATGAGGACCCCAACGACGATACACGAGTCGGCGACGTTAAAGACCGGCCAGACCTTGAAATCGATGAAATCGATGACATGACCAAAGTGCAGGCGGTCTACCAGGTTGCCCAGGGCGCCACCCAACTGCAGGCCCAGGCACACCGGCATCAGCCAATGGTTGACGGCAAAGCGGCGATAGAAGAGGATCAGCGCCCCGACGACTGCCAGCTGGATAAAGACGTAATAACTGCTCAACTGGGGAAAGAGGCCGAAAGCAACGCCCTCGTTGGTCACATAGTTGAGCACCACAATGGGGCGCAGGAACGCAATTGGATTCCACGGAACCCCAGGCATGAGGTTGCGCATCACCATGGCCTTGGTCAATTGATCGAACGCCAGCACGGCCGCCGCCATCACCACAATGATCCACTCACGGCCCGGGCCAGTCTTTGTCATCAGTCCTTCTCCATCCCCTCATCTCAAGGACCCGCATTGTAGCCCATTCCCGCTTCGGCTGCAAGCGGAGGTGGAAAGCCCTGTCGCAACGATCTGGGCGCCAGCCGGGCCATTGCGCTCCGCCGCTGCCCGGCATCTCCCGGAAATGGAGTGTTGGTGGGCTGTGCTGGCCCCGGCTGCCCTTCGTGGCAGCC
>DAOTVS010000332.1:0-11141 GCA_034436375.1 Anaerolineae bacterium | reverse complement strand
TTAGCATGTGAGGGGCCACCTCTTGTTATTTTCGCTGATTCCGCATAAGATAGGGGCATCTGGTCATATCCGCACCCCGCTCTGGAAGAAGGAACCCATGTCCGACACGGCCTTTCCCCCGCCCCCGCGGGTCACCGGCGAAATCCGCTCGACGCTCAGAGAGTTGCAGAATGACAGTATCCCCCTGGTGCTGGCCGGGTCCTTTGCCGCCGGCATCATCCTCCTCATCTGGTCTATGCGGTTGCCCGACCCTGCGGTAGGGGGCACGCTGGCCATGATCCTGTTCGCCTCATCGTTGGTCGTGCTGTGCGTGCACGAGCGCCATTTTTCCCCTTCAGTGTGGCTGCTGGCTGTGACATGCCTGATCGTGGACCTGCTGGCGGTACTGTGGGGTGGGGCCGATGTGGCCGTCTGCCTCCTCGCTCTACCCATCGGGTTGCTCACTATGTTTGTGGGCGGCATGGAAGGCAGCTTGGCCGGCGTGTTGGTCACAATCATCCTTCTTATTGTTCCCCTGGGCCCATCAGGCAGCCTCCAGATGCGTGTGGTCGCCATGATGGGTGTGTGGGGCATGGTGGGCCTGATCCTGCTCACGCAGCGCCCTTTCTCGACTGCCGTGCAGTGGTCTTGGTCGAGTTATGAGCGGAGCCGCAACCTGCTGGAGCAGGCGCGCGATTCCCAAGTGCGCCTCAAAGAGACCCTTGCGGACCTGGCGGAAGCAAACCTGCAGCTTACGCGGCTCGACCGCACGGTACAGGGCCTGCGCCAGGCGGCGGAGGAGGCCCGCAGGGCCAAAGAGGAGTTTGTGGCCAATGTGAGCCACGAGCTGCGCACGCCCCTGAACATGATCATCGGCTTTACCGAACTGATCGTGCAGACGCCCCACGTCTATGGCAGCCGCATCCCCCAGAACCTGCTGGCGGATCTCGACGTGATTTTGCGCAATAGCCAACACCTCTCCCGGCTGATCGACGATGTGCTCGACCTCAGCCAGGTGGAGACAGGGCAGGTCGTGTTGGTGAAGGAGCGGGTGCTGCTGCACGAGGTGATCGCCGCCGCTGTCACCGCTGTGCATCCCCTGTTTGCTTCCAAGGGGCTCAGCCTGGAGATGGACGTGCCGCAGGACCTGCCGGGGATTCTCTGTGATCCCACGCGCATCCGCCAGGTGGTGCTCAACCTGTTGAGCAATGCCGGGCGCTTTACCGAACGGGGGGGCGTGCGCATCCGCGCTTGGCAGGAGGGAGGATCCATCATGGTGAGTGTAGCGGATACGGGCCCTGGGATTTCCCCCGACGCTGTGAGCAAAGTGTTCGAGCCTTTTCAACAACTTGATGCTTCCATCCGCCGCCGCTACGGTGGAAGCGGCCTGGGATTGAGCATCAGCAAGCGTTTCATCGAGCTGCACCAGGGTCAGATCTGGCTGGAGAGCGAGGAGGGCAGGGGCACAACCTTCTTCTTTAGTCTGCCGATTGACCCTCCGACGCCTGTAGAGAGTAGGCCCTCGCGGTGGATCAACCCCTACCTGCAGTATGAGGAACGCATTCGCCCTTCACGGGTATCCGCACCCGTCCTGCGCCCGCGCTTTGTCGTGTCGGAGTCGGGTGACGTGCTGCAGCGGCTTCTGAGCCGCTATGTTGGCAACGCCGAGGTGGCTGCCACCGAGGATCTACAGCAGGCGCTGCAAGAGGCGCTGCACACACCGGCGCGGGCGCTCCTCATCAATGATGTGTCTGTGGGCGAGGCGCTTGGCCGCCTGGACGAGGCTGGCGGGCCCGCAAATGGCACACCGGTCATCATCTGCTCGGTGCCGGGTATCCACGAGGTCGCAGTGGGAATGGGTGCTACGGACTATCTCGTCAAGCCCGTCCTGCGCGAGGCCCTGCTGGCTGCCATGGACCGCCTGCCCATGCGGGGAAAGACGGTGTTGATTGTCGACGACGAGCCCCAGGCCTTGAGGCTTTTCCGGCGCATGCTGCTTTCGTCAGAGCGCGGCTACCGGATTCTGACGGCAAGCGATGGGCAGAGCGCCCTGGAGGTCCTGCACGAGCAACCCGCTGACGTGATCCTGCTCGACCTGGTCATGTCGGGCATGGATGGCTTTCAGTTCCTGGCCGTGAAGCGGCAGGATCCTGCCCTGCAGGATATACCGACGATCCTGATCTCGGCGCGCGACGCGGCCCGCCAGCCGATCGTGAGCAATGCCTTGGCCGTGACCAAGCAGGGCGGCCTTTCGCTCGGGCAGATGCTGGCCTGTATAGAGGCTATCAGTGGGATTATGGCGCCCCCAGGCCAAGCTGGCGATCTAGAGTGGAGAGCAGAGCCTGCCGGCTGATCGGTTTGCGCAGAAACGCCGCTGCGCCCAGATCGCTGGCCAAGCCCTCCTGGGGCAAAATGGTGCAGATGATGACGGGGATATCGCGGGTCTGCGGGTGCTGGCGCAGCCGGCCTAGCAGTTCCCAGCCGTCGATTCTGGGCAGCATCACATCCAGCAGGATGATCCGGGGATGGCTTTCCTGCGCCAGACGCAGAGCCTGCGCCGGGTCCGCTGCGCCAATGAACCGGTAGCGGCTCTGCGCCAGGGAGTGTTCCAGCAGGCGCAGGGCATCAGCGTTGTCGTCGATGGCCAGGATCGGTATGCGCTCTTCCGCAGGCAGTGAGAGGGTGATCGTGAGGGAAGACTCCCCCTCGTCACCGGCCGCGATGTGGAGCGAGCCGCCCGACAGCTGCACCAGCCGGCGCGCCATCTTAAGCCGTTCGCCTTCATCGCCGCCCAGCTCTGCCGTGGTGCGGATTCCCGTGGCCTGCACGGCAATGCAAATCTGGGCATCGTCCAGCCAGGCATCGACCGTTACCTGCCCGCCTGGAGCGCCGTGGATGATGGTGGCAAACACATTCAGCAGGGCCTGCCGCACCGGGGTAGACTGGGCAACCAGGCGGGGCAAGCCCTCCGGCGTCCGGCAATCCAGCCGCACCTCTGTTGCCTGGGCTGTGGGGCCGATCAGCGCCAGTGCGGAGTGAACCAGCCCGGCAACCTCTATCGGCTCGCTCGGCAGCGATGCCTGCAGCCAATCCAGCTCCTGCTCTGCCGTGGCGGCCTGCGCATCCGGCGCCGCAACACTCTCGTCAAGAGCGGGGAGCGCACTTGCCAGCTCTTGCCAGGTGGGCGCCAGGTCATAGTGGGTCCACAGATAGGTGGCCAGCGTGTGCAGGGCGAGGGATTCCTCCCGCCGCAGGTGCCGGATGCTCAGCCCCAGCTCGGTGGCGACCTCTTTCTGTGTGAATTGCTCGATGTAGCGCGAGTGCAAGAGCTGATAGGTACGGCGGGCCCTTGCCCGCAGGGATACGTTGCTCTCCGGCTTGAAGGTCTCGATCGCCTCGGTCAGGAGATGCCGCAGCGCTTGTGGCGGGTCGTCTCGCTCCTGCACGGCGAAAAGTCCCAGGAGGGGGCTCCGGCAGATCTCAGGCCACTCGTAGAGATGGTTCAACACCCGGCGCAATTCCCGCACGAAGGAGGGGCTAACTGCATGTCCGCCGATGTCCGCCAAATGTCCTCTCCATGTCTTCTGCTTGGCATCGCTTCGGCCTGCCGTTGGCATGATTTGGCCCAATTGCCTGCCGATTCCTGATATAATGGGTGAAGCTTTGCCATCGTGCTCGTTATCAGTTCGGATCTGGTCCATTCTACCACATCCACGAACTGGCAGGCAAAGAGGCGGCTTTGCTCATGGAAGAGGAGGGAATATTGACGCATTCGCACTCACAGTTGGCCAAGCAACCGATCGAGATTGAACCGCTTCTCAGAATCTGCATCTCGGGTGAGCCCGAAGGAGATGTCCAAGATGACTGAGCGTAAATGCGTATCGCGCCGTCAGTTCCTGCACGTCGTGGGCCTGCAGGCAGCAGCAGTCGCCTTGGCGGCTTGCGCGCCCAAGGCTGCTGAGAGTCCGACCCAGCCCCCTGCCCAAGCTGCAACTTCAGCTCCCGCCGCAGCGGCTACCGAAGCTCCAGCCCCTACTGCGCTTCCTGCGGCGACGCCCGAGCCCGCTCAGGCCGCCGTGGAGATCCAGTTCGATGCGGGCGGCTACACTCCCTCCAAATATACCGGCCAAGCGCTTCAGGAAGGCCAGACCGAAATCAAAGCCTTTGACGAAGTGGCCAACGCGTACATGGCCAACCACACCAATGTCAAGATCAAGTTCATGCCCAACCCCATGGGTAACCGCCGTGATGCGATGATCACCGCACTGACAGCCGGGACGGCTCCCGATTTGATGTGGACCCAGCCCGACTGGGTGAACGAGGACCTGGGCAAGAATTGGTGGCTCAACCTTGACCCCTATTTGGAAATGCCCAACCCCTACGACCCGCCCGACAACCCCGGCAGCAAGGTCTGGCACGACAGCTTCTACCCCAGTGTGGATTTCTGGCGCGCCCCCGATGGCCACCTGTACATGCTCCTGGGCGACCAGACGCAGGTCGGCATCTACTACAATAAGGATATCTTCAGCAAAGCTGGCATCAGTGAGGAACCCAAGCTGTGGTCCGAGATGATCGCCGCCTGCGAGGCGATCAAGAAGAATCTCAACATGCCCGGCTTTGCCTGGTGCGGCGGCGGCAATGGTGAGCTCGACCAGCTTACATGGGTCTCCGGTTGGCTCTCCAAGTACTTTTTCTGGAACTATATCAAGAAATATGACGAGAATGGCAACGGCTGGGCCGACAAGTGGGAAATGGCTGATGCCATCAAGGCCGGCACTTATTCGGCGCATATGGAAGAGCAGGTCGCCCGGTTGAGGACCCTCAAGGCTATGGCAGCCTATTGGCAGGACGGCGCCCTGGGCGTAGATTGGGAGCCAGCCTACCGGCTGTTTCTGACCGGCGGCGGGTCCATGATCATCACCGGCGTGTGGCAACTCAATGCATTCCTGAACGACCCCGACCGCAAGTTTGACCTGGGCTGGTTCTATTTCCCGGCTGTCGACCAGGCTACCTGGTCGGGGGTGCCTGCCAACGTTCCATTGACCAACGTGGCCTCGGGTTATGGCTCCTTCCAGTATGCACTGACAGCCACAGCTCTGAAGAAAGGGACGGCGGATACCTGCGCCGATTTCCTCATGTTCTCCACCACTCCCGAGAATATCGGCAAGATCGTCGACGAGACGCCGCAGACTATCCCCAACGTCAAGGGTGCTCCTCTCAACCCGCTCACCGTCAAGATGGGCTTTGCGGAGTCGATCACCTATCCCCCGTCGAGCTTCCAGGAGGACGACTCTTTGCTCGACTATGAGTACGGGCAGAACTTCGCCTCCGTAGTGCTGCCCTATTGTGTCGGGCAGCTCGATGAGGCATCGATGCTCGACCAACTGCAGGGCTACATGAACGCGGCCGCCGATCGTGTGTTGGCCTCGCGCCCGAAGCAGTGAGGTTAGCTGATAGCCATCGCTGGATGGGGAAGGGGCTGCCTACGCGGCCCCTTCCCTGAGATCGATGAATCGTAGGGAAGGACCACTGATATGAACCTGGAGGAAGGGCTTGCGTCTCGCTCGCCGGTTACCGCCCGCCGCAAGCGCCATGGCGCCCTGGCCACGCTGCTAGAGGTCGGAAGCATCTACCTGTTTATCCTGCCCACCTTTGTCCTGCTGATTGTCTTCACCTACTGGCCCGTATTGTCGGCCCTGATTCACTGTTTCTTCCGTTGGGATGGGGTGCATAACGAATTCGTCGGCCTGAACAACTTTGTGCAGATGTTCACCATCGACAGGGCTTTTCTGATCTCTTTGCCCAACGTGCTGAAACTGGCCGCCTTTCGCCTGGCCGTGGCCATGACCGTCCCTTTTCTTGCGGCAGAAGTGATATTTGGCCTGAGGAGCGCACGTACCGCCTACTTTTGGCGTGTGCTGCTGATCATCCCGATGATCGTGCCGAGTATTGTGCTCATCCTGGTCTGGATCTTTATTTATGATCCACAGATGGGCCTCATCAACACCATACTCAGGGGTATCGGTCTGCCTCAACTGGCCAAGCTCTGGCTAGGTGATATGCGCCTGGCGCTGTGGTGTATTGCCTTTTTCGGTTTCCCATGGGTGTCAGGCCTGAACCTGCTTATCTACCTTGCCGGCCTCGATTCGATACCTAGCGAGTTGTTCGATGCGGCGGCCATCGATGGGGCCTCGCGCCTGCGGCGTATCATTAGCGTGGACGTGCCGATGGTCCTGGGGCAATTCAAGCTAATCTTCATCATGACGACGATCGCTCAGATCCAGGGCTTCCAGGACGTCCTGCTCTTCACTAATGGCGGCCCAGGGCAATCGACCTATGTGCCCGGGTTGGTCCTCTACCAATCCGCGTTCCGCTTTGGCAAGATGGGGTACGCTTCGGCGATTGGTGTCTTCCTGTTCGTGATCATCTTTATCCTCACGGCAATCAACATGAGGTTCATCCGCTCCAGCGTCGAATACTCCCCAGAGGGATAAGGAGACTCCAAATGCGTTCAGCCACTTCCCTGGTCAGCGTGCAGCGCAGATTCCGTCATGCGAACGTTGTGGGGAATTTGTTCCTCATTGTGGTGGCGATCTTCACCTTTCTGCCCTTCTATTTCCTGCTCATCACCTCTTTCAAGACGACCAGCCAGATGCGGCACTATTTCATGCTGCCGACCTGGCCCATGTATTTCCAAAACTATGCCATTGCCTTTAACCAGGTGGCGAGATACCTGCTCAATACGGCGATCGTGGCGACTATCTCCGTGCCCGGGGTGCTCCTGTTCTCCTCCCTCTCGGCGTTCGTCTTTGCCCGCTACTCGTTCCCGGGGCGGACGGTGCTCTTTTACGCTATCATCAGCCTTCTGATGGTGCCGGGAGTCCTGACCCTGGTGCCCTCCTTCATGTGGATCAAGCAGTTGGGGATGCTCAATACCTACTGGGCGTTGATCTTCCCCTATATCGCGGGCGGCCAGGTGTTTGCCATCTACTTGCTGCGGAGCTTTTTCGCCACCCTGCCGGAGGAGCTGTTCGACTCGGCCTCGATCGATGGCGCCAACCGCTTCCAGGTGTTCTACCGGATTGCCCTGCCCCTGGTCAAGCCGATGGTGAGCACCCTGGCCATCCTCAACGTGCTCTCCGTGTGGAACGACTATATCTGGCCCCTGGTAACCCTGCAGGACAACAAACTGCGCACCCTCACTATCGGTCTCAGCTATTTCCAGGGGCAGTATCAAACGAACTATGGCCCGCTCTTCGCCGGCTATGTCATCGGCTCGCTACCGCTTTTCATCCCGTTCTTCATCGGCATGCGCGCCTTTGTGAAGGGGCTGACGGCCGGCGCGATCAAAATGTGATGCAGCCCTGCTGTGGAGTCAAGACGTGAATTCTAAAGAGCGTGTGCTCAAGGCTTTGAACCACCAGGAGCCTGACCGTGTGCCCCTGGATTACGGCGCCCTGTGGGGCGTGACGGAGCGTCTCTGCCAATACCTGGGCTGCGATCCAGCCCTGCCTGCGAGCACGTACCAGGCCTACCCGGAGCAACTGCTGCAGCGCCTGGGCGTAGACATCCGCATTGTGCGCGCCCGGTACATCGGCGACGAGGTCAAAAAGTTGCCTGATGGCGGATATATCGACCTGTGGGGGGTCGAGATTGGCAAAGAGGGTTACCCGGTGGGGCATCCCCTGGCGCAGGCAACCACGGTGGCCGATATAGAGGGCTATTGCTGGCCCGACCCCGACGCTTACGATTATGAGCACTATGCCGCGGCCTGTGAGGCTATGGGCGATTATGCTGTCTGCGGCGGCGACTGGTGCCCCTTTTTCACGTGGTCGCTGGAGCTGATGGGCACCGAGCAATTCTTCGTCAACATGTATGAGCGGCCGGAGGTGGTCAACGCCCTGCTGACGCGCGTGACCGACTATTACTATGAGACGACGCGCCGCATGTTCGAGGCGGCCCGGGGCAAGCTCGATATCTTTTTCATGGGCGACGATTACGGCACCCAGCGCCGTCCGTTCATCCGTCCGGAGGATTTCCGCCGCTTCTGCCTGCCGCAGACCCGGCGCCTGTATGGCCTGGCCAAGCGCTATGGCCTCAAGGTGATGCAGCATTCCTGCGGCAGCATCCGGCTCCTGCTGCCAGACCTGATCGAGGCCGGACTCGATGCGCTGGATCCGGTGCAGGTGCGCGCCGCCGATATGGACATCAACGATCTCAAGCGCGATTTCGGCCGCCAGATCACCTTCCACGGCTCCATCGATACGCAGCGCACCCTGCCCATGGGCACGGTGGAGGATGTGCGCAACGAAGTGCTGGACCGGCTGCGGAACGTGGCGCCCGGCGGCGGGCTCATCCTCTGCGGCAGCCAGGACTATATCGCCGATATCCCGCTGGAGAATATCGTGACCATCTACGACACGGTGCTCGAGTACGGGCACTATCGAAGCTTGGGATATCCCATCTCTAGCAGGAAAGGGGCGCATTAGGAGAAGCCGTTTGCAGACCATAGACATCAACATCCCCTGGTCCGAAATCGAGCGGCGGCAAGCGCGCATCGAGGCTGCCTATCACTTTCGCTATCTTGACCGGGTGCCGGTCATGCCCGGGCTGGCCTCGCGCTACTGGCTGCGCGAGCTGGGCCACACCTGGGCCGAGTATACGGCGGATCCCCTCACCATGCTCACACTACAAGTGCAGGCGCACCAGTGGGTGCTGGAGCACGTGGCCGGCGATGTGACCGGGGTGGGCGTGTCGCCCGAGCTTTTCTCCTTCTATGGTGAGAGCTATGCCCTGGGTTGCGACTTGGGCCACGATGAACTGACCCCCTGGATCATCTCGCACCCCATCCAGACGGAGGCCGACTTGCGTCGCCTGGAGGCTGTCGATGTGGCTGACAACCGCTACACAGGGGCGATGCGCGCCTGGATGGCTGGCATGGAGGCGCACCTGGGCGATTACCAGTTGCGCTATGCCGACGGCGTAACCCGGCGCCTGCCCGAGCGTCTGCATTTTCCATGGGGCACTATCGGCGTGTTCACCCTGGCCACGGACCTGCGTGGCCCCGACATCTACCTTGACCTGTATGAGCGGCCTGCCTTTGCCCACGAGTTCCTCACGATCGTGACGGATAAAGTGATTGCCCGCTACCGGTGGCTGCATAGTATGGGCGTGGGCGTAGGGGCCGGCACCTATCTGGTGGATGACTCTTCAGGGGTGCTTTCGCCGCAGATGTACTGCGAGTTTGTCTATCCGTGCGTCATGCGCATTGTAGATGCGATCGGCCGACCGCTGCGGATCCATATCGATGCGCCGGCCAACCATCTGTTGCCCATCTACCGGGAGATGGACATCCAGGAGCTCGTCACCTTTGGCTGGAAGACCGATCTGGAGCAGGTGCGCACCTACCTGGGTGGGCGCGCCGTCGTCACGGGCAACGTGGAGCCGGCGCTCTTTGTACAGGGCACGGTCGATGATGTGTACCGCGCGGCCCGCCGCGCCCTGGAGATCCTGGCGCCCTGCAGTGGCTTTATCCTGACCGAAGGGGCCAACATGGTGCCTGGGGCCAGGTTGGAGAATATCAATGCACTGACGCGCGCTGCCGAGGATTACGGCCTGCCAGCGGAAAGGCTGTCAACGGATTTCTGAAACGGATTACACGGATTGCTTGCGTGCTTCGCGGACGGATGCTTGTCATAGCCGGCGCAATCGGGCCAGGCTGAACTTGTCCGCAGACCCGCTGTAAGAAGGCGCAGGTAATCCGTGCAAACCGTGCCGGAAATTCGTTGCCAGCAGCCCCTTACGAAAGGACCCTTTACCCTTTGAACGCACGCGAACGCTTTCTGGCGACTATGCACTTCCAGCCTGTGGACCGGCAGCCCCTGTGGGAGTGGCACTATCTGGAAGAGACCGTCCACCGTTGGCATGGTGAGGGTCTGCCGGCGGCAGTGTATCTGCCGGAGACGAATACGGTCGATGAGCAACACCCCGGCACCCCCTTGCACCGCTACCTGGGGCTCGACCGCGGCCAGCCCTACTGCCCGGGCGCAATCGATTATGTGCCCGTGAACACCGGCATGCTGCCCCGCTTTCCGGTGCAGGTCCTGGCGGAGGATGAGCGCACCCAGACCATCATCGATTGGGATGGCGTCAAGAAGATCAACCTCAAGCACATCTCGCCGGCCATGCCGCGCTTTCTCGAGTTCCCGGTCCGGTCGCGGGCTGATTTCGAATTGATGGCGCGTCGCTATGACCCTGCTAGCCCCGGCCGCTACCCCGCCGGTTGGGAAGCGTTCAAGGCCGGGGCGCAAGCGCGCGATTACCCCCTGGGCATCATGTTCGACGGTTATTTCGGCCGTCTGCGCAGTTGGATGGGCCTGGAAAGCCTCTGCTATATGACCGCCGATGACCCGGACCTGATCGGCGCCATGTGCGAGTTTCATACGGATTTCATCCTGGCCACCATTGAGCGCGCCCTGTGCGAGGTGCAGGTGGATTACATTAACATTTGGGAGGACATGGCCTACAAGAACGGCTCGCTCATGGCCCCTGCCCAGGTGCGCAAGTGGATGCTGCCGGGCTACCGGCGCATCGCCGACCTGGCGCGCAAGCGCGGGGTCGATATCATCTTTGTGGATAGTGACGGCAACATCGAGGAGCTCATCCCCATCTGGCTGGAGGCGGGGATCAACGGCGTCTGGCCCCTGGAGGCGGCGGCCGGCATGGACCCGGTGGCCCTGCGCCGGCGCTATGGGCGGGACCTGCTGTTGGTGGGCGGCATCGACAAGCGCGAGCTGAGCCGCGGTAAAGAGGAGGTGCGGGCCGAGGTCATGAAAAAGGTGGCGCCGCTCATCGAGCAGGGCGGCTATATCCCTACCGTTGATCACTCGGTGCCGCCCGATGTGCCGTGGCAGAATTATGTGTATTTTCGTGAGCTGCTGCAGCACCTGGCATAATGCGATGGCACCTCTGAAATAGGGTTCTCGGCACGGAGCATACGGATTGCCTGGCACCACTTGGTTTTTGGCGCCTCGTTTCCTTGTATGGTTAGTACCACAAGCGCACCTGAGATAAATAGCACCCAGCAACAGCAGGCTAACCTGCTCCGCACCAGATCGGCTCTGACCCAGGATGGGGTTGGGGTGGGTTGGCTGCATCCGGGG
>DAOTVS010000331.1:0-4561 GCA_034436375.1 Anaerolineae bacterium | reverse complement strand
CTTGTAGTAACGGCTTTAGTCGTTCGTCACCCGCATCCCCTTGTAGTAACGGCTTTAGTCGTTCGCCACCCGTATCCCCTTGTAGTAACGGCTTTAGTCGTTCGCCACCCGCATCCCCTTGTAGTAACGGCTTTAGTCGTTCGCCACCCGTATCCCCTTGTAGTAACGGCTTTAGCCGTTCGTCACCTGTATCCCCTTGTAGTAACGGCTTTAGTCGTTCGTCACCCGCATCTCCTTGTAGTAACGGCTTTAGTCGTTCGTCACCCACGGTCTCCATGGCAACAACTGAGGACGAGCGGCCAAAGCCACTACTACAAGCCTGATTCTCCCATATCGCCGCCAGGGGGGCCAGCACGGCCGCATCGCCCGGGCCGTCGTTCGCCCGGCCCACGAGCGGCTTGACCACCGTAGCGCCTTGCACCTCGTGGTCATAGCGGCGGATCACTGCCTCCTTACTGGCGATATCGGGCTGGGCCAACAGGCGCAGCAGGAGCGAGCCCGCATCAACCGTCGGCAGGGGAGGCTGCTCTCGCACCACCCGCCGCCATACGGCACGCAGATGCCGGCGCGGGAGCCCTTTGTGCAGAAAATCCATCTCCAGGTCGGCCACCGTATCCTCGCCATAGCGCACCACCAGGCGGCCGTCGCTACGGAAGGCGCCAATCACCGTCGCCTCCACGTCCCAGCGGCGGCAAAGGTCGAGCACCGCCTCCACATGCTCGGGTGCCACGGCAACCACCATACGCTCCTGCGCCTCCGAAAGCCAGATCTCCCAAGGACGCAGGCCCTGATATTTGAGGGGCACGTCCTCCAGCTGCACAGTGACCCCCACGTCCTTGCCCATCTCACCTATGGCCGAGGAGAGCCCCCCGGCGCCGCAGTCGGTGATGGCGGTGTAGAGGCCCCGGTCGCGCGCTTCCAGCACAGCTTCCAGCACCAGCTTTTCGGTGATCGGGTTGCCGATCTGCACCGCGCCGCCGGCGACTGTGCCCGTCTCATGGGTCAGTTCGGCAGAGGAAAAGGTCGCCCCGTGCAGGCCGTCGCGCCCGGTGCGCCCCCCCAGTACAATCGCGCGGTCGCCCGGTCGCGCCTGGTTGCGGTGCCGGCCGCGCGGAGCCAGCCCCAAGCAGCCGCAGTAGACCAGTGGATTGGCGGTATAGCCGGGGTGGAACAGGATGGCCCCGTTGACGGTGGGGATGCCCATCTTGTTGCCGTAATCCTCCACGCCACTCACCACGCCGGAATAGACGCGCCGCGGGTGCAGCACCCCCGGCGGCAACTGGGCAAAGGGCAGGTCTGTCGGCCCAAAGCAGAGGACGTCGGTATTGGCGATTGGCCGCGCCGAGACGCCGATGATATCGCGCACCACGCCGCCCACGCCGGTATTGGCCCCCCCAAAAGGCTCCAGGGCCGAGGGGTGATTGTGCGTCTCGACTTTGAAGGAAAGCTCATGGCCAGAGCCGAACTCGATGATACCCGCGTTATCGACAAAAGCCGAGAGCACCCAGGGCGCCGCGATCTGGTCGCTGGCGGCGCGGATAAAGGTCTTGAGCAGGCCATCGATACGCTCACTGCGCACCAGCGAGTTGCCCTGATATTCCTCGTAATCGACCACAGCCCGGAAGGTCTTGTGCACGCAGTGCTCCGACCAGGTCTGGGCCAGGGTCTCCAGTTCCACATCGGTGGGGTCGCGGCCGGCGTCAGCGAAATAACGCTGGATGGCCGCCATTTCAGCGCCATCCAGTGAGAGCAGGCGCTCGCGGCTGATGCGAGCCAGCTCTTCGGCCGGGGCGCTGCGCAGAGGGATGACTTCCACCCAGGGCCCCGTGCGCTCGATATGAGTGCGGGTGGGCACGATGGCGCCCAGACTGAACTGCTGGATGACCTCGTTGCAAAGGAGCGTCCGCGCGATGCGCTGTACATCGGCCTCGCCCAGGTCCCCGTGCAGCACATAACGCTGGCCGGTGGCCGCCCAGGTAAGGGTATCGACCCCCAACATGCGCGCGCCCTGCAGCAGGTGCGCCGCCACGGCATCCGTCACGCCGGGCAGGAGCGCCACCTCCACCGTCCACGTGCCGGGCGCTTGCTGCCCGAGGCCGGCGGCCTCTGTAACCGGCTCCCACCGACAACGCTGCACCACCGGGTCGGCCAGCAGCGACTCGCTCAGCCGCTGCAGGTCACTCTCGCTGGGAGCGCCTTCCAGAAAATAGAGATCGGCCGTCTCAACCGCGCGCACGCCCGCAATGCCCAGTGTGGCAATCTCAGCCAGGACGGCCGCTCCCCGCAGGTCCGGCTGCCCGGGGGCGGGGGTAACGGTTACTCGTGTAAGCATGAGTCCTCTCAGAGTTGGCTTGGGTATCGTAAGCTCAATCCGTAATGCGTAATTCGTAATCCGTAAGGACGCCATCTCCCGTGCATGGTGCTTTGCGCAAGCTGTGCCAGGCGAGCGGCCCGCAGAGCAACTCATACTCCGAAATAGCGACGTTACGCATTACGGATTACTTGTTACGAGTCATTCGCCCCCCGGCGCCTGGTAGTTGGGCGCTTCTTTGGTGATGAACACCGAGTGTGGGTGGCTTTCCAACAGGCCGGAATTGGTGATGCGAATAAAGCGGGCCTTGTCTCGCAGCTCGGTCAGGTTGGCGGCGCCGACATAGCCCATGCCATGGCGCAGGCCACCGGTGAGCTGGAAGACAAACTCGCTCAACCGCCCCTTGTACTGCACCCGGCCTTCGATGCCTTCGGGCACAACTTTGCGCGGGCCTTCGCCCGGGCCCAGGGCATAGCGGTCGCGGGCAGGGCCGCCCATGGCAGCCTGTGAGCCCATACCACGGTATTCCTTGAAGCGGCGCCCTTCCTGGAGGACGATGTCCCCCGGGCTTTCCTCCAGACCGGCAAAGAGGCTGCCCAGCATCACGCAGTGCGCCCCCGCAGCCAATGCCTTGACGATATCGCCCGAATACTTGATGCCACCATCGGCGATGATGGGAATGCCGTAGGGCCGCGCGGCGGCCGCGCAATCGGCGACGGCCGTGAGCTGCGGCACGCCCACCCCGGCGACGATGCGCGTCGTGCAGATCGAGCCAGCCCCCACCCCCACCTTGATGGCATCGGCGCCCGCCTCGATCAGCTCGCGCGTGCCCTCGGCCGTGACGACGTTGCCGGCCACCACAGGCATCTGCGGGCAGGCCGCTTTCACACGCCGGATGGCGTTGATCACGCCCGCCGTGTGGCCATGGGAGGTATCGACCACCACCACATCGACGCCGGCCTTGGCCAACGCCGTCACGCGCGCCTCCAGGTCAGGGCCGACGCCTACCGCCGCCCCCACCCGCAGGCGGCCATGCCCATCCAGGGCCGCGTTGGGATAATCGCGCTTTTTCTGGATATCTTTGACGGTAATCAGCCCTTTGAGGCGGAACTGCTCGTCGACCAGGGGCAGCTTCTCGATGCGGTGCCGCTGCAGAATGGCCTTGGCATCCTCCAGGGTGGTGCCGAGGGGCGCGGTGACCAGGCGCTCGTGGGTCATGTATTCGCTGACCGGCCGGCTGAAATCTTCCACAAAGCGCACGTCGCGGTTGGTGAGGATGCCTACCAGGCGACCGCCGTCGGCAGTAATGGGGATGCCCGAAATGTGATAGCGAGCCATCAGCGCCTCCGCGTCGGCCAGGGTGGCCGTGGGCGGCAGGGTGATGGGCGCCACAATCATGCCCGATTCCGAGCGCTTGACCATGTCAACCTCAGCAGCCTGCGCCTCAATCGTCATGTTGCGGTGGATAATGCCGATGCCGCCCTCACGGGCCAGGGCAATGGCCAGGCGGGCTTCGGTCACGGTATCCATAGCTGCCGAAAGAAGAGGAATGGGAAGGTCAATTGCTGCAGTCAGGGTGGTGTTCAGACACACTTCGGAGGGCATCACGGAAGACTTGCCAGGCACGAGGAGGACATCGTCAAAGGTCAGGGCCTCAGTCGCCAGGTCGGTTAGCACATTCATGGTCTCATCTCCCAGAGGTCACGCCACATCCAGGAATCAAAACAGGCCGCGATCGAACAACGGCCTTGTTGTCGGAGGTGTTGCATCCCGGTTCATTCCGCTCTATTGCGGGCAGTATAGCACACAGAGAGGTCTATGTCAACGATTTCCCAGGCCGCCAGGTTGCATCCAAGATACATCAGCGAGTTCATGACCAACCGGCTGCCGCGAGAGGCGCTCTGCCCTGTACCGGGCTCTACGCTTCGCGCTACCCCGGTACAGGGCCTTTCGGGGGTCAAGCATATCCCCCTTTCTCAGGTTGAGGCCAGGCGGCAGCATGGCGGAATAGCCGGCTGCAACCCGGGCGGCGGATACGGATCCTGGATGCACCCCCTCAGCCACTGCCCGGCCGCTACACAATCCCGACGGTGCGACGCTCTCATGCGCCGCCGCTCCCTGGTTTATGAGCCCTGCCTGCTCTGAGGCTGCGTATCCGCGGGCACTTTGTCTGACGACCAGAACCGCTTCACCGCTGATGAGCTCCTCTGTTGGGTCAGCCAGTCATTGAGCGCCGAGCTTTGCTTCTGG
>DAOTVS010000330.1:0-7041 GCA_034436375.1 Anaerolineae bacterium | reverse complement strand
CCAGCAGGTAAGGCAGGCCCTGGAGCATCTGTATGACTTTGCTTACCTGCAGCGGCATCCTCTCGCCCGCGACAATGGCTCGGGGGCGGGGCATACCAGCGATATGGCCGGTCAGGCACTGCGCAGTGAGCTGATCGCCGCCATCGAAGCCCTCAGCCCTGGCCCCGACGTCCCATTCCGCGCTCCTTCGGCTCGCTTGCATAACCTGTTGCATCTCCAGTACATCGAAGGCATGACCGTGCAGGAGGCTGGGCATGAGCTCGGCATCTCCACCCGGCAGGCCTTCCGCGATCTCAAGCTGGCTGTGAGCAACGTGGCAGCGATTCTCTGGGCGCACCGTTCTGCTCCACCAACTGCCAATGAGGCCAGCCGGGTCTGCTCCGTGCAGGCGGAGGTGGAGCGTCTGGAGATGCGGCCCCAATTGGTGGATGTATGTGTGCTGCTGCAGCAGGCTCAGAGTGCAGTCGAGCGGCTGGCGCAGTTGCGTGGGGTGCGCCTGCGCTTCGAGGCGCCGGAGGGGCCGGCCACGATCTCTGCCGACCCGGTTGTGGCGCAGCAGGTGCTCGTGAGCACCCTCAGCCGGGCCGTGCAGCACGCGCATCCCGGTGATCTGCGTCTCTCGTTGAGCGCGGGGCCGGATTATGCCCGCCTGATGGCCCGCTATACTCTTGAGCAGGAGGATGTCCATCCTTCAGCCGACCACGTGACGGCCCGCTTGACAGAGAGGCTGGGCTGGGAGATTGATGAGCGTAAAGGCGATGCCGAATATGTCCTCACGCTCACCATGGCCACCCATGGCCCCACACTCCTGGTTATCGACGATAATCAGGACCTGGTGGAGCTGCTGGAGCGTTTCCTGAGCGGCCACGACTGCCGGCTGCTGGCGGCCGGCAGTGGGCGTGAAGGGCTGCGGCTGGCGCAGCAGATCCACCCCAATGCCATTGTGCTGGACGTGATGATGCCGGCTATGGATGGCTGGCAGACCTTGCAGATCCTTCGCACGGACCCGCAGATATCCTCGATCCCCGTGATCGTCTGCACTGTCTTCAACGACCCCGAGCTGGCCTACTCGCTAGGCGCCTCCCACTTCCTGCCCAAGCCCATCAGCCAGGATGATATCCTGGGCGCGTTGCATGAGCTGGCGGTGTTGTAGGTTGATCGTCGTAATGCGCATCGATCACATCGAGCATGGCCTGCAAGCAACGCAGGGCTTCGACAGGGCGCAAGCCATCGCGCCGGGAGACGGCAATGCGGTCGCTACGGCGCGCCAGCATGTCATCGTCATTGCTGGCGGCGGTCAGCACCATCACAGGCGTCTGTGCCAGTGTAGGGTCGCCGTGCATCTCTTGCAGCACCTGGAACCCATCCACGTGCGGCATGATGAGGTCCAGCAGCACCAGGTCGGGCCGACGAACACGCATCGCCAGGAGCCCTTCTTCCCCATCGTAGGCGTGGCGCACTACAAAGCCCTGGCCGCTCACCGCCAGGATGCGCTCCAGGAATTGGCAAAAGCCGCGGTCATCGTCGATGATCATGATATCGCGCACCTTGCCCAGACGGTCTATCTGCTCTAAGAGCTGCTGGGCGGCAATGGGCTTAGCCAGGCAGGCGGCGACCCCCAGGTCTTCGGCGACCCAACCATACTTGGGCAGGGAGCACTGGATGATGGGCACTGCGGGCAGGGCCGAGGGGTCAAACGGTAAAGCCTTTCCTGGCGCCACATTGCAGATGATGGCGCGCGGCCGGTAGAGCGCCACCGCCCCCGCCAGCCCGCTAGTTGCCGGCACCGGCACGACCGTATAGCCCTCCACACGCCGGCGCACCAGCGCGGCCACGTCGGCATCGGGATCGAGCACCAGGAGCGCAGGGTGAGCGCCGCTGGGCGATCGATCGACGGGGCGCTGCATGGTGAGATTGGGCAGAGCGGGCCTGAGCCCGGGCACAGGCAGGCTGAAGGAAAAGGTTGAGCCAGCACCTTCCTGGCTTTCGGCCCAGATGCGGCCGCCATGGACCTGGACAAAGCGCTTGCAGATGGCCAACCCGAGCCCGGCCCCACCCTGGCCGCGCCGCAGAGAGGCATCGACCTGGTAGAACTCGTCAAAGATCATGGGCAGCTTGTCGGCGGGGATGCCGCGGCCGGTATCACTGACACTGACGGTCACTTCCCCATCGGTGCAGTGCGCTTCCAGGCGCACCTTCCCCTGCGGGGTAAAGCGGCGGGCGTTGGAGAGCAGGTTCAGCAGTACCTGGCGTATGCGCGTGGGGTCAATCTCCAGGGTGGGCAGGTCGGGGGGCACCATCACCTCCAGCTGGACGGGCTGCCCGCGGAAGAGGCTTTGGGCGATCTCGGCGGCCCCCTGCAGCAGGGGCGTGAGAGGGGTAGGCTCTTTGTTCAGGGTAAAACCCACGATCTCAAAGCGGGAGAGGTCCAGCACATCGTCGATCATCTCCAGCAGGTGCCGGCTGTTGCGGTAGATCTGGTAGACGTCGCGGCGCAGGGTGGGGGGCCAGGCCATATCGCCATAGACTTGGGGTGTGCGGTGCATCACCTCGCTGAACCCCAAGATCAGGGCCAGGGGTGTGCGCAGCTCGTGGCTGATATTGGCTGCAAACTGCTCTTTCATGCGCCGCGCTTCCTCGGCCTGCCGGCGAGCGATCAGGAGCTCATCCTGAGTGCGGCGCTGCAGGTGATAGGCCAGATCCAGCGATTTCAGGGTGCTATTGAGCTCACCCTGGCGATCCCGCGCTTCCTCCAACAAGCGAACTGTCCGCTCCTGCAGGCGCGAGACCCAGTCGAGGGCCGTATACATCGTACGTACCCCAAACCTGGCCGTGGCCACGGCCAGAGCCAGCACAGCCCAGAGGTGATCGAGGGGATAAGCGCGCAGACCGCTCAGGTTCAGCCCCGCAGCGAGCGCCGCAATAAGCGCGGCACTGAGGAGGTCGGCCCAGGGGATCAACATGGCGCCCATCAGGATCAGCAGTATCCCCAGCCAGGGCAGCCAGGGATCGTTCAGCAGGGCCATGCCGGCCAGAAGCGCACCCAGCATGCCGAAAACGAGCATGTAGCGCGACAAGACCGGCCGGCCATAGGAGACCAGCCAGGTGGCTGCACCCCACAGAAACAACAGGAAGAGCAGCAAGGAGGGCAGCCCAGGGTAAGGAATCATGGGCAAAAAGAGGGTCACAAAGAACCCCGTGGCCACCATGAGCAGGAGCGTCAGACGGCGCCCCAGCTCACTCCGCAAATCCTCCAGGTTTACCACCGTCTCGATCGTCATCGGGACTGCCTCCTGGGAACTCTCTCGGGCTGGCGACTGTCTCGATTATACTATACACCCATTGCGTTATGGGTGCGATTTCACTCCTGGAGCAAGGGGATGCCAGCCTTTCGCCTGCGCGTGTTATCCTGAGTACCCCAGGGTTCCCGGAACCCTGTGCCAAGCAGAGAACGTTGAGCAGCGAGCCTCTCGCAAGCATGTCATGCCGAGCGGACAAACAGGCAGCACGGCATGGCGAGCATCGCCCAAGCGAGGTATCCTACCTGCGTCATGCGCGCAACGTTCTCAACAGCGGAGCGAAGGATGACACGCGCAGGCGAAACGCCACACACGGAGACTCTCTGTTCGCCCCAGAGAATGAACTGGGCTCATCACCCTCCTCGCTGCTTTTGACCGGGTCCTGCATCCGTGGTATACTGACATATGAACATATGCTCATATATTACACCGACAGGCAGGCCTGACCATGGATCCCCTTGACCGCTGTGAGGTGACCTGCATCGACCAGGAACGGGTGCGGCAGATCATGCCGCGTCTGATCGATGGGCTCACCGCGACTCGCCTCGCCGAGATTTTCAAAGCGCTGGGCGACCCCACGCGCATCCGTATTCTCTCTGCCCTCAGCCAGGCTGAGCTGTGTGTGTGCGACCTGTCAGCGGCGCTGGGGATGAGCCAATCGGCCATCTCACATCAGTTGCGCCTTTTGCGCACGCTGCGCCTGGTCAAGGGTGACAAGCGGGGGCGCATGGTCTATTACTCGCTCGATGATGATCACATTCGGGATCTTTTCCGGTCGGGCATGGATCATGTGAGCCATGAGTAGAGAGTAGGCCTGACAGATTTCCCGAAACCTGTCAGGTCTGTCGTGGGCGACAGGGAGGTGCTTTTTGCAGAGGGATCAAGTCTTCGATCTCAAACTGGTGCTGCCGCAGGCGGCCGATTGTGGCGCCTGCGTGGAGAGCCTCCTGCAGCGGGTGCAGGAGCGCCCGGGGGTGCAAGCAGCGCAGCTGACGCCCGAGGGCGACCAGATCATCGTACGCTACGACCCGGCTATGACCTCTGCAGAAGACCTCAGGGCAGCGATGGATATCGCTGCGGGCGTTGTCGGCCGGCGCTATCGCCACGAGACGCTGAACGTGACCGAGATGGACTGCCCCGAATGCGCCCGCTCCATCGAAGATGCACTGGCCAAGATGCCCGGGGTGCTCTCGGCCCGGGTGGAGTTTGCCCTCGGCCGGGTCGATGTGACCTATGACAGCGAGCAGACGGACCGCGACCGCATCGTGGACCGCATCCGCGAGTTGGGCTATGGCGTGGCCGAGGCCGGGGCGCGCTCCCTGCGCTTCCGGCTGGAGGGGTTGGACTGCGCCGATTGCGCCAAGAGCCTGGAAGGGGTGGTGGCGAGCGTCCCCGGCGTCGATAGCGCCGCTATCGATTTCGCCAACGCCACCCTGGAGGTGACCGTCTCGGGCACTGGCGACCTGGTGCACGCGATCACCGATGTGGTGGCGCAGGCGGGCTACACGGCGCGCCTGGAGACGGGCGAGGTGGCCCGTCCGCAACCCCAGCGCGACTTTGGGTATTTCCTGCTCAGCCAGCGCCGGGGCCGCCGCACCCTGGCCGCCGCTGCCGGGGCGGCGTTGGGGGCGATCTTCTCGGCCCTGCCGCTGCCGCCGTGGGTCGGCATCCTCTTTTATGCAGCGGGCATCGTTGCCGGCGGGGCCGATATTGCGCGCAGTGCGGTTGCGGCCTTGCGCACCAGCCGCAATATCGACATGAACCTGCTCATGACCGTGGCCGTGATCGGCGCCGCTGCCATTGGCCAGTGGAGCGAGGCGGCCGTCGTGGTCTTTCTCTTCTCCCTGGGCAATACACTCGAGGCCTTTACCCTCGATCGGGCGCGCAATGCGGTACGCTCCCTGATCGAGCTGGCGCCGCAGGAAGCGACGCTTATCCACGGCGACCACGAGGAGCGGGTGCGTGTGGAGACTTTGCACGTGGGCGACCGGGTGCGCATCCGCCCCGGCGAGCGCATCCCGGCTGACGGTGAGGTGGTGGAGGGCAGCTCGGCAGTGAACGAGGCCCCCATCACCGGCGAATCGGTCCCGGTCGACAAGGGGCCGGGCTCGCCCCTCTACGCCGGCACCGTTTCCGGTTTCGGCACACTGATCGAGCGCGTCACTGAGCCGCCCTCCGACAGCACCCTGGCCCGCATCGTCCGACTGGTGGAGCAGGCGCAGGCGCAAAAGGCGCCCTCGCAGCGCTTTGTCGACCGCTTTGCGCGCATCTATACGCCGGCGGTGATCGGCATTGCCGTGGCCGTCGCCATCATCCCGACGGTGGCCTTTGGGGGCAACGCCTTTGCCTGGGTGGCCCGCGCCTTGACCTTGCTGGTCATTGCCTGCCCGTGCGCGCTGGTCATCTCCACACCGGTGGCCATCGTTTCGGCCCTGGGGCGCGCAGCCCGCGACGGTGTGCTGATCAAGGGCGGCAGCTACCTGGAGGAATCGGGCCGCCTGAACGCCGTTGCCTTGGACAAGACGGGCACCCTCACCGCAGGTCGCCCGGCCGTGACCGATATCATCGCTCTCAACGGCCAGACGGAGCAGGAGGTCCTGGGCCTGGCCGCCGCGCTGGAGCGCAACTCGGAGCACCCGCTGGCCCAGGCGGTGGTGCGCGAGGCCCGGCACCGCGGCCTCAGCCCCGCACCGGCGCGCAATTTCCGAGCCCTGCCTGGCCGGGGAGCGCGCGGCGAGGTCGACGCCCAGGACCTCATGATCGGCAACCGTGCCCTGCTGGGCGATTGCGTGCCCATCCCCAAGGAGACCGAGGGGCGCCTGGAGCGCCTGGAGCAGGAGGGCAAGACGGTCTTTTTGTTGGGCCACTGCCCGCAAGACGGGGAGACCATGCCCAACCGGCTGCTGGGCGCCATCGCCGTAGCCGATCAGGTGCGCCCAGAGGCCCGCCCCGCCGTGCAGGCGTTGCGCGCGGCAGGCTTACAGCACATCATCATGCTCACCGGCGATAATCCCTCCACCGCGGCTGCCATCGGCCGCGCCGTGGGGGTAGATGCCGTGCGCGCCAACCTGCTGCCAGCCGACAAGGTGGAAGCCGTGGAGGAACTACTGGCCGAGTACGGCAGCGTCGCCATGGTCGGTGACGGTGTGAACGATGCCCCTGCCCTGGCCCGTGCTACCGTGGGCATCGCTATGGGCGCCGCCGGCACTGATGCCGCCCTCGAGACGGCCGATATCGCCCTCATGGGCGACGACCTGACCAAAGTGCCTGATACGCTGCAGCTCAGCCGCCGCGCGCTGAACATCATCCGGCAGAACATCGCCTTTGCTCTCATCATCAAGGCGCTCTTCGTCGTGCTAGCCATCGCCGGCATCGCCACTCTGTGGGCGGCCGTTTTCGCCGATACGGGCACGTCGCTCATTGTGACGCTCAACGGCATGCGGCTGGCGCGCAAATAGCCTATTCCAACGCTCGCACTTTGGGCTCGAACAGCCACACCATCCCTGCAAAGGCCATGGCCAGGGCCGCACCCAGCGCAATGCTGAGCGGCTCGTGAATGCGCTCGGCCAGGGCGCCCATCAGGAGGCCCCCCAACGGCATCATGCCGAAAAAGACCCAGCTGTAGACGCCCATCACGCGCCCACGCAGGTGATCCGGTGATTGTGTCTGCACCAGGGCATTGGCCAGGTTCATCATCAGCACCTGTGCCGCACCAGCTCCCATCAGGGTCAGCAGTGAGAGC
>DAOTVS010000329.1:0-19651 GCA_034436375.1 Anaerolineae bacterium | reverse complement strand
TCCCGGCCAGGGTCTCTTCCACCAGACGCCCCGGAAAGCGGACAACCTGCCGACCATGGTCAACCCGGGCACCGTGCTCCTCCAAAGCGGCCAGCAGCGACGGGGCCATGATCTTCATGCCCGGGTCGGCCAGGATGGCGAGCGCCCCCTGGTGCAATCGCTCCAACTCATCGTCCGTGAATAATCTCATCTCATGCGGCGATCGTATCATGTCATCCTTCCTACGGAGGCCAGCAGGTCCTGGGGACCCTGCAAGGCCTGCACACGCGATGCTCCCAGGCCGGTGTCTCTATTATACGGGAACCAGCGCCCCTATGAGTGTGGTTACGCCAATGATGGGCCAAGCATTGACCATTTACGGAGGGAATCAAGGTGATGGCCCGGGGCTGCGACCTAGCAGACTCCCATGGCCCGCTTTGCCCGCGCCACCACCGCCTCGGCGGCGCGGATCTTCTCCGCTGGAACCGCGGGTTGCTCATAGCGAGCAAGTGCGGCTCGCCACTTTTCCTCGGCCTGGTGCAGCAGGGCCTGTTCCTTGCGCCGCTCCTCCGTAGATGTGTCCCAACAGGTGCGGTCCATCAATTCGGGCGACCAGAGCTCCGACCGGAAATGGCGGAAGGTATGTTCCTCGTCCAGGTACGAGCGTGCATGGTCAAGACCGATGGCGGCAATCTCATCGAGGGCGAGGGTATCGTCGTTCACCTCCACACCGCGCGCCAGTTGGGCCAACTCCCGGTTAAGCTCGAAATCGATCATGAGTTGGGTCGGGGAGAAGGCTTTGCCCGCTTCGAGCATGCCCCGGTGCTGCCGGTCAGGCCGGCTGGTGAGCCAGTTGTAGGCCAGACCCTTGAAGACCTTGTCGTTCATGGCCTGCAGGCCAGGCACCTTGGCGTCGGTATAGTCGGTAAGCATGCCTGTCTTGACACCAAGCACACGGTCCAGCACCTGGTAGAGGCCCACATCGATCAGAATGGCCTCCGGTGTGCTAAAGAGAACGCGCGTAGTGCGCATATCCATGATACCCGAGCAAGGGATGGCGCCGAGGTGGCAGTCCTCGCTCAGGGCCCAGGGCGCGCACCAAGCGCCCAACGTTTCAGCGACAGCGACCACAATGGACCCGGCAATCGTGACCGGAGCGCTCGCGCCGGCCACCGGGCAACTGCTCACCGCCCAGCTTTCCAGGCCACGCCGCTCCCAAATCGCCATCAGGCAGCCGGCAGCTCGGGCATCGACGGTGAAGCGGTTGAGGGCATAGCCGTCGGAACGGTAGTAGACCTGCTCGCCGCGGGCGATGGTAAAGAGCTCCTCCAGGTAGGGGAGTTGCTCCGGCAGGATCAACTCCACCCCGACGGTTGCCCGATCCGAGAGCTTGATGGCCTCAGCAAAGCTCACGAGGGGCTCGACCGGCGAGGGCACATCCTGGGCCGTCATGCAGGGTCCCAGCGCCGTCACCTCGGGCAGGGCGTGGCAGACCTTGACCATATCGCGCACGTCCTGCAGGGTCGCCGGGCGCTGGATGCCCTCTGTCCAGTCATAGTAGAGCGTGCCGTTATAGCCCACGCGTTGGCCCTGCGGCAGGGGCCGGCGCAGCACAGGCTCGGGTGCAGGCTCCCCTGCCCCACGGCGCGCGCTGGCTTCCACTTCGCGGATCATCTCCGGTGTCGGCCAAAAGACCTCGCGCGCATAGTCCACCCGGGCGCCGCGCTTTTCGAGGCGCTCCAGCAGCCCCCGGTGCTGCACGCGAAAGCCAGTCTGCAACAGCACGTGCACCGCGCCGTCGTAGATGCGCTCAATCTCCGCATCGCTCAAGATACGCATGTAGAAAGGTTCGCTTCTGCTATGGGTCATAGCTTATATCCATTCTTCATTTAAGAGTAAGCTTCAAAGACTCAAAATCTGGTGTGCGTCTACCCTTTCACCCCCGAGATCACTGTACCCTGGATGAATTGCCTTTGGGCAAAGAAGAAGACCAGGACGCATGGGATAATGGAAAGCGTCGCCGCCGCCATGAGCAGGTGGTTCTCTGGTCGGGTGCGCACACTGCCTTGAAGGTAACGCAGGGCTACGGCCACTGTGTACTTTTGCTCGTCGCTCAGGTAGATCAGAGGGCCGAGAAAGTCGTTCCAGGTGCTCAGGAAGGTATAGATCGCCACGGCCAGCAGAGCCGGGCGCGCCAGGGGTAGAACGATCTGACCGTAAGTACGCAGGTAGCCGGCGCCATCGATGCGTGCCGCATCTTCCAGATCGTGCGGAACGCCCATGAAGAACTGGCGCATTAGAAAGATGGAGAACGGATTCCCGAAGAAAGCCGGCACGATGAGCGGGTTGTAGGTGTTGACCCAGTGCAGGCTCTGGAACATGACGAACTGTGGGATCAGCAGCACGGCGCCCGGCAGCATAAGGGTAGAGAGCAGGACCATAAAGATGATATCGCGCCCCGGCATGCGCAGGCGGGCGAAGCCATAGGCTGCCAACGAACTGGAGAGCAGCGTACCCAGGATGACCAGGGCGCTAATGAACACCGAGTTGCGCATATAGAGGGCAAAGGGGAAACGGTGCAACAGCTCAGGATAGTTCCCCCACTGTAGAGGCACGGGAAACCACACTGGCGGGAAGCGCACAGTATCCTGCGCGGTCTTGAGCGAGGTGCTGACCTGCCAGTACAGCGGGAACAGGAAGAGGAGGCTACCCGTGACCAGTGCCAAGTAGGTCAGGACCTTCAAGAGCGTCCGGCGCATGCGCCGGCTCCAGAAAGGCTGGCGCGGCAGGGTAGCCCGCGTGGGAGTGCTCATCAGGCGCGCCTCCTTTCCGCCTCATAGTAGACCCACGCCGGGCTCGACCGGAACACGGCGATCGTCAGCAGGAGGACGGCGAGGAACAACAGCCAACTCATGGCCGAAGCTACGCCCATCTTGGAGTAACCAAAGGCATTGTTGTAGAGGTAGAGCATATAGCTGAGGGTGCTGAACTGGGGACCTCCTCCCGTCACCATGAACACTTCGGTGAAAAGCTGAGTGGCCCAGATGATGTTCATGATCAGGTTGTAAAAGATCACCGCGCTGAGCATGGGCAGGGTGATATAGCGGATGCGAGCCCACCACCCGCCGCCGTCGATGGAGGCGGCCTCGTAGAGCTCAGTCGGGATATTCTGCAGCGCCCCCAGCCAGGTAGGCAGGTACCAGCCAACACTCCACTGGCTCATCAGGATGATGGAGAAAAGCGCCCAGCGCTTGTCGCCCACCCAGTTGGGTCCCTGGACGCCCACCAGGCGGAGCGAGGTGTTGATCAGCCCGTAGCGATAGCTGAGCAACCAGATCCACAGCATCGAGACCGCTACCCCCGAGAGCATCGCCGGCAGGTAGTAGATGGTACGAAAGACGTTCATGCCGCGGAGGTTCTGGTTCATCAGCAGCGCCAGAGCGAGGGAGTTGATGAGCCAGAGGGGCACGACACAGAGGGCATAGATGCCCGTGACGCGCACGGCCTGCCACCACAGGTCGTCCCCGAACAGCGTCGCATAGTTGGCCAGTCCCACATAGCGGGGCCACCCCGCCAGGTGGTAGTCGGTCAGACTCAGAGCGGCGGAGGTCAGGAGAGGAAAGAGCGAGAATACCAGGAAACCCAGCACGGCTGGCGCAATGAACAACGCGCAGGCGATCGCTTCACGACGCTGCAGAGACAGGCGAAAGCGATGGGCGTTGGCCCGCGGGCCCGCCGGCTTGAGAGCGCGGTCGAGTTGCACACTTGCCTCCTCGAGCTCCAGCAACCGGCCAGAGGGCGTCGCCACGGGCCAGGCGCATCCCTGCCGGCCGGCCGCCGGTGGTGGTGGTGGGAGATGGGGCAGCCCGCCCCACCTCCCACCATAGGCGATCACTTGATGGGCGGCATGTTCTTCGTCATCTCGGCAAAGTAGGGGGTGCCTTCTTTGTCGAGATAGGCCACAGCCTCTTCGGGCTTCATCTCGCCTGTCGAGAGCTTTTGCACGGTCGGATCGAAGTGCTTGGAGGGGAACTCCCACAGATCCATGTCCAGCGGATAGGGGCAGTACATAGGCCCCGGCAACTCCGCCGCCTTGACGCGCACGTCATATCCCGGTGCCCCCCAACTTGGCTTGAGAACGGCGTCGGAATGGGCGACGTCCTTGAGCACGGGGGTCTCGTAGGCGCCCTCACCGATCAGGGTCTGGCCTTCGGTCGACGCCGACATAAAGCGGGCGAACTGCCAGGCCAGTGCCGGCTGCTTGGTGGCGGCCGCAATGGTCGAGGTGGCCACCATGCAGTTGAGGGCTGGCCGGTAGTCTTTCTTGACGGTGGGCAGGTAGGTCACGCCCCACTTGAAGGGCAGCTCGCGGTACCCCCAGCCGGCATCCCAATCGCCGCCAATAACCATAGCCGCTTTGCCGGCGCCAAAGGCAGCGCCGTAGGCTTGGAAAGACCCCATCTCAGAAAACGGCACAGCAGACTTGTCCTGTGAGCCCAGGTTATACCAGAAGGAGAAGACGTCCAGCCCAACCTCGTTGTTGAAATCGGTCTTTTCGGGGAAGATCTGGGGGATTGCCCAGAAATCCTTGGGTTGGTGCTGCCACCAGAGCCAGCCGACGGTGTCGAGGGTGGTACCGAACTGCACACCCCACTGCTGCTTGGCTGGATCCGTCAGCTTCTTGGCGACGGCCCGCAGATCCTCCCAAGTCCACTTGTCGTCTGGATAGGACTGGCTGGCAGCATCGAAGATGTCGCGGTTGTAATACAACACAGGGACCCAGGTGCCCAGGACGAGATTATAGAGATGCGATGTGCCAAACTTGGCCTGGATGGGATCACGCATATCCATGGTGAAGAGGTCGGGCTTGCTCAGCACCGGATCGGCATTGAACTGCTCCGTCAGATCGAGCAGCTGGCCGGCCAGGGCATACTTGAGGAGGGAGAAATCGCCATAGATCACATCAGGCGGGGTGCCGGCAGCCATGAGTGCGGCCAGTTTGTTCCAGTTATCGCCATAGGGCAGGACCGTGAGCTTGACTTTGCTGCCGGGGTTGGCCGCCTGGAAGGCATTGGCAATCTCCTCGCGCGATTTGTTGGCCGGCCCCAGATCATAGGAGAAATACTCGATCTCGCCAGCCAAAGAGGGTGCCTCGGTCGCCGGGGCTGTGGTGGGCTCGGCAGCCTGGGTCCCCGTTGGCTCGGCCGAGGCAGCCGTCGCTTCGGGGGCGGTGGTGGCGCTCGCCGCGCTCGCGGCCACCGTGGGCAACTCTGTCGGCTTGGCTGGTGCACAGGCTGCCAGGGTGGCTACCCCGGCCAGCAGAGCACTCCAACGGAGGAAATCACGCCGCGATAGCTTCTTGGGTTCCATCGGATATCCATCTCCTTTCGAGAAACCGGGCCCAATGGCCCTTTGCCCGTACAATGCGCACTCTGAGGCGTCTTGCCAGCTACCGCTCAAAGTGGTACAGTATGCTGTACAGTATAACACTCCAATCGGTACCTGTCTGCAAGTGCAGGCCAAAAAGAGGCCACGGAGAGGCCATGTGGTCACGATGAATGAGAATCCCCCCGAAGTTTCCTTTCTGCGGGCGCTACGGAGGACAATGCTGCACCTCTACGATCCGGCAGCCCTTCGTGCCAGCCCGCTGTGGCCACTGCTCCGCCTGCAGCCCCAGGAAAGCCCATCCAGGCTGCGCAAGGTGTTGATCGAAGCCATCGAGGCACTCAAGCCGGATGCCGATGCCTCGCTGCAATCGAGCGAATGGCGCTCCTACCGCACACTCACTCACCGCTACGTCGATCAGTTCAGCCAACAAGAGGTAGCGACAACCCTGGGGCTGAGCCTGCGCCAGATGCGCCGCCAGGAGAGCCTGGCCTTGCGCGTGCTGGCCGATTACTTGGCCGTGCACTATGATCTGCACCTGGATGCCCTGTTGGGTGAAGAGAGCGAGAATGGCGCAAGCGATGAGCCTAGCGACGCGGAGGCCATCCCCAGCCGTGAGGAAGAATTGCAATGGCTGGAAAAGACCCTGCCCAACGAAGCTGCGGACGTACAGGGGTTGATCGATGGGCTGCTCCAGATCGTGATACCACTCACCCGTGCCTTGCAGGTGCGAATCGACTGTGCGCTGCCGCAGGGTCTGCCTCGCGTAGCTGTGCAGGTAGCATCACTGCGCCAGGCCTGCCTGAACATCCTCACCGCGGCTATTCGCGCCGTGCCCGGCGGCACGATCCGCATCGAGATCGAGGAGCAAGAGCATCAGGCGCTGATTCGCATTACCCCTACCTCCCATCACGGCGACATGGGGCCGGCTACAGGCGACGTGCTCGACAACCTGGAGATGGCCCGCCAGCTGGTAGGGCTCTCAGGAGGAGTCCTGTCGATCGTGCCCGATGAAGCCGGATCCCAGCCCTTCAAGGCCATCCTGGCGTTGCCCATCGCCGAGCAGGCAGCGGTGCTGGTGATCGATGACAATGCGGATACCTTGCACCTCTTCCAGCGCTACCTGGCCGGCACCCGCTACCCGTTCATGGGCGCTCGCGACCCCGCACAGGCGCTTGCGCTGGCCCGCGAACTCGCTCCCCGGATCATCGTGCTCGATGTGATGCTGCCCGGCATAGACGGCTGGGAGTTGCTGGGTAGGCTGCGCGAGCATCCGCAGACGACGGGAGTGCCCGTGATCGTCTGCACGATCCTGCCACAGGAGCAGCTAGCGCTATCGCTGGGGGCGGCCGCTTTCATACGCAAGCCGGTGAGTCGCTCGGCGCTGCTGGCGGCTCTGGACCGCGAGATGGCCCGCCCGTCGAGAGGATCTGAGTCAGCCCCTGCAAGCAGGCCAGGAGCTGCGGCGCCGAAAGCCCCCCGCGGCGCGTAACAGTCAAGGTGTTAGTGATGATAGGCTGACCCGTCGGATCTTGTGCGGAGATGACTACCGTCGGGATGGCGCAAAGGGCCGGATCATTGCGCATTGTCGCCAACAATTGGAAACCGTCCATATCGGGCATGACCAGATCCAGCAATACCACATCGGGCTGGTCACCGCGCAGGATCGACAGGGCTTCACGGCCATTGCCGGCAGTGAGAACCCGGTAGCCACGCCCCGACGTAGAGAGCATCCGCCAGAAAAGTCTCTGGGCATCGGGCTCATCATCCACGATCAGTACGGTCTTTCCTACCAAAGAAAGGTCGTCCAGCGCCCCCAGCAAGTCTTCACGCGCCACCGGCTTGACCAGGTATTGCAGTGCCCCCAAGGCATGCGCTGCCTCAGCCAGGCCAGGCACCGAGCAGACCATAATCGGCGTGCCGTAAGGCAGGTCGGAGGCGCTGAGGCGCTGCAACACCTCGCCTACGCGTGTATCGTTAACCAAAAGCCCCTGCCCCGGCACACGTGCCAACTCGTGCAGCCCCTCTTCAAGGCTGCCGGCCGGCACCAGCTCGACCTCATCCCAGTAGCGGGCAAGCAGGCGCCGCAGCGAGGTGCCCGTTTCCACCAGCACAAAACGGGGGCGCACCGCCAGCGCCGCAGGCAGCGGGCGTCGCGTCCGCTCCTCATAGTGCCACTCAGCGCTTAGCCAGCGTGTGGGCGGCCCAACGATTGGCGTCGGCGGCTCTATCGGCAAGCGGAAGTAAAAGGTTGTGCCGACGCTGAGCTCACTCTCGAAGCCCATTTTGCCGCCATGCATCTCCACAAAGCTCCTGCTGATAGAGAGGCCCAGGCCCGAGCCGCCATAGCGCCGCCGCAGCGAGCCATCGAGTTGCTGAAAGGGGCGGAACACCTTATCCTTGTCCTCATCGGCGATGCCCGGTCCAGAGTCAGTCACGCTGACCACAGCATCACCCCCCTCGCGCCAGGCGCGCAACCGGGCGCCCCCGCGCTCTGTAAAGCGCCCGGCATTGGAAAGCAGGTTGAGGATCACCTCACGGATGCGCGTACGGTCGCAAAAGGCGGTCAGGTCGGGGTCAATCTCCGCCTCCAGGTACAGGCCTTTGGATTCGAACAGAGGGCGCACGGCCACCAGCGCCGCATCCACAACCTCAGCCAGCACTACCCGCTCCCGGGTCAGTGCCACCTGGCCGGCCTCGATCTGGCTCAGGTCCAATACGTCGTCGATCAAGCCGGAGAGGTGTTGGCTATTGCGCAGCACAATCTCAAGATCGGCGAGCAAGGACGCGGGCAAGTTGCAGCCATAGGCAGTCGGCGCATCCAGAATCATCTCGCTGAAACCAATGATCATGTTCAGGGGCGTGCGCAACTCGTGAGATACGTTGGCCACAAAAGTCTCGGAGGCATGCCGCGCATCCTCGGCGGCCTGACGGAGCGCTTGGGTCAGCCGGTTCAAGCGCGTGAGCTGCAGGTTGGCGTCGGTCAGATCGGCAAGTGCCTGTTTGAGTTGCACGTGGGTGTCTCGGGCACGTTCGAGCAGGCCGTGGCTCTCGCGGTAGCTGGCCCAGGACCACTCCAGGGCCGTGAGCAACAGGCGCAACGCCAGCGAGATCATGCCCACCACGGCCCAGACGGCGAGCCCGGTCACCAAGCGCAAGTCCCCGCCGACCGGCAGAGACGTCGCCGGCAGGAAGAGCAGGAGGACACTGCAAAGAAGCGCTGTCACGAGGCCGCCCGCAATGCCCACCGCCAACACGGCCAGACCTGCCGGCAGGATGAGCAGCACGACGGCCGCGGGTACCCGCTCGACTGCCGCGGTCAGGAGCACTACGAGCACACAGCCGCCCACCATCAACCAAGCCGAGACAGAGTGATTGCGGCGTGCCAGCCATACCGCTGCCCCCACAATAAGAGACAGGAACCCCGTCAACACACCCTGCGCCATCGTGGTCGCCCGCGGCGCAGCCACCAGGATGAGAATCCCAGCGACATAGAGAGCAGCCAGGGCCGCCATAACGGCCTGTTCCCGCAACTGCCCCAGCATCCAGCGCAAGTCCGACTGCGCCTCCGAGACGGCCACATTTTCCCTAGCAACCATTGACCGCTCCTCAAGCTAAGCGAGTGCCATGCCATGCGGGCCGGAGTGGTGACACGCTCCCATCCCCTGCTCCCAGAATGCATGCGCTGAGCAACATCATACCACGCGAGCCCGCAGAGGCAAATGCAACCGAAGGGCCGTTCGTCGGAAAGGCAGGCTGCTCGTATAATGCAGGTTGCACGGCACGGACGTATCAGAATGGGATCACCATAGGGAGGAGACCGATGAGCAAGCAACTCAAGGCCGGTGTGATCGGCCTGGGCATTCTGGGCAGCGAGTATGCCCGCTTTTTCCGGCAGCATCCGGCTGTCGAGGTGGTCGCGGTGGCCGATGTGCGTGCCGAGGCGGCGGAGCGCGTGGCGGCCGAGGTGGGGGCGCAGGCCTATACCGACTATGAAGAGATGCTGCGTAAGCATGCGCTCGATGTGGTGGCTGTGGCCACGCCCGACCCCCTGCACCGGGCGCCGACTGTGGCGGCCATTGAGGCGGGAGTGCCCAATATCATCCAGGAAAAGCCCCTGGCCACCACCCGCGAGGATGCCGAGGCCATCTACGAGGCGGTGGAAAAGCACGGCGCGCGCTTTTACATCAACTTTGCCAACCGGGCGGCGCCGCTGGATATCGCCACCCACTATGTCATTCAGCAGGGCCTGTTGGGGCGCGTGGTGCACGCCGAGTCGCGCCTCGACGACAACATCAGCGTGCCGCTTGCACTGTGGGGCAACCGCAGCAAAGAGTGGGCATCGGGCTCCTCCACCGCCCACTTTTTGCTCAGCCACGTGGTAGACCTCCTGCGCTGGTACCTGGCGCCCGCAGAGGTGGCGGAGGTCTATGCCTTTGCGCAGCAGCAGGTGCTGGGCTTTACCCCCGACGTGTACGATGCCTTTTTGACCTTTGACAGCGGGCTCAAGGTGCGCGTCAAGGCTGAGTGGATCAAGCACATGGACGGGCTGGTCGAGTTCTACCAGTGCTTCTCGGGCAGCGAGGGCACGCTCATCTACAACAAGCGCGGCGGCTTTGGCACCGATTCGGGCTGGCGCGCCAATGTGGCCCGCAGCACAACGCCCGAGCAACTGCTCGCGCATCAGAACGCCCTGCTGGCCATGGGTGTGAACGTGGCCGCGCTGTTGCACCGGCCGGACCCGAGCACTGGCCAACTGGCGGCAGGCGGTGGGCAGCTCTCGCCGGCTCTGGAAGAGCGCACCGGCATCGGTGGCAACCTCATGTCGCTCATCGGCCCGGTGATCAATTCGATCCTGCAGGGGACTCTGGAGCCCCAGGGCTGGCAGGGCAACGGACCACTCCCCACGCATGTGGACGGGCTCAAACAGGCGCAGATCGTAACGGCCATTGTCGAGTCGTCGCAGACGGGCCAAGTGGTGGAGGTGCGGTAGCACCGGCACCGGCAGGCGGGCAGCCCGGAGGGCCGGGGAAAGGCTGGCCTCCTGGCTGCCCGCCGACTTGCCAATAGCGCCACGGCCCTTCCGGGCGGTTGCCGGCTGATATGCTCCGCACAAGCGCGGCCCCGATCCACCTGTGGCGGCGCTAACCCATGACACCCCACCCTACGATCTGCAATTGACACAGGTTGCAGCAAGGGTTATCATAGACAGTATCCCACGGTATCGGCTATCCTCCTCGTCCCGAGCAAGCCCACCCTGGCCTGGGCAGGAGAATGCTGTCCTATGAAGACAACGCGTATCGTGCTCATCACAGTTGCGATGCTCGCCATCGCGGTGATCGTCACACTGTGGCAAGAGCCCGCGCCCGCAACACCCCCTGGCCCAACGCAAACTGTGGCTGCTGCTCACACCGCAACTGCCCCCCCGATGCCGAGCGCGAGAGCAGAGGCCACGACCATGGACGCCCCCGACGAGGCCCAAGCCGCTCCACTCCCTGGTTGGGCTGTCGCGTTCGCTTTCTTCTGCGCCCTCCTCGCGATAAGCCTTTCCAGCACCAGGGGCGCGCAGGCCAGGTGGGCGGGGGCGATCATCGCCATCTGGCTATCGGCTGTCCTGTGGCTCTTTGGCCTGCCGGGGCTCATCCTGGCCACGCTTTCGGGCTTGATCATGTTTACGCTCACGGTCGGCGCTGCGCGCGGCTCTTACAAAGGCCTGCGGGCCGCTATGCTGGATCAATGGAGGATCCTGCGCGGCGTGGCCGACGTCACAGAGACGGTCGAGGATGGCAGGAGCACGATGAAGGAGAAATCCTCCACAGCGCCGCGCACGGTCGTCATCAAGCCCTACAATGCCGTCATTTTCGAGGAGGGGAGCAAACAGACGCGCATCTGCGGCCCCGCCAAACTGACCGGAGTCAAGCACACCGAGAAGATCAAACGCATCTATGACCTGCGGCCACGGCAGGAGGAGTGGACCTTTCCCAACGTCCTCACGCAGGACATGATCTCAACCACGATCGTCATGGCGGTGACCTATCGCATTAACATCTCGCCGCTCGCGGCTCGCGGGGGCGCTTCGGAGGACGCCAACAAAGGCAGGGGCTCGCAACAGGAGCAGGGGCCGGATCAACCAGCGCCGGCAGGCTCCTTTGATGATACCGAAAAAAGCGTGATCCAAAAGGTAGACTCGCTCATGCCCGATTGGCAGCGAGGCGTACACAGCGTCGTGGCGGAGAGCGTGCACACGATCGTGGCGGGGCTGGATCTTAACCAACTGCGCGCAGCCCAGAATAACCGCAATCTCGAGCGCCAGGTGCTGCAGCGCGCCCGGCGTGCCGCACAGACCTTCGGCACGATGATCGACAGGATCATCATCGAAAATGTGCAACCAGAAAAGGAGGTCGTGCAGGCGGCGACAGGGACCTGGGTGGCAGACCGCCAGGGTGAGGCCGTGCAAAAGATCGACACAGCGCGCGCCGAAGCGTGGGCCAAGGCGCTGGATACCCTGGCGACCGCCTACAAAGAGGCCCTGTCGCCCAACGAAATGCCTACAGACGCCCTGCAATGGGAGGCATGGCGCCGCACTCTGGAACAGATCGCCAGAGATATTCGTATCAGCACACACTAATGGCCTGTCGCACTATCCCCTGCGCAGGCGCCGCTATTCCCCCGGTACAGAGCAGCGGGGCGCATCGGGCGGCAACAACTCGATAGAGGAACGCGGCGGCGGAGTGTCCAGGCTCACATCAAAACTGGTCGCTACCGCCTGCAAGGCCGCACTAAAACCCGCGCGGTAGATGGCGACCTGGGCCACCGGAAGGTGCGCCGTCAACGCGACATTCGCCTGGTCAATCGCCTTGAGAACGTTCCGGATATCCTCTCGCCAAAAAATGTGCGTCCGGGGCGGGCTTGACTCCACGTTTCGTCCTCCGTCGTCTATGCAACACGCCTGCAAAGAATGACCCGGCAGGCGCCTGATGTCATTAGAACAAATGTACTACCCTTCGCGGAAAAAGTCAAGGAGCGCCCAGAAAAACCGAACCTCAACCCGGGGCACAGTCAGGGGTCCACCAACGAGGGTCGAAAAGGCGGGAGTGGATGGGAGTCGAACCCACCAGGGACGCCTCAGCAGCGCCCCTCAGACGGTTTTGAAGACCGCGGAGCCCACCAGGACTCAACCACCCCCGTACCGTGCATTAGAATACCTCAATGGCGGCGAAACGTCAAGTGTCGTTGACTATAAGCCGTGGCACACTCTTTGCGGGGAGGGAAACAGAAGGCCAGTGGACGGGCAGCGGGGTACGGCGGAAAGCGAGCGCCGCCCGTGAGGACCTTGGCTTGTGCAGGAGGCGAGATGGCTCAGGTACAATTCATCCTCGTATCGGGGGACGAGGTCAACGGGGTGATCCAGGGCAAGCCGGGGCAGGTGTCGACGCAGATCTCAGAAGCGATGACAGGCACCCGGCCCGTGATAGTGTATGATGTGGCGGAGGCGCCGCCCGGCAGCATGAACATCATCAACCCGGCGGCAATCGCGGCCGTGCGGGTGATGGAAGAGAAAACCGCCCCTACTCGTTAGGCGCCTGCGGTGGGACGGTGTATAGGGGCAGGCCTGAGGCCTGCCCCTACACATTTGTCAACCCCTCTGCCCTGTGCTACACTTTCGTGACACGGGGCGTGTTTCCGGCAGCGTATTGCCCCTCACAATAGGAGTGAATGGTTTGCCGCTCGTTTTGGTCCTGCAGCGTGTATTGGCGCGTCGCGATATCGGGTCTCTGTTGGTAACGCTGGCCATTTGCCTGGTTGCCGGCGCCCTGGCCGGGGCCCTGGTGGCGTTCGCGACGCCGCTTTATGCGGCTGCGCTGGTTGTGGGCGTGGCGGCGGCGCTTTTGATGCTGCGCAGCCCCGATTTCACGCTCATGGTCACGGTGGCGGTCATCTATCTGCTGCCCTTTGGCACTCTGCCGCTGAATGTGGGCTTTTCGCCGACCTTTCTGAACCTGGCCCTGGGGATGCTGTTCCTGGTGTGGGCAGCGCGGATCGCCACCGGGCGGCAGGGGCGCTGGGTTTCCTCGCCTATTTCGGCCTTTGTGGCCATTTTCGCGCTGGCGACGGTGGGCGCCTTTGCCGCAGGCCTGGGCCATGCCCAATTGACAGCTACCGCACTCCGCCAGTTCGCCGAGATTCCCCTGGGCATTATGATTTTCTTTGCCGTGCTGAACCTGGTGCGCACACGCCGCCAGGTGCAGCAGCTGACGACCTGGCTGATCCTGGGCGGCGCGTTGGCTGGGGCAATCGGCATTGTGCTCTACTTTCTGCCGCCCGCCACGAGCACCCGCCTGCTTTCGGCGCTGGGCATCTTTCGCTACCCGTCTGGGCCCGACGTACTGCGCTATATCGAGGATGATCCGAGCCTGCCGCAGCGGGCCATCTCGACCTCGGTAGACCCTAACGTCCTGGGCGCCCTCATGGCGTTGACCCTCGGGTTGGCAACGCCGCACCTCTTTGAGAGGCGGCCATTCATACCGCGCCTCTGGCTGCTGGCAGCCGCCGCCTCGGCGGGGGTGTGTCTCTTCCTGACCTATTCACGCGGATCGCTGGCGGGCCTGGCAGTGGGAGTCATTGCCATCCTGTCGCTGATCGGGCGCTATCGCAAGGCGCTCCTGGCCCTTGCGCTGGTGGCGCTGCTGCTCCTGCTCTTACCCCAAACACAGGCCTATGTGGCTCACTTTGAGCAGGGCGTGCAGGGGCAGGACCGGGCCACGCAGATGCGCTTTGGAGAGTACAAGGATGCACTCATACTCATCCAGCGTTACCCCTGGCTGGGGGTCGGCTTTGTAGATGCGCCCGATATTGACCTCTACGTGGGCGTATCGAACCTCTACCTGATGATTACGGAAGAGACGGGCGTCATCGGCCTGGCCGCATACCTGGTCACCCTGGCGCTCTTCTACATCATCACCTGGATCGCCTGGCGCCATGGCCGCGCCGACCCCACCCTGGCCCCCTGGATCATCGGGCCGGCGGTGTCGATCACGGCGGGGCTGGCCGGCGGCGTGTTCGATCATACGCTCTTCAGTTTCTCGCACATGCTGACGCTCTTCTGGCTCATCATCGGTCTGGGCATCGTCACGGCCAAGCTGGTCGAAGGTGCGGCGGAAGGCGCACGGAAAGTGCGTGATGCGTAATCCGTGCATTACGGATCACGCATTACGGTTTATGGTTCACAGTTTTCTGCCTGGAGGCAGAGGAGGCCCTATGGAAGTCAAGACTCGCCAGCTCAAACGCGTAGATGTCGTCGAGGTCAGCGGACGTGTCGATAGCGCCAGCGCCCCGCGCCTGGAAGACGCGCTGCAGGGAATCCTGAACCAGGGGCGTTTCCACATCGTCGTCGACATGACGGGGCTGGAATACCTTTCCAGCGCGGGCCTGCGCGTGCTGGTGGCCGCGCTGAAAGAGTCGCGCCGCTGGAACCGTGGCGACGTGCGCCTGGCCAATGTGCCCGAGCGCATCCAGGGTGTGCTGAGCCTGGCGGGGCTCGATGTCCTCTTTGCAGGCTATGATACGACGGTTGATGCGGTAGGTAGTTTCTAGCTATCGGCTATCAGCTATCAGCTTATTCCATCGGCGATGATGCTTGCTGGCCCAACTCTGCCGATAGCGGCCCCCGCAACCATCAAGTGTCGCGTGAATGGAGGCCAGAGCCGACAACCGATAGCTGATAGCCCGCAAGGGACACGACATGGCGCAACCCCTGGAACTGGCGGTCGCGAGCGACCCGGCCAACCTGGAGCAGATCGCCGAGTTTGTGACGGCTGCCGCCGCCGCGCTGGGGCTCGATGAGCAGCGGGCATTCGAGCTGCAGATGGCGGTCGATGAAGCCTGCACCAACATCATCCAGCATGCCTATGGACCGGGCGTAGCGGGCGAGATCCTCATCCGCTGCGAGATCGAGGGCGATGATCTGGTCGTGATTCTGCGCGACCGGGGCCGCCCCTTTGACCCTAACGAGGCGCCTCAGCCCGATACAACATGCAGCCTGGAAGAACGCCAGGTCGGAGGCCTGGGCATCTACTTTATGCGCAAGCTGACCGACCGCCTCGTCTTTCGGTGTGGCCCCGAGGGCAACGAGCTCCGCCTGTACAAGAGGAGGCATTGATGAGCGAGCTCAGGCAGATCGAACGCCATGGGGTCCTGGTCATCGCAGCAGAGGGACGCATTGACGCCGCCATCTCACCGCGCCTGGAGGAACTGCTGCGGCAGGCCCTCGCCGGGGGGCAGACTCGGCTGGTCGTCGACCTGGCCGCAGTGACCTATGTCTCGAGCAGTTGTCTGCGCGCCCTGTTGGTGGGGGCCCGGCAGGCGCGCGAGCAGAAGGGCGACCTCAAGCTCTGCGCATTGGCGCCAAGGGTGCGGCAGATTTTCGCACTGGCGGGGTTCGACCAGGTTTTCGAGCTGTGGGATTCTTGCCAGCAGGCAGTATCATCCTTTGCGGCGCCGCCTGGTGGGTCGGCTCACACATGGGCAAGCGACTGACTCTCTCGCCGGCGTCTGCACCAACCCGACCAGGGGCCACCCTGGCCTATGAGGCGGGCATCGGCCTGGTTGGTTGGGGCATTCTCATCGCCTCGACCATGGCCACGCAGCAGCGGTTGGAGGTGGCCCCGGCGCTCTTTTTCCTCATCCTGGCCATAGGGCTCAAGGTCGAGGGATTCCGGGTCGCGCATCTGGTCACCCACAGCCTGGCAGGCGTGGCCGTGCTCGCCGCCCTGCTGGTGATGGGCCCCTCGGGTGGGGCCTGGGTGGCGACCCTGGGCGGGCTCATTTTCATGGCGATACGCCTGCGCCCCGCGCCAAGCCAGGCAAACCCTTCGCCCGACCATCACCCGGATCATGAGGCCAGCCCGTCCAGCTTTTCGGGCGGCAGACGGCTGCGGCTGGCCCTCTTCAGCGGCGGCCTAAACGCCCTGGTGTTGCTGGCCGCCGGGCAGGTCTATGGTCTGCTCGGCGGGCGCTGGGCTCCAACCACCCTGCAATGGCATGATCTGCCGCCGCTCCTGGCCCTGTGCCTCACCTGGTTCCTCGGCGATCACCTGGGCTGGAGCCTGCGCATTGCACTGGCAGAGGGGAGCGCCGGTCTGGAGCGCTTTCTGCGCGCGATCCAGGTCTACTCCCTGGCCGTCGAGCTCCTGCCGCTGCCCCTGGCGGCCGTGTTGGCTATCGCCTACCGCATATTGGATCCTCTGGCTCTTGGCCTGCTGGGCCTCTTTCTGCTGGCCGTCGGCGAGCTGCTGCGCCGCCTGAACATGACCCTCAACCACGCCCGTGAGCGTGTGGCCGACCTGACCACGCTCAACGCCTTTAGCCGGGCCCTCCTGGCCAGCAAGCTCGACGTGCAGGCGCTCTGCCAGTTGCTGCAGGCGCACACAACCGCAGTGCTCGGGCCGCAACGCTTCTGGCTGGGCCTCTTTGACGCCCGCCGCCAGCATATCGAGCCGGCCATTGCCACCGGGGGCGCCTCTGCCCCGCACCCGCAGCTCATCGAGTGGGTGAAGAAGGGCCCGGCTCCCCTCCTGGTGCGCGACGCCGAGCGCGACTCGTTGCCCTTTGCCCCGTCAGCCGGCGACCACCGCTTCCGCGCCGCCCTCTGGGTGCCCCTGCAGGCGGCGGAGGAGATGATTGGGCTGCTGACCGTGGAGAGCGGCCGGCCCAATGCCTTCAGCAGCGATGATCTGCGCACCGTCGCCACCTTTGCCAACCAGACGGCCATGGCCATCCAAAATGCGCGCAGCTACCAGGCAGCCCAGCGGCGCGCGCGCCAGGTCGCGACCGTGGGCGAGGTGAGCCGGCAGGTTGTGGCGATTTTGGGCATGGACCAGCTCTTTTCCCGGGTCGTTACCCTGATCCGTGAGGCCTTTGGCTACTATCACGTGCAGATCTTTACCATCGATCCGGCCTCGCAAGAGATCCGCTTCCAGGCCAGCACCAGCCCCCTGCTCAACGAACAGGGGGTGCGGGTGGCCCCGGGGCAGGGGCTGATCGGTTGGGTCGGGCAGACGGGCGAAGCCATCGTGATCAACGAGGTGCATGGCGAGCCCCGCTACCGGCTGATTGAGGGGTTGGAAGCTACCCGCTCAGAGGCCGTAGTGCCGCTCAAAGTGGATGAGCGCCTGGTGGGCATCCTCGACGTGCAGAGCGACCGCCCCGATACGTTCGGCAGCGAAGATATCTATGTGCTGCAGACGCTGGCCGACCAGGTGGCCATTGCCATCGAAGATAACCGCATCTACGCCGCCCAGCAGGAGCAGACCTGGGTCTCGACGGCGCTGCTGCAGGTGGCAGAGAGCCTGGCCAACCTGACCGGCCTCGATGAAGTGCTGGATGCGGCCAATCGCCTGGTGCCCCTGCTGGTGGGCGCCGACCGCTCCTTCATCTTTCTGCGCGATGAGGATACGGGCGAGCTTTGCGTCCTGCGCGCTCATGGCCTGGGCAACCCCTCGCGCGAGCACCTGCTCGGGCGCCCGCTGCGCGAGGTGGCGCCCAACCTGGCTGAGGCCCTGGAAGCTGGCAGCGCTCCGCTGGACCTGACAGCGGAAACCGAGGCCGGGCGCGAGGCGCAGGCGGCGCTGGGGCTGGCTGCCGGGGTGGCCATCCCGCTGCGGGCAGGCGGCGAGACCATCGGCGCCTTGGCGACGGGCTACCGGGAACCCCAGCCCCTGAGCGGCGGCCGCCGCGCCGTCCTCGGCGGCATTGCCAACCAGGCGGCCATGGCCATCCAGAACGCGCACCTCTACATTGCCCAGCGTGAGGAGGCCTGGGTCTCTACCGCCCTGCTGCAGGTGGCGGAGCTGGCCGGGCGCACCAAAGACCTGGACGAGATCCTGGCCGGTGTGGTGCGGCTGACCGCCATGCTGACGGGGGTGGACCGCTCCTGCATCTTCCTGTGGGATGGGGAGCGGCGCCGTTATGTGCCCTCACACGCCTATGGGCTCAGCGAGCCATTACGCAAGCGTATGGCAGGCTTGAGCCTCTCGGTGGGAGATTTTCCGCTGCTCGATCGGGTGCGCGAGGCGGGGGCGCCCCTGGCGGCGGAGGGGGCCGATCTGTATGAACTGGTGCCGCCCGCCCTGGCAGAGGCATTCAGCATCCGCTCGGCCCTGGGGCTGCCGCTGCGCTCTCAGGACGAGGTGCAGGGCATCATGGTCGTCGACTATGTGGGGCAGCCGCACCACTTTTCCCAGCGCCGCATCGCGCTGCTTTCCGGCCTGACCAACCAGGCGGGCATCGCCATTGAAAATGTGCGGCTGTACCGCGAGTCGCTGGAGCGCGAACGCATGGCCCAGGAGCTGCGGGTCGCCCGCCGCATCCAGGCGACCTTCCTGCCAGAGAGTTGCCCCCAGATTCCAGGCTGGTCCATTGCGGCCCTTTCGCAGCCGGCGCGTGAGGTCAGCGGCGATTTCTATGACTTTTTTCCCCTCGCCGCACAGCGGCTGGGCCTGGTCATCGCCGATGTTTCCGACAAGGGGGTGCCGGCAGCGCTCTTTATGGCCCTCTCGCGCAACGTCATGCGCGCCATCGCCCTCGAGGGCCGCTCGCCGGCCGACACCCTGGGCCGCGTCAACGACCTCCTGCGCGCCGACAGTCGCTCGGGCATGTTCGTCACCCTGTTCTACGGCATCCTCGACACGCAGACGGGTGAGCTGGCGCTGGCCTCGGCCGGGCACAACCCGGCGTACCTGCGCCGGCGCGATGGGCGGCTGGAGCGGCTCGTCTGCCGTGGCATCGCCCTGGGGGTCATCGAGCGTCCGGCCTTTCAGGAGCTACAGGTGCGCCTCGAGCCCGGCGATGCGCTGGCGCTCTATACCGATGGGGTGACCGAGTCCTTCGACCCGGAGGAGCGCGAGTTCGGCGAGGAGGGCCTGCAGGCGGCGCTGCGCTCAGCCACGGCCGGCGACGCCAATGGGCTGATGGATGCCATCGGCCGGGCGGTGCGCCGCTTTGTGCGCGGCGCACCCCAGGCGGATGATCTGACAATGGTGGTGGTTGTCAGAAGATAGGCAGGCAGTGCTCAGCAGACAGATCGGGTTGTAGCTCGCAGAACACTCGTGCCAATCGGGTAGGAGGGGGCCTCACGGCCCCCGTCCTCCCACACCACCGGATGTACTCAGCGTATCCGGCGGTTTCTTCTATTGATGCAACGCCGCGTATCTCTCGGTTAGGCTGACGAGGCCCTGTTCACGAAACCACGCCGTGGACATGGCCTCGTTTGCTTGTGGGCTACCCGCCT
>DAOTVS010000328.1:0-6079 GCA_034436375.1 Anaerolineae bacterium | reverse complement strand
TGACCAACCGCGATCTCTTCCACGCCACCATGCGTCGCGAAAACGGCGATCGTCTGCTGCACGTCATCCAGGGCTTTTTCCCTGAGGTCGCGGACTGGCGGGCGCAGGGGCTGCCAGAGGCAATCGTGCAGCCTCCCTTCTTGGGCCTCAGCCCGAAGCCCGATCTCTTTGACCACTGCAACGTTGCCAAATTTGCGTACTGTGCATTTGAGCAGTATTATAGTCCTGCGTTCGAGGAAGAGGTGCTCGAGGAGCGGGATGGGCGCCGGATCGTGCGCAACCGCCTGGGCAACACGGTGGAGACGCGCACCGACGGCGGCGCTTCGCTGCCCCACGAGATCGCTTTTGCGATCCGGGAGCGCGCGGACTATGACGGTCTGCGCGACCGCCTGCTCGGCCAAACGGAAGCTCGCGCGCCATGGGACGAACTGGCTGAGACGGGAGCGGTGTTGCGCGGCCAGCAGGATCACCTGGTCTCGCTCTGGGTGCATGGCCCTTTTGCCTTCCTGCGCGAGTTGCTGGGCGTCGAGAAGGCGATCACCGTGCCCTATGATGACCCGGAGTGGACCCGCCTCATGCTGGCGGACCACCTGCAGGTCAGCATGGAGGCCGGGGCGCGCGTGATCGAGGCCTGCGGCCCGGACCTCTGCTACGTCTGGGAGGATTGCTGCGGTAGCTCGGGGCCCATGATCTCGCCGCCGGTGTTTCGCGAGTTCTATCTGCCCTGGTACCGGGCGTGGAAATCCTTCCTCTGTGACATGGGGGTGCCCTGGATCGTCATGGATACGGATGGCGACCCGACGCCGCTGGTGGGGCTATGGATCGAGGGGGGCGTGGATTGTATCCTGCCGTGGGAGGTCAACTCGGTCGACATGCTCGCGATCGCCCGCCGCTACCCTGACCTCGTGCTGATGGGCGGCATCTACAAGCACATGTTCGAGCCGGCCGACCCCGCGCAGGTGGGCCGCTTCCGCTCGACTGATGTGCGCCAGGCCATCGACGAGGAGCTGGAGCGGGTGGTGGCGCCAATGCGGCGGCGTGGGGGATACATCCCATCGCTGGATCACTGGGTGTTCAGCACGGTCCGCTACCCCGATTTCCTCTACTATTGTCAGCAATTGGTAGACAGGTACGGCGTCTCGAACCGCAGCACGCGTTTTGGCAACACAGGAGGTTATTAGCATGCCCCAGGTCAAAGCGAACGGGATCGAGCTCTACTATGAAGAGCGGGGCAAGGGTGAGCCGCTGATTCTGATTATGGGCCTGGGCGCCGATGGGTCGCTGTGGGAGGAGCACGTGCGCGCTTATGAGCCGCACTTCCGCTGCCTCCTGCTCGATAACCGCGGCGCCGGCCGCTCCAGCAAGCCGGAGGGGCCCTATACGACCAAAATGATGGCGGCGGATGCCCTGGGGCTCATGGATGCCCTGGGCATCCGGCGGGCGCACGTCTCGGGCATCTCCATGGGCAGCTGCATCGCCCAGGAGATGGCCCTCGCCGCGCCCACGCGGGTGCGCAGCCTGACCCTCATCAGCGCCTGGCCCCGCTGCGACGCCTACACCGTGCGCATCTTTGAGGCGTTCAAGGCGATCATCCAGACGGCGGACCCGGTGGCCTGGACCCGCCTGCTGCAGCTCTGGATCTTTACCCCCCAGTACCATGCTCAGCACATGGACGATCTGCTGCGGCGCGAGGCGCTGGGCATCGCCAACCCCTACCCCATGCCCCTGCACGCTTTTGCCGCCCAGTGCGACGCCTGCATCACCCACGATACCCTCGACCGGCTGGGGCAGATCCGCGTGCCCACGCTGATTACCGTGGGCGACCAGGATATCTTTACTCCGCTCCACTATGCGGAGGAGATTCACCGCCGCATCGCCGGCTCGGAGTTGTTCATCCTGCCTGGCTGTGGCCACGCGCATCACTGGGAGGCCGTGGAGCAATTCAACGCCCGCACCCTGGCCTTTATGCAGGGCGTGCAATGACCTGCCATCCGGATTGAGACCGGCCAGGAGCGGAGCATGTAGCCCGGTAGCTTCCGAGTAGAGTTCACCAGGTACAGGAGGTAAATCTCATGCCCAAGCTGGCTATTGGCACCTGGGCTTTTAGCTTTGGCCCGTTTGCGGCCGCGCCCTGGCCCCTGCCGCGCGTACTGGCCTATGCGGCCGAGGCGGGCTATGACGGGGTGGAACTGAACGGCTTCCGCCCCCATCCCCATCCCGACGATTATGATACGCCGGCCAAATGCCGCGCGTTGATGGCGGAGATCGCCGACTTGGGCCTCGGCGTCTCCGGCTATGCCCCCAGCTTTGCCGGAACGCCCCCGGCCGAGGTGGAGGCGGCCGTCTACCTGGGCGCCTGGCGCAAGGCGCTGGATTTCTGTGCGCGCTGCGGCATCGATACTCTGCGCGTGGATACCGCCTCGCCGCCGCATCCTTTGCCGGCGCCGGAGTATGAGCGGCGCTTTGCCCGCCTGGCCGCCACCTGGCAGGCGGCAGCCCGCGAAGCGGAGGCCGTGGGGGTGAAGGTGGTGTGGGAGTTCGAGCCCGGCTTTTGGCTGAACAAGCCCAGCGAAGTGCTGCGGCTGGTCGAGGCGGTGGGGCGCCCCAATTTCCGCCTGCTCTTCGACACCAGCCATGCCTACATGGGCGCGGTCGTGGGGGCGCGCCACACGGGCGAGAAGGAAACCCTGCCCGGCGGGGTAGCCGAGTACGGCCAGCGGCTCCTGCCCTGGATCGGCCACCTGCACCTGATCGACTCCGACGGCACCCTGCATGATGAAGAGACGAGCACCCACGCCCCCTTTGGCACGGGCCGGGTCGATTTCGGGGCAGTGCTCGCCGCCATCCGGCCGGCTGTCGCCGACATGCCCTGGTGGTGCGTGGACCTGTGCTTCAACGCCGACGCCGAAGCGGCCGGACGCGCGGCCGTGCCGTTCGTGCACCGGCTCATGAAGGAGGTCGAGTGAGATGGGCATCCGCTTCGGCTGCCAGGCCTACACCTGGCAGATGTCGGGCCGCTACGTGGGCCGGCTGGACCACATACTGAGCACCGTGCAGGCGGCGGGCCTGACGGGGTTCGAGACCGAGGTCTGCATGCTCGGGCGCTACTATGATGACGCTGCGCTCCTGGCGAACGAGCTGCAGAGCCGGGGGATCGAGCCGGCGGCGCTGACTCTGGCCCTGCCCTGGGCCGGGCCGGAGGAGACGCCGGAGGAGCGGCGCGAGGCCGACCGCCTGTTCGCCTACCTGGCGCATTTCCCGGGCACGATGCTCGTCCTGGCGCAACTGCCGGGTCAGGATCGGGCGGACTTGCAGCGGCGGCAGCAGAACGCCCTCGCCTGTTTCCATGCCATCGGCCGGCGCGCCCGCGAGCGGGGCATCGTGACGGCCTTTCACCCCAACTCGCCCCCCGGCTCGATCTTCCGCACGTGGGAGGATTATCAGGCGCTGCTGGCGGGCCTCGACGCGGACCTGGTGGGACTGGCGCCCGATGCCGGGCATATTGCCAAGGGCGGCATGGATGCGCTCCAGGTGTTCCAGGCATGCCGCCCCTGGATCCGGCACGTGCATTTCAAAGACCTGGCCGCGAGCGGCCAGTGGGCGGCCATGGGGCAGGGTATGATCGATTTCCCGGGCCTGGTTTCCTACCTGCGTGACAGCGCGTATGATGGCTGGATCATGGTGGAAGAAGAGTCGGCGCAGGCCGAGGCGGAGCCCGATGTGGTGACGCTGGCCAATGGACGCTATGTCAGAGAGACGCTCCTGTCCATTGTGCAGTAGAGTGTAACGTGGAGAAAGGACTGCTTCATGCACAAGTATCGAGTAGCCCAGGTCGGGCTGGGGAATCGTGGCCGCATCCACGCCGCCGGGTTTGTGCGCGACCCGGATCGTTTCGATCTGGTGGCGCTGTGCGACCTGGATGAGGCCCGCCTGCAGCAGGGCCTGCGGGATTACGGCGTCGCCGCGGGTTTCAAGGATGCTGAGGCCATGCTCGCTGCCACCCGGCCCGATGTGTTCTGCTTCGTCACCCAGCCCCACCTGCGGCTGCCGATGGTCGAACTGGGGGTGCGCTATGGCGTGCGGGCCATCGCATTCGAAAAGCCCATGGCCACCTCGCTCCAGGAGGCGAAAGCGATCACCGACCTCTGCCGGGAGCATGGGGTCAAGGCGACCGTCAGCCACCAGCAAAAGTACCTGACGTCCATGCAGAAGCTCAAGGCGCTGGTCGAGGCGGGCGAGGTCGGGCAGGTGCTGACGATCCGGGCGACGTGCCAGGCCTGGTTGTCGCAGCTGGGCACCCACTTTATGGATTACATCCTCTGGATCAACGGCGGGCACCATGCCCGCTGGGTGGTGGGCCACGCCCACGGCCGCGACAAGCTCTCCGACTCGCACCCCTCCTGCGACTATATCCTGGGCGAGATGCTGCTGGAGAACGGCGTACGCGCCACGATCGAGTGCGGCTACCTCAGCCCCGCGCACATGGACCGTGACCACTTTTGGGTGGACAACCGGCTGACGGTCTATGGCACCCACGGCTATGCCTGGGCCGATACCGATGGGCGCTGGGGCGCCTTTACCCGCTCGTCGCGGGGCGAGGTGCTGGAGGGGCAGGGCGACCCCTGGGGCGTGCAGGAGCGGGAGCGCCTGCAGCCGCTCTACCTGCGTGACCTGGCGGATTGGCTGGATGACGACAGCCGGGTGCACCCCTGCAACGTGGAGATCAGCTACCACGGCTATGAGATCCTGGAGGGGCTCTGCATCAGCGCTATGGATCACACCCGGGTGGATCTGCCGTTGGATGCGGCCCGCTGCGCCGACATGAACGAGCGCATGCGGCGCGAGCTGCCCGCCGTGCCGCCCCTCTCTGCCTGATTCTGCCGGGCTCGAGAGACACGAAGGACGGTATGGAACCGCAGATAAACGCAGATCTGACGCCGGACCAAGTCTCCGAGACTTGAGTCTTTCAGACGATCAGCGTTGCTCTGCGTTCATCTGCGGTTCCATACCGTCTCCTCCGCGCTTTGGGTTGAGAGCCGCTTCGGGATACATTGTGCCCAGTTGGGCATGAGGATTTGCGGGAGATGATTGGTATGAGTCACTTTACCCTCTCGTGCACGACCTGCGCCACCCGCGCCCCCGGGAAAGACGAGATCCTGGAGTGCTTCCGGCACGCGCCGGCAGGGGGCTATCGCTATTGGGGGCTGGCTGGCCCCACCACGTGGACCCTGGGCATCGTCCGCTGGCTCAACACCGGCCTCGTCAATCGGCTGGCGGCGGAGGCCGGCTTGCTGGGCTGCACCGAGGTGTACGGCCCCCCGTTTCCCACCGATTCGGAGCAGGCCGCGGTAGCCGCTGCCCCGGCCATTGCCCTCCTCTTCGACACGGCGCAGCAGTTGGGGAGCCCGCTGGTCGTCCTCACCGGTGGCAAGCGGCAGGCCGGGGGGCTGCAGGCCACCATCGCCGGCATCCGGGCGCTCCTGCCGCTGATCGAGGGCCACCCGGTGCGCCTCGCCCTCGAGCCGCACTACCGCTCGCAGATTGAGAGCCGGGCGGACTATGACGAGATCCTGAGCCGGATCGACTCCCCGCAGGTGGGCATCACGGTCGATTGCGGCCATTTCCATGCCGCCGGCGTGGATTGGCGGTCGCTCATTCACGATTACGCCGGCCGCATCTACAACGTGCACCTCAAAGACCACATCGGCGCGCAATCGGTGCCCATCGGTCAGGGGGAGATCGACCTGCGTGGGCTGATTGAGGCGCTGCACGCGATCGACTATCACGGCGCGCTGGCCGTTGAGCTGGAAGTAGTCGACCCCGAAAACCTGCCCCGCTACTGCGCCGAGGCCTATACCTATCTGCGCGACCTGGTGGTGCAGGTCACGGGGCAGTCCCCGGCGTAAGGCCTGGCGCTCGCGCAACCACTTGCTCTTCTGAGAGCCCGGCTGGTAGCAGGGAAAGGCCGGGCTTTATGCTTCGCTGCCATCCGGCGTCCTCCTTTAGGGTGTGTAGGGTGGATGTTGGCGTCTGCGGCGCCGCCCCATAGGCGGCGCCGCAGACGCCAACATCCACCCTA
>DAOTVS010000327.1:0-38857 GCA_034436375.1 Anaerolineae bacterium | reverse complement strand
AATGCGTGTATCCTTACCCATGCAGCAAGCCCTCGCTTCCTTTCTGGTGTTGGTACATTCAGAACACGGAGCGAGGCTTGCTGTTTCTCTATCTTCAATTGTTAAATCCGGGATATATCATGACCCTACAAAAGGCCTGTTCCGGCCACATGCGGAGCATGGTGCCCGGAAGCCGAAGGCCATTTCCATCGTGCGTTGTGCCCCCAGGGCACGGCAAATTGTTGGGGCCCCTTGCCACTCATAAGGAGACTGCCCGATGGCCAGGAAACGAGCTCGCACCACCTCATCGAGTCGCTCGCTCACCCGCAGCCCGCTCTCGCTGCTGATTGTGCTGGCGGCCATCGTCATTATCGGCGCCATGGCGCTCGATGTGCCACACAACCTGTGGGCACAGCCAGGTCTGGCGGACCTCCGCGCCGCAGTTCTGGAATCGGTCGGACTGCAGGCCTCGGGCACGCCGCAGCCCACGGCCGCCCTCAGCCCCACGCCAAGGGTTGCCCACCCCACAGAGCAGGCGCCCACAGCCACCACAGCATCTGCCGCCACCCAGCCCCCCACAACCGGCCCCGCTGATTGGTATCAGGTCTACTTTACCACGCCCAAATACCCCGACAAAGCGGCCGATCACCACGACGGCATCGACGGCTACCTGGTACAGCTCATCGGCCAGGCGCAGCACACCATCGATGTGGCCGCCTACCAGGTAGACCTCGACACGGTGGCCCAGGCTTTGCTCGCCGCCAAGCAGCGCGGCGTGGCAGTGCGCCTGGTCACTGAAACCGATTACGTCAAGGAAAAGGCCATACAGCAGCTCAAGGCCGGGGGCGTGCCAGTCGTAGACGACCGGCGCGGCGGCCTGATGCACAACAAGTATGTGATCGTCGACGGTCAGTGGGTCTGGACCGGGTCCTGGAACCTGACGGTCGATTGCACCTACCGCAACAACAACAATGCGATCTTGATCCACTCCGCGGACCTGGCGCGCAACTATGAGACGAAATTCAAAGAGATGTTTGAGCAGCACCAGTTCGGCCCCAAGCGCCCATCTGACACGCCCTTGCCAGTGCTGACGATCGAAGGCACCCGCATCGAGAACTATTTCGCGCCCGAGGACCACGTGTCGGAGCACATCAAGACGGTCTTGGCTGGGGCGCAACACAAGATCGAGTTCCTGGCCTTTTCTTTCACCGACGATCAAATCGGCCAGACCCTGATCGATCGCGCCAGGGCCGGGGTAGCCGTTTCGGGGGTCATGGAGACGCGCGGCTCCGACACCCAGTACGCCGAGTATAATCCCCTGCGCCAGGCGGGGATCAATGTGCTGCTCGACGGCAACCCTTACACAATGCATCACAAGGTCTTCATCGTCGATGATGAGATCGTCGTCACGGGCTCATTCAACCCTACCAGCAATGCCGATCATGATAATGACGAGAACACGCTGATTATCTACAACCGCGACATCGCCCACCTGTATGATGAAGAGTTCCAGCGCGTGCAACAGCGCGCCCTGGAGGCACAAAAACCCTGATTGCGGAGACCACTGCATGCCTCAACACTATGATGTGATCATTGCCGGCACCGGTCCGGGCGGCGGTATGGCCGCCAACCTGCTGGGCCGCGCCGGCTGTAAGGTATTGGTGATCGAGCGCCAGCGGCTGCCCCGCTACAAGCCCTGCGCCGGCGGTATGCCCGCGAACGTCTTTGCCCAACTTCCTGCGGCGTGCGCCCAGGCCATCGAGCGCCGGGTCAGCCACGTGCGCTTTCAGCTCGGCCGCGAGCAGATAACCCACGAGTTGCACGGCGACCCGATCGTTATGGTGCGCCGCGAGCAGTTCGACTATTTGCTCACGACCCAGGCCCGGGCCGAGATCCATGACAACGAAGGGATAACCGGCGTGGAGCTGGGGCCGACAGGGATCCTTGTGCGCACGGCGCGCGGTGAGAGCTATCACGCCGATCACGTCATTGCTGCCGACGGCGCCTTTTCCACAGTCGCCCGCTCGGTCGGGCTGCGCCAAGGCTGCGAGGTCGGGCCGGCCATTGAGGCCGAGATCCCAGTGCCGCCGGCGATCTTGGAGCCGTACACCGACACATCTCTCTTTCTCTTCGGCACGGTACGTCAGGGCTACGTGTGGGTCTTTCCCAAGAGCGATTATGTCTCTTTCGGCATCGGCGCCTATCGGGGCACGGGCGATGGGCTGCGCACACGCCTGCAGCAGGCCGCCCAACAGCTTGGGCTCCCCACCACAGGCTGGCGGCCGCGCGGCCACGGTCTGCCGCTCTACCGCCGCGGTGAGCCCCTGCAGCGCGGCCACATACTCCTCGTGGGCGATGCCGCCGGGCTCATGGATCCCTTGAGCGGCGAGGGCATCCGCCACGCCCTGCACAGCGCCCGGCTGGCCAGTGAAGCCATCCTGGCCGGCGAGGAGGGCCTCGCCGCTTATACCCGGCGCGTCCACCAGCAGATCGGCAGCCACCTGCAAGCGGGGCTGTGGCTGGCGCGCCTTTTCTACGGCGCCACCCCCCTGTGCTTCCGCATCGGCGTGCGCAGCCCGGCAGTCGTCGATGCCATGTTTCGTATGCTCAACGGCGAGGTCACCTACCGCCAGTTACTGGCGCGGGTGCCAGGGTATCTTCTGAAGCGGTAATGACTCAGCCGCCATGAGGAGGTTGCATGGAGGAAGCGAGACTCTACGACAGACTCTCAGATAATCGGGTGCAGTGTCGGCTCTGCGCCCACCACTGCACCATTGCACTGGGCGGGCATGGGGTCTGTGGGGTACGGCAGAACCGGGAAGGCACACTCTATTCCCTGGTCTATGGGCAGTTGATTTCGCAAGCGGTGGACCCCATCGAAAAAAAGCCCCTGTTCCACTTCCACCCGGGGTCGCGTGCCCTGTCCATCGCCACCGTGGGCTGCAATCTGCGTTGCGCCTTTTGCCAGAACGCCGAAATCTCGCAGATGCCCCGTGACGAGGGGCGCATTATGGGCCGCCGCACACTCCCCTCCGCCGTGATCGAGGCCGCTCGCCGCTCCGGCTCCCGCAGCATCGCCTATACCTACACCGAACCCACCATCTTCTACGAGTATGCCTACGACGTCTCAGTACCAGCGCACGAAGCGGGGATCGCTAACGTGTTCGTCACCAACGGCTACATGACCCGCGATATGCTCCAGGCCTACCACCCCTACCTCGATGCCGCCAACGTGGACCTCAAGGCCTTCCGTGACGAGTTCTACCGGGAGGTCTGTGGTGCGCGCCTGCAGCCCGTGCTCGACTCGCTCAAGCTCATGAAGGAGCAGGGCGTCTGGGTCGAGGTAACCACCCTCGTCATCCCCGGCCACAACGATGACCCGGGCGAGTTGCGCGACATAGCCCATTTCATTGCCTGCGAGCTGGGGCCGGGCACCCCCTGGCACGTCAGCCGCTTCCACCCGACCTATCGTCTGACCGACGCGCCGCCGACCCCCGCCGCCACCCTGCGCCGCGCCTATGATATCGGCCGTGAAGCGGGCCTGCATTATGTCTATATCGGCAACCTGCCTGGCCTGCAGGGCGAGGACACCCTCTGCCCCCAGTGCAACCGGACGGTCATCGCCCGCTATGGGTTCACGGTTGAGGAGCAGCACCTGCAGAATGGCGCCTGCGCGTACTGCGGCGCCCGGATCGATGGCGTAGGCTTGTAGTGAGGGAGCCCTCCCCTGTCGTTCCCCCTGTGGGGGAGCGACAGGGGAGGGCTCCTTCACTACAAGCTCGATGATTTGGCAAAGAGCTGCGGCCCCTTCGTCGCCTCATCATACTCGCGGGTCATCGTCACGCCTTCCAGCTCGGCGATGGCGATCTCGGCCAGGGAAAAGACGGTGCAGCCCTCGATCAGGTGCCCGCCATAGGCCGCCCCTTCCTCCTCGCCTGCCGACACGGTGACGTGGGCGTGGATGGATACCTTTCATGCCGCCACGGCCTGCACTTTCGCCGTCTGCGCGAGGAGCATCAGCACGGCCAGCAGCAGCTCTTTCCACTTTTCGCCGCGCTCAATGGAGAGCCGGTTGCGGCCAATAGTGACCCTGGCGCCGAACCGCCTGGCCTGCTGCACGACCATGGGCGGCAGCAAGTCCGGGAAGCGGAGGACGACGAGCCGGTCCTCGCTAGCCACGGCGCTGACCCCCGCCTGGGCAGCCAGCGCCTTGAGCCGCAGCAGGTAGAGCAGGTTCTGCACTGGCGCCGGCGGCGGGCCGAAGCGGTCCTCCAATTCCTGCGCGAGGGTGTCGATCTCCTCCGGCTGGCGCAGATCGGCCAGGCGGCGATACAGCCGCAGGCGCAGGCCCTGATCGGTCACATAGCTCTCGGGCAGGTGCGCCGACAGTGGCAGATCGACCGACGGGCCACCCTCGGCCGCCGGCAGGTTCGCCGGCGCCGCCGCTCCGCCGCTCATCTCAGCCTTGAGCCGCTGCACGGCCTGGCCGAGCATGCGGCAGTAAAGGTCAAACCCTACCGCCGCAATATGCCCATGCTGCTCCGGGCCCAGCATCTCACCCGCGCCGCGGATCTCGAGATCGCGCATAGCAATCTGGAACCCCGCCCCCAGGTCACTCGCCTCGAGCAGAGTCTCCAGGCGCTTTTGCGCCACTGGAGTGAGCTGCTGATGCTTGTTGTAGAGCAGATAGGCATAGGCGCGCGTCGAGCTGCGGCCTACACGCCCGCGCAGCTGATAGAGCTGCGCCAGGCCAAAGCGGTCCGCGCGATTGATGATGATCGTATTGACGTTGGGAATGTCGAGCCCGCTCTCGATGATGGTCGTGCAGACCAGCACATCATAGCGCCCGGCCGAAAAGTCGAGCATTACTCGTGCCAGGTCGCCCTCATCCATCTGCCCGTGGCCCACTACAAAACTGGCCTCGGGCACCAGCTGCTGCAGATGATGGGCGATCTGATAGATGCCCTGCACCCGGTTGTGCACGAAAAAGACCTGGCCTCCGCGGTCCAGCTCGCGCAGGATGGCCTGGCGGATCATGCCGTCATCGTATTCCAGCACTTGCGTGCGCACCGGCAGGCGGTCCTCCGGTGGCGTGTTGATGGTGCTCATGTCGCGCACACCGGTCAACGCCATATGGAGGGTGCGCGGAATGGGCGTGGCCGTCATGGTCAGCACATCGACCTCGCGCCGCAGCTGTTTGAGCCGCTCCTTGTGGCCCACGCCAAAGCGCTGTTCCTCATCGATGATCACCAGCCCCAGGTTCTTGAACTTGACGTCCTTCTGGATGAGCCGGTGCGTGCCAATGATAATGTCAACCTTGCCCTCCTGCAGATCCTCCAGGATCGCCTTTTGCTCCTCGCGCGTGCGGAAGCGGCTGAGCATGTCCACGCGCACCGGAAAGGCGCGCATGCGCTCCTCAAAGGTATAAAAGTGCTGCTGCGCCAATACGGTCGTCGGCACCAGCACCGCCACCTGCCGGCCGTCCATCACGGCTTTGAAAGCCGCACGCAGGGCCACCTCCGTCTTGCCATAGCCCACGTCGCCGCAGATCAGGCGGTCCATGGGCTTGGCTCGCTCCATATCGCTCTTGACCTCAGCCAGGGCGCGCATCTGGTCCTGTGTTTCCTCATAAGGGAAGGAGGCCTCCAGTTCGACCTGCCACTGGGTATCGCGAGCAAAGGCATGCCCCGGCACCACCTCACGCGCCGCATAGAGCTCCAGCGTATCCCGCGCCAGGGCTTCCACCGCTTTGCGTGTCCGCGCCTTGATCTGCGCCCAATCGGCCGTGCCCAGGCGCTGCAGGGTCACCTCATGCCCCTCGGCCCCCATATAACGGCTGAGCAGGTCCACCTGCTGCACGGGCACAAACAGGCGGTCGCCGCCTTCATACTCCAGCTCCAGGTACTCCCGCTCCACGTCGCCGGCCATCTTGCGCACCATGCCCCGGTAGATGCCGATCCCGTGGTCCATGTGCACCACATACTCGCCCTCGCTCAGGTCGGAAAAGAAAGCCTCGGGTGATACTGTACGTGCCCGGCGCTGGCGGCGCGGCTGCGTGCGCCGCCAACCGTAGAGCTCGGCATCGGTGAGGATGCTCATCTGCTCACCCGGCAAAGACCACCCCTCGACCAGTGAGCCCTGCACCAACGTCAGGCTCCCTGGCGCCGGTGTCTGCACAATCTCCTCCACTGGGCGCACTTGAGCATGCAGGTCGCTCAGCAGCTCGCGCAGGCGCGGGGTCTGCCGGCTCACAATGACGGCGCGCCCCCCCGCCTTGAGCAGGCGCTGGATATCATCCAGCGCCTGAGACATGCGCCCACCGTAACGCAGGCCCGGCTGGAAGCTTTCCTCCCCCAGGGCCAGTGCTTCCGGCGCCACATCGTAACCCAGGCTAAGGCCAGCTATCCGTGCCAGGCGCCCGGCCAGATCGCTCCACTCAAAGTAGGGCGGCAGCCATTCAGCGGGCAACTCACCATCCATCGCCTGCTTGGCGCTCAAGTCGGCGGCCTGCGCAACCAGCGCCTGCGCCTCCGTTTGCACGGCCAGGAGATCATCCATCACCAGGAGCGCACGCTCATCCAGATAGTCGAGCAGCGAAGCCGGCTGGGGGTAGAGGTAAGGCAGGTAAAACTCCATGCCCCTAAAGGCCTCACCCGCATCCAGGCGCTCCAGATCGCGCTGGAAGCGCTGCACAGTAGCTGCTGGCAATCCTCCCCAGGCCAACTGCCGCACCGCCGCTGCCGCCCGCGGCCCCTGGCCCATCAACGCCTCGCTGGCCGGCATCACCATTACCGATTCGACGTTAGCCCCCGAACGTTGAGTGGCCGGATCAAAGGTGCGCAGGCTATCGATCTCATCACCGAAATACTCGATGCGCACCGGCTGCTCCAGGTTGGGGGGGAATACATCCACAATGCCGCCGCGCAGGCTAAAGGTGCCCGGCTCCTCCACCACGCTAACCGGCTGGTAGCCAAAGCGCAGCCATGCCGCCGCCAGATCAGCCGGGGGCCGGAATTGCCCCACCTTGAGGGCACGGATGCTCCCGCGCAGCAAGCTGGGCGGCACAGTCTTGACCATCAGCGCCCAGACCGGCGCCACCACCAGGGGGAAATCCCCACTTGTTTGAGAGCTTGAGTCTCTCGGGGCCATACTTGCCAGCCATGAGAGCAGCGCAATACGCTGGTGGACAATCTCGGGCTCCCAGGGAGTGCGATCATAAAAGAGCGCATCTGGAGGCGGGAAATGACAGACGCGTTCGGGCTCGCCCGTCCAGGCGCCCAGCTCGTCGGCTACCGCCCGCGCTCGCTCCGGCCCGGCAGTCAGCCAGACGACCGGGCCGGGCCAATGGCGGGCCAGCGTGGCCACAATCGCCGGCCGCGACGCCTCTGGCGCCCCCAGGGCATAGCTGTGGATAGAGAGGCCAGCGCGCTCTTGCAGTTTCTCGATCTGTCGCTGCATTGCAGGCAGCGCCTCTAATATGGGCAACAGGCCCGTCAATCTCATGGTTCATCTCCGTTATACCGGTTCATCGCCGCCACAATACCCGCCTGCAGGAAGCAGTCGATCGCCTCGCACGCCCGATCCATGGTTTCATCCATAATCTGTCGCTCGACGGGGCGCCAGTCCTCGAGCACATAATCGATCGGGTCGCCAAAGGGGGGCCGGCCGATCCCCAGCCGCAGCCGGGGAAACTCGGTCGTCCCCGTCTGGCGTATGATCGAATCCAGCCCTTTGTGCCCCCCGCTGGACCCGCGGGCGCGCAGGCGAATCTTGCCTAACGGCAGGTCCAGGTCATCATAGACCACCAGGAGCCTGTCGGGGGCAATCCCATAATGGCGCAACAAGGGCTGCACTGCCTGCCCGCTCTCGTTCATATAGGTAAGAGGCCGGGCCACCAGCACGCGCCGCTGGCAGATATCGCCCTCCGCCAGCGAAGCACGAAAACGATAAAAGCTAAAGCGCAGGCCATGGCGCTCGACAAAGCGAGTCACACACTGGAACCCTGCATTATGCCGCGTATCGGCGTATTCGGGGCCCGGGTTCCCCAGCCCCACAATCAGCGCCCGCTCCCCTCCCGTCAACACCAGCACCTCCCAGCTGCGCACGATATCAATGCAACACCAGAAGGGGCTAATCGCAAGGACTAGCCCCTTCAAAGATCAGGATCCATATACAAAGCACACCGCAGAGACGGCCCGGTGGGCGGCATTCCGCCGATTAGCGCACTTGGCCAACCGGCCCGCGCCATCGGCGCGTCTCTACAGGATGCGCCGCAAGGCGAAAACAATGCCTATCACGGCAAAGATCGCCAGCATGGTACCGGCGCCCATGACGAACGCATCGCGCCACTCCGCCAGGGGCAACTTGGGAATGATGCCCCGGCTCAGCGGGCGCTCGGGAGTCGGTGTAGGCGTCGGCGGCGCCAGGGCGGCAGTGGGCTGCAGAATCACCAGCGTCATCGTCGGCCCTGGCAGTTTCGGCAAGGGCGTCGCCGTCGGCTCCGGCGTCGCGCTCGTCGGCGTTTCCGTCGGGCGCTTGTTAGCCACGATGAGCCCCTGCACAGGATATTCCATATAGTTCCCGTCGTTCTTAACCACCGTCAGGCGCAGAGTGTAAGCGCCATCCGGCAACCCAGTCGTATCCCACTGCGCCAGAACACCGTTGATCACCGGCGTAGACTGTGTCGCTCCGATGAGATGCCACTCGGTCGGGTTGGGGCCGCGACCAAACTCAACTTTGTAGAACTGGAAATTGGCAATGGTTGCAGTCCCTCTGATCGCCACAATCCCACGCACCGTTGTATTAGGCTCGGGGCTGGAGATCACGGGCTGCTCGTTCTGCACAGTCCGTGCTGCCACCAGTGGCAACATCCCTAGCAGCAACAGACACACCAGCAGGTACCGGGTACGGCGGTTCATGCTCGTCCTCTCTGTCGGCGATGTCGTAACTGGTAGTTTAGCACAAAACAGCTGCAGGGGCAAAGCATTTTTGCAGGGACAATCAGACCCCGGCTCAGCGCCAGCTCTTGAGCACCAGGCACCCGTTCTGCCCGCCAAAACCAAAGGCATTAATGAGCACCGTATCCACTCGCAACGCACGCTTTTCAGGAAACACATGATCCAATGGGCAGGCGGGGTCGGGCCTCATCAGGTTCGCCGTCGGCGGCACCAGCCCCTGCTGGATGCATTCCACCCCGACCACTGCCGAGATCGCTCCAGCCGCCCCTAGAGTATGGCCCATGCCGCCCTTGTTGGAGCTCAGAGGGATACGCGCAGCCCGTTCGCCAAAGACGCGCTGAATCGCCAGGGTTTCCGAAGTATCATTCAGCGGTGTGCCCGTAGCATGGGGCACGATGTAATCCACCTCATCGGGCCCGATGCCGGCATCAGCCAAGGCCAGGGCCATGGCCCGGGCCGCGCCGCTGCCATCCGGCTCGGGCGCGGTGATGTGGAAAGCATCTTCGGTGAAGCCAAAGCCTGCCAGCTCGGCCAGAATCGGTGCGCCGCGCTTGCGAGCGTGCGCCTCCGTCTCCAACACCATCACTGCAGCGCCCTCACCCAGCACAGTGCCATCCCGATCTACGTCAAACGGGCGGCAAGCGTGCTCCGGATCATCATTCCGCCCGGAAAGGGCCCCCAGGCGCCCAAAAGAAGCCAGGGCCAGGGGCGAGATGGCGGAATCGGTGCCACCAGCCAGCACCACGTCAACATCGCCCCGCTGCAGCCAACGCAGCGAATCACCCAGGGCTACCACGCCAGTCGCGCAGGCCGCGGCGGGAGAGTTGGTCGGCCCTTTGATGCCCAGGAGCACGGCGACATAGCACGAAGCCGCGCTCACGATCACCGTGGGCGCCATAGTCGGATTCAGGCGCCGAGGGCCCTCGGCATGCAGAATCAGTGCCTGCTCCTCGATCGCCGCGATTCCGCCGATAGCCGTGCCGATCTGCAGCCCCACACGCGTGGGGTCCTCGGCCTCCAGCTTGAGGCCCGATTGGGCCACCGCTTCGTGCAACGCCCCCATCGCCAACTGCGTAAAGCGCCCCATGCGACGCACTTCTTTGCGGTCCAGGAAATTCGTCGCGTCAAAGCCTCGCACCTGCGCAGCTATGCGAGATGGAAAGCCCTCAGTGGAGAAATCCTCCACGCTTCGCACCGCCGAGCGGCCACTCAGCAGAGATTCCCATGTCTCTGCCGTCGACAAGCCCAACGGGCAAACGGTGCCAAGGCCGGTGATGACAACACGATCCGAGTTGTGACGTGAACGCTCCAACAGAACCTCCCTTGACAAAGGACGAGTGACAGCCTCGCCGCAAATCTTCATTGCTAGAACCCCATACTGTGTTCAGAGCTACGCTGCTTTGACAGCGCATGGGCAGCGCGGTAGAATGAGCGTCATTCCAGCTCTCCTGGTTGAGGAGTATGGCAAGGACCCGGCACCGCTCTGCCAAGAGTCAAAGCCCTTGTGGCACGCTACCCGGCTGCGCGGCGGTCAGCCTGGCATTCAGGCCAATGAACTCAGCTATGATAAGCTGAAAACGCTTTCATGCCAAGGTGCGGCGGCCACCGCGTACTTTCTTGGCCACCTTCCCTTAAATATCCATTCTATCTGGGCAAATCTCGCCACAAAGCATGCCTGTAGATACCTGAGAGTGTTATTACCTGCAAACGTCATGGGTATCTATCGCCCGGAAACAGGAGCAAGTGCCATGATCCGAATTGTTGCTGATAGCGCTTCCAGCATTGCCCCCGATTTGGCTCAGCAGCTGGGCATCCATCTCGTGCCGATGAAGGTGCTCTTTGGTGAAGAGACGTACCTTGACGGGGTGAATATGGATAGCACCGAGTTTTATGAGCGCCTCAAGAGCAATCGTGTGCTTCCCACCACTTCACAGCCTTCAGCCGGCGAATTGCAGCAAGTCTTCGATCAACTCACTGCCGGCGGTGACGAAGTTCTGTGTGTCTTGATCTCTCACCTGATGAGTGGTACATTATCTTCCGCCGAAGCGGCACGGGACATGTTGCCCACACGTTCCATCCATATCTTCAACTCGCTGTCCGTCTCTGTTGGCGAGGGGCTGCTGGCCATGGCGGCCGCCAAGATGGCCCAGGAAGGGCAGACGATGGAGGCCATCCTGGCTCGGCTCGAGCGGATGCGCTCGCAAATGCGGCTATTCTTTGTCGTCGATACGCTAGAGTTCCTGCAGCGCGGCGGCCGTATTGGCGGCGCGGCAGCCCTGATCGGTTCCTTGCTCAAGGTAAAACCGCTCCTCTGCATCGAGAATGGTCGCATCGAGCCCATGGAAAAGGTGCGCACCAAGCCCAAAGCGGTAGAGAGGATGCTGGCTGTTATGGAGGAGAAGGTCGGCGCTGGGCGGCCGGTGTGGGCGGCCGTGACCCATACCAACAACCCCATTGAAGCCGCCCAACTGAGCCAGGCACTGCAGGCCCGCTTCGATTGCCGGCATATGCTGGTCGGCGATGCCGGCCCGACAGTCGGCGTACATGCGGGCCCGGGTGTGCTGGGCATCGCAACATGCCCCATCGAAGCGTAACCTGGCTCGTATCTCAGGGTTCTAGCACACGAGAACCCAATGCGAAAGGGAACCCCCTGGGGATGACAGTGGCAGATGAGGGGGCCCACGAAGAGGGTCTCATCAGGCAAGCGCAAGAGGATCCACTGGCCTTTGGCGTGCTCTACGAGCGCTACGTCGACCGCATCTACAATTATATATACCACCGGGTAGGCAACCACCATGATGCAGAGGACCTGACGGCGCGTACCTTTTACCGGGCCCTGTCACATATCGAGCGCTATGTAGACCGAGGGGCGCCTTTCTCAGCCTGGCTCTATCGCATCGCTCACAACCTGGTGGCCAATTGGCACCGCGATCGCGCGCGACGGCAGGCTATTGCTCTGGACGATAGCATTTCGCCCCTGGTTGGCCAGGTCACACCTCATGAGCACGCCGAAGCGGCCGAGCAGGCTGAGGCTCTGCGGCGGGCAATTCACCGCCTGAGCCCCGACCGGCAGCAGTTGCTGATCCTCAAATTCAGCGATGGCCTGTCTAATGCTGAAATCGGGCAGATCATGGGGCGCAGTGAGGGAGCCATCAAATCGCTCTATCACCGCACCCTGCAAGCTCTGCAGGAGGAACTGCAGCGAGAGAGCTGACAGACGAGGAGTGTGCAGCGTGTTAGCCAAGAAATGGGCCGGGATTTCCCTCTCATTGGCCAGCAGCACCTGGAGGGGACAATTCGCTGAACCGGCCAGGCCAGCCCTCGATGGAGAAGGCACCATCAACCTGGAAGCACTTGCGACTGCGCTCCGAGGCGCTCTCGCACCCGTGTCCCCAGCCCCGGAATTCCGCATCGAATTGGCTCGGGACTTGGCCGCCGTCGCACGTCAGAAAGCATCGCCGCGAGTCATCCTGCAGCGCCCGCCCAGGTATCGGCGGGGCTTTATCATCGGCGCTGCCCTCAGCTCAGCCGTGTCCGTCGCCGGCATCATCGCCTACCTCTGGCGCCAGCATAGCCGCCCCGTCATGCGCCAGTCAATGTAGGCAGGCTGCACCATATCGTCCTGAGCGACCTGTTTGCCCTTGTCGTCTTGAGCACCGCGAAGGGTCCCGTTCCCGTACAGACACATCCGCCTGCACGGGAACGAGGCCCTTCGTTGTTCAGGATGGCGCGTGGCTGCCTCTAGGCGCGATGGCAGGCGACCCAGTGCTCCTTCCCCACATCCTTCCACTCGGGCTCAACCTCGGCGCATTTCTCCATAGCCACCGGGCAGCGGGTACGGAAACGGCAGCCCGAGGGAGGGTTTGCCGGGCTGGGCACGTCACCCTCCAGGATGATGCGCCGCCGCCTTTCCTCCACAACCGGGTCAGGAATGGGTACAGCAGAGAGCAACGCCTTGGTATAGGGATGGAGGGGGTTATCATACAGCTCATCGCGCGAGGTCAGCTCGGCGATCTTTCCCAGGTACATCACGGCCACACGGTCCGAAATGTGCCGCACCACGGAAAGATCATGCGCGATAAAGAGATAAGTCAGGCCCAGCTTGCTCTGCAGCTCTTCCAGCAAATTGATAATCTGCGCCTGAATGGAGACATCGAGGGCGGAGATCGGCTCATCGCAGACGATCAGGTCTGGGTGCACCGCCAGGGCACGCGCGATGCCGATGCGCTGCCGCTGCCCACCGGAAAACTCGTGGGGATAGCGGTTGGCGAAATAGGGGTTCAACCCCACCAGAGCTAATAGCTCTTGCACACGCTCACGCCGCTCCTTGGCATTGCAAATCTTGTGCACTTCGAGCGGCTCGCCGACAATATTGCCCACTGTCATGCGGGGGTTCAGGCTGGCATAGGGATCCTGGAAGATCATCTGCATACGCCGTCGCATCTGCCGCAATGCCTCGCCCTTGAGTGTGGTCAGATCCTGCCCGTCGAAAATCACATGGCCGGCTGTCGGCTGGTAGAGCTGCAGAATAGCGCGCCCCGTCGTTGACTTGCCGCATCCCGATTCACCCACCAGGCCCAGCGTCTCACCCCTGCGCACCCCAAAATTGAGCCCATCGACGGCTTTGATGTCGCCCACCTTGCGCTGGACAATGGCCCCTTTGGTGATCGGAAACCACATGCGCAGCCCCTGGACCTCAAGCAGCATTTTCTCTGCTGGCATTTTGTCATTCCCTCCCGGCCGTCACATCCACCCAGCAAGCTACCTGGTGCCGGTGGGCGACCATCTCCAGTGCAGGATTCTCAACCTCACAGCGATCGATCTTGTAAGAGCAGCGAGGCGCGAAGGGGCAGCCCGGAGGCGGCGCCACCAGGTCGGGTGGCGTGCCCTCGATGGGATTCAGGCGGCTCTTGCGCGCCGCGTCCAGGCGGGGGATCGAGTGGAGCAGCCCCAGTGTATAGGGGTGCCGCGGGTTGCTATAGAGGTCTTTGACCTCTGCGGATTCCATGATATAGCCCGCATACATGACCATCACCCGATCCGCCAGGCCGGCGACCACACCGAGGTCATGCGTGATCCAGATCACCGCCATGCCCAGCTCCTGTCGAAGCCGCTTGACGATATCGGTGATCTGTGCCTGGATCGTTACATCCAGGGCCGTCGTCGGCTCATCGGCGATCAAGAGCTGTGGGTTGCAGGATAGCGCCATAGCAATCATCACACGCTGGCGCATGCCGCCTGAGAACTGATGGGGATAGTCGTTGATGCGCTCGGCAGCCCGGGGAATGTTCACCATCTCCAGAAGCTCAATCGTGCGCTTGCGCGCCTGCGCATTATCCATGCCCAGATGCAGCTTGAGCGCCTCTGCAACCTGATCACTGATGGTCAGCACCGGATTCAGTGACGTCATCGGGTCCTGGAAGATCATCGCGATCTTGTTTCCGCGCACCTGGCGCATCTCCGTCTGATCGACCTGGAGCAAGTCGCGGCCCCCAAACAGAACCTGGCCTGCCACAATACGCCCCGGCGGCTGGGGTATCAAACGCATGATCGAGAGCACCCCCACGCTTTTGCCGGAGCCACTCTCCCCCACAATACCCAGGGTTTCGCCCTCATCCACATCATAGCTGATGCCGTTGACGGCATGCACCACCCCATCCTGGGTGAAGAACTGCGTCTTGAGCCCCTTCACCTGCAACAATGCAGCCATGCAAACCTCCGAGTCCCATTGGATAGGTCTGGCAGGATCTGTAAACCTGCCAGACCCGACACATCTTAGCGGTCTACCGACACATCCTTCAGCCAGGGGCGCACAGCAGCGCTGAAGACTGCCCCTTTGACATACGGTTTGACCAGCACATAGTCACGGCTATGCCAGAGGGGTATCCAGGGCGCATCCTGCACGATCATCGCTTCCGCCTGCTGATAGAGGCGAAGGCGGGCATCCCGATTCTGCTCGACCCGTGCCTGCTGTAGCAGTTGATCCACCTGTGGATTACGATAGCCCGTTTGATTATCGTGGCTTTGACTGTCAAAGAGAATATCTATAAAGTCCTGCGGGTCTGGGTAATCGGCGATCCAACCGCTGGAGAACAGAGTGAACTGGCGTTGGTCGAGAGCGGTCAGGAACTGATCCCAGGGCATCTGCTCCACCCGGACGTTGACCCCCAGGTTATCGTGCAACATCGCCACGATAGCCTCAATCGTGGGCGGCGCCGCGTCCGATTCGCCTGCAATGTCAAGGACCACCTGCGGCAGGTGAGCCGCATCTTTGTACCTGGATTCCTGCAGCAGCTTGCGGGCCTGTTCCGGATCAAAAGGCAGGCCCTGCAGCGCCGTATTATAGCCGGGCATGCCCGGCGGTAAAATGCCCGTCGCCGCCACGCCCGTATCCTTCAGCACAACCTTGGCCAGCTTTTCCCGGTCAATGGCCTCCGCAAAAGCCCGCCGCACTTTGATGTCATCAAAAGGCGGCTCATTGACGTTCATGGCCAGATACTGCACATCCAGTTGCGGCGCCACGGTGAGGTCATGGCTGAGCATATTGGTCGGGTCCTGCACGCGATCGATATCATCCAGCCCCACATACGCGATATCGAGTTGGCCGTTCTCGTACATATCCACCGGCGAGCCGCCGGAGAACAGAAAAGTGACGCGATCGAGGCTTGGACCTGTCCCATAATAGTGCGTGTTGGGCTCGAGCACGATCTGCTGATCATTATGCTGGCTCAGGCGGAAGGGGCCAGTGCCATTGGGGTGCTCCGTCCAATTGGCGCCGCTCTCCACATTAGTCCGATCCACTACAAAGGCAGTGGAATAGGTCAGCTTGGCCAGGAAATAGGCCTTGGGTGCATCGATGGTGATGCTCAGGCGATGATCATCCAGTACACGCACACCGCTGATGGAGGAAGCCCGCCCCTCGATCATGTCGATGGCGCCCACGATATCGCCCAGGTACGAACGTGCGGCCGGGGAAGCGAGCGCCGGTGAGCAGGCACGCTCGAGTGAGTACTTGAAATCGGCAGCCGTGACAGGCTTGCCATCCTGGAAGGTGGTATTGGGGCGCAGGTAAAAAGTGTAGGTGCGGCCGTCGGGGCTGACATCCCATCGCTCAGCCAGGTCCGGCACAACATTGAGATTGCGATCCAGAGTGACCAGGCCGCTGAATATCTCCACCACATAGGCGGCAGAGTACGAGTCCTCTACCAAAGCCGGATCCAGGGTCACCGGCGGCTGGCCAAAGAGGTGCAGCTCGCCCCCGTGGTGCACAGTGATCTCGGGCGTTCCATTTGATCCTGGCAGGCGACCATTGTACCGGGAAAAGAGCCAGGCTCCCACACCGCACGTCGTGCCGATCAGCGCCAACAGGACCAGAAGGAGGATTGCCAGAACGGCCCCCAGTCGACGCCGTCCCTTCATGCGCTTCCTCCCCCTTTTCCAACCCTCTGCATCGCCCGGCCTGGCCTTCTAGTGCGCTCCTGCGCATGGAACTACGGGATAGGATAGGGGCTATTATACGTTAACTCTGGTTTTCCCGTCAAGACCGCCTGCTGGCCCATGGTGTATCAACCCGTATCAACAGTGTTCATCCTTAAGGCATTTGACAAACGACAGGATGTGGTTAGAATGTATAATTGTTGGTCGAGTTAGCGAGCAGGCTCAGTGGGCCTTCATCGACGACCATCCTCGGAAGCGCCGACGTCGGCGTCAGAGCTACGTAGGCGGCTGGGGCGAATACCGGACCCAACGGGTGGAGAACCATGTCGAGAATCCCTGCGCTCCTGCTGGCCATTGCTCGAGTGGCGATTCTGGGGTCTGACCGGTGTTGCATACGCTACGAAAGCCGTAGCAGATCTACTCATACAAGGTCAAGCCGCTGTCCAGCGCCCTCAGGCCGCAGCAACCCATGGGGACCGCGCCACCCGTGTTTTTCTCCGGTACATCCCCCCTATCCCTTGGACGGGGTCAGTTCCCATCCCTTTGTGCTCCACTGCTGTCTGCGGTCCATTCAGCCATTGCCGGGGCGCTGGCATGACCACAATGCGATACTCGCTCAGGTCATACCATCCGGCAGGGGAAACCGTCAACAAAGGAGGTGGTGCCTAGAGAAGTCACAGCCAGTGTACGTACACTCGTTGCTCGGCTTTTCTGACGGAGGAGAGAATGAAAAAGCACCTGCTCTACATCACCAGCATCGTGCTGCTGGTCGGCATGATCGCCGGCTGCGCCGCCCCAGCGCCGACGGCTGCCCCAACGCAGGCGCCAGCTCAGGCGGCAGCGACCGAGGCGCCCGCCGCGACTGAGGCCCCTGCCGCGACTGAAGCGCCTGCTGCGACCGAAGCGCCCGCAGCCACCGGGCCCAAGGTGGTCCGCATCGCGGTCACTACCTGGCCCGATACCCTCGATCCGCAGAAGGAATCCTACGCCCAAGAGATCGCTATCACCCAGATGATTTATGAGGGCCTCGTCCGCCTGGATGCCAAGAACAACCTCATCCCGGGCGCCGCAGAAAAGTGGGAAACCTCAGCGGATGGCAAGTCGATGACCTTCCATCTCCGCGCCGGCCTCAAGCGTGCCGATGGCACCCCACTCACGGCCAAGGATTTCGAGTACGCCTACAAGCGCCTGGTTGACCCGCGCACGGCTGGCGAGTACAACGGCCTTATCGATGATGTCGTAGGCGCCGTCGAAGCCCGGTCTCTGGATCCCACTACGGCCAGCGAAGCTGATATCCAGGCCGCTCTCGACAAGGTGGGTGTCAAGGCCACCGACGATCAGACCCTGACGTTCACCTTCAAGCAGCCCGCAGGCTACTTTGCCTACATCGCCTATACCTGGGTTGGCTGGCCGACGGATCCCAAGTCTGTCCAGCAGGATCCCGATGCCTGGTGGTCCAACCCCGCCCTGCACAACGGTAACGGCCCCTGGAAGATCGACAAGTGGGAAGAGAACAAGCTCATCAGCTTCGTTCCCAACCCGAACTACTGGGGTCCCAAGCCCAAGCTCGACCGCGTCGAGTTTTACTTTATCAGTGACTCGGCCGTCTCCTTTGAGGCCTACCAGAAGGGCGAGTTGGATATCGTCCCCGCCGCCCCCGAGGACCTGGCCACCATCCAGGGCGACCCGACCCTCTCCAAGGAGTTCTTCAGGGCCCCGGCCGCCTGGACGACCATGTTCGAGTTCAACAACGCCAAGCCGCCCTTCAACAACAAGGAAGTGCGCCGCGCTTTCTCGCTGGCCTTTGACCGCGAGGGCTACTCCCGCGATGTTATGCAGGGCGTGACCAAGCCCTACTACTCCTGGATCCCGCCAGGAATCCCCGGGCAGGATCCTACGGCCGTACAGGAGACCTACGATCCCAAGAAGGCCGTTCAAGTCCTGATCGACGCTGGCTTTGGCGCTGCCGACAGCACGGCCGACAAGCCCAAGATCGACTGCAAGAAGCTGGGTGATATCCGGCTGACCTACGCCGGTACGCCACGCAACCATGCTCGCATGCAGTACATCGCCGGCATGTACGCCGCGTGCTTCGGCTGCCCGATCACCCTGGATCCGGTGGACCCGACCGTCTTCACGGCCCTGACCAAGGATCCCAAGACCGCGCCGCAGACCTTCCTGCTGGGCTGGGTTTCCGACTATCCGCACCCGCAAGACTGGCTGTTCGTGTGGCGCACGGGTGACCTCTATGCGGGCCGCATCTCCTGGTCGAGCAAGGAATTCGACGACGCTTACAATGCTGCAGTACAAGAGACCGACTTTGACAAGTCGATCCCGCTCTACCAGAAGGCCCAGAAGATCATGATCGACGACTATCCTGCCGCCATGCTCTTCTACAACGAGAACTGGTACCTGGTCAAGCCGTACGTCAAGGGGATGGTCGAGGAATACAACCCTGGCGACGTGACCTTCCCTGGCCAGTTCGGCAACTGGGCCGACTATGACATCGACCTTTCTGCCGTCGGCCCCGGCTACCCAACCCAATAGTACCGCTTGCTTTACCGTTGGCTGGCCCCGGCTCTCCGGGGCCAGCCAACGCTTGCTTGAGGACCGGCTGACGGGCTTTGCCCGTGAGCGCCCCACCGGGGGCTGAACTACTTTTGTGACCTTATCTCAATCTGTGAGGGGCCAATGAGCACTTATCTGATCCGCCGGACGTTGGCCATCATCCCGACCCTCTTCGTCGTGGCGCTGGTGACCTTTGTCATCATGCATGCCACTCCGGGAGGACCCTGGGATACGGACCCAACCAAACGCAGTACCGAGCCCAAGTTCCAGGAGACCCTGAACAAGCGCTATGGGCTCGACAAGCCGCTCTTTATCAATACCAAGGCCTTTGATGACTCGCTTGCCAAGGGCCAAGGGCCTGCCAAGGCGGCCGTCTCTCTGCTCGATGCGCAGTTCGAGCACTATCTCTGGAACCTGCTGCACGGCGACATGGGCCCCTCTTTCCGCATGCGCGGCCGCGATGTGCAGGACGTATTGTTCAAGCCTGACCCGGGCCGCCCCTTCTGGACCAGCCGCTTCGGCACGACCGCCCTCATTGGCGTAGCAGCCGCGCTCATTGCCTGCCTCATCGGTATCCCCCTGGGCATCATCGCCGCCCTGCGGCAAAACACAATCGTTGACTATGTCAGCCTCTTCTTTGCCACTGTCGGGTACGGCATTCCCAGCTTTGTCCTGGGCATCTTTTTCATCATCATCTTTGCCGGTTGGTTAAACATCGTACCCGTCATCACCCCCCCTATATGGATGGAAAAAACCAACGCGCCGAACCTGGGCGCTGCCTTCTTGCCGGCGCTCACCCTGGCCATCCCCACCGGCGCCTACCTGGCCCGCCTTACGCGCGCCTCGATGCTGGAGGTCATGCGACAGGATTACACGCGCACCGCCCGCGCCAAGGGTCTGCCCGAGCACATGGTCGTGACCAAGCACATGCTGCGCAACGCCCTGATCCCGGTGATCACAGTCTTGGGCCCCGCACTGGCTGCCATGGTCACGGGCTCATTCATCATTGAGAACATTTTCAGCGTCGGCGGCATCGGGCGCCTCTTTGTGGAATCCATTTCCCGCCGTGATTACTCGATGATCATGGGCACCACGCTCTTCTATGCCTTGCTGGTCGCTGTGGCCAACCTGGGCGTAGACTTTGTCTACGGGTTCCTGGATCCACGCATCCGGGCGTCGCAATAGGGGGAAGACGTAATGGCAGAAAGTGCACTCACCGATAGCGCCCTGGCCGCCCAGGCATTGCGCACGCGCAAGCCGGTCAGCCTCTGGCAAGACGCCTGGCGCCGCCTTTTGCGCAACAAGGCAGCCGTTGCCGGCTTGGTCGTCATCGGCTTTTTTGTCATCGTGGCCATTTTCGCACCGGTCATTGCCCCCCACACCGCGTTGGATATCCCAGAAGCCCGCAACTCTTTGCGCAGCGCCGCGTGGATCAAGACCAACAACCCGAACACAACCGGCAACTGGAAGTACCCCCTGGGCACCGATAGCGTGGGGCACGACGTGCTGAGTGAGATCATCTGGGGCACCCGCACCTCTATGGTCGTGGGCATCGTTCCCATGTTCATCATCCTGACCATCGGCACCCTGGTCGGCCTGATCGCTGGTTATGTGGGCGGCAATGTCGATAATATTCTCATGCGCATCACCGATGTGTTCTATGCCTTTCCCGACTTGCTCTTCTTCATCATCGTTATGAGCGCCCTGCGCGATACCTTCCTGGGAGAGCTCCTCAACGGCCTCTTCCTGCTCTTCGCCGCCCTCTCCATCATCAACTGGGTGGGCGTGGCGCGCCTGGTGCGCGGGCAGGTGCTCTCGCTCAAGAAACGCGACTTTGTCGACGCGGCACGCGTGGTCGGCGCCACCAATGTCCGCATCATGCTGCGGCACATCCTGCCCAACTCGCTGGCCCCCCTCATCGTCGTTGGCGCCTTTCAGATCCCCAACGCCATCATCGCCGAAGCCGTCTTGGGCTTCCTGGGCCTGGGCATCCGCCCGGCGTCGGACCCCCACGCCGCCTTCCAGACGAGCTGGGGCATGCTCCTGCTCTGGGGTAAAGACGCCATGCACAGCCAGCCCTGGCTGCTGATCGGCCCCGCCGTCTGTATCGCCATCATCATGCTCGCCTTTTCCTTCGTCGGTGACGGCCTGCGCGACGCCCTCGACCCCATGATGCGCGGCACCAGCTAAAGGCAGTGGATTTTGAACAGAAAAGCGTGGCGCACCTCCGAGGAGGTGCGCCACGCTTTTCTGTTCAAAATCCACTGCTGCTAGTGGGCTTTGACCTGCCACTGCTCGATGTGCTCCACCCCAAACGGCGCATAGGTCCGCTCGACCCATGGCTTGCTGGCAACGAAATGCGCCGGGTGGTACAAAGGTATCAGCGCCGCATCATCTACACAGAGCGTCTGCTCCGCACGCGCATAGAGCGCCTGGCGCCGGGCAGGGTCAGCCGTGCGAGCCGCTTCGGTGAGCAGACGATCGAAATCCGTGTTGCGCCACTGCAGAGCCAAAGCGCCCGTCGGCGCCAACATCCCATCCCGCAGCCAGGCGCTCTCGCTGGGATAGCTCGCAGTCATAGGCATGCGGAAAGCAGGCGGCGCACTGCTGGTAACCACATCATCATAGTACTCGGTCCAGGGGATGCTCTGCACCGTGACCTTAGCTCCCAGCTCCTGCTGCCAGGCCTGCTGCACAAAGGCCGCCACAGCCTGCACCTGGGGATCATCATTCGCCGCCACCAATACTGGCGGCAACCCTTTGCCCGCCGGATAACCCGCATCGGCCAGGAGCTTGCGCGCCTGATCGAGATCGAACCCCACGCCCTGGAAAGACTGATCGTTTGCCGGGCTATCCGTAGCGCCCGGCGCCCCCAGGCTTTTGGCCGGAACACCCTGCCCCTGGAGCACCGTATCCACCAGCTTGGCACGATCAATAGCCAGAGAGAACGCCCGGCGCACTTGGGGGTTTGTGAAGGGCGGCTCGCTGCCGTTGAACCCGTAATACTCGGTGCCGGGCTCGGTCACAAGGTGTAGCTCTGGCGCCAGCCCCCCATCAGCCCGCACCTGGCTTACCTGGTCCGCAGGCACCGGGCACACATCGAGCTTGTCCTCCCGATAGAGAGCAAATGCCGCATCCTCATCGTCGCCGAGGGCCAGAGTCACCTGTTGGAGCGCCACCGTGCGCACATCATAATAGCGCGGGTTGCGCACCACCGTCAGCGCACTGCCATGCTCCCACGAGGCCAGCGCAAAAGGCCCGTTGGTCCACACATTCCCCGGCTCCGTCCACCGTTCGCCCGCCTGCTCGATGACCTCCTTGGGCACAGGGCGGAAAGGGGGTAACCCGGCCAGCACGGCAAAATCAGCGGCCGGGCGCTCCAGGGTAAAGTCGATCTCATAATCGCCCACGGCCCGCACGCCCAGGGCCGTCGGGTCGCTCAGCTTGCCATCATGAAACGCGCGCGCATTGCGGAGGATGTAGAGCAGATCCGCTCCCGGTAGGGCATTCTGCGCCGTCAGAGCACGGCGCACCGCATACTCCACATCGTGCGCCGTCACCACCCGCTTGGCGACAAAACGCCCCTGGACATAGTGCACCCAATGCACATCCTGGCGCAGGTAGAACTTCCAGGTGAGCCCATCAGCAGACACATCCCACCGGGTTGCCAGCTCGGGCACCGCCTGCTGTGTATGATCATCGATACCGGTCAGCCCCAGAAAAAGCAGCTCATCCACCTGCACCGAGGACGGATCTTCAGCCAGCGCCGGGTCAATGCTTGCCGGCTCGGGGCCCAGGAACAGGCTCAGCCGCCCCCCCGGCTGTGGCCGCTCCGAACTGCAGCCACTGAGCACAAGAACAAAGGCCACCACCATCAGCAGCCACACTGCCAGGTTCCGATGCATCCTCCGCTCCCCTAGCCCAGACTCCACACCAGCCTTTATACCCCGGATCGGGCAAAACACAAAACCGGGGCAGTCGGCAGGTTTATGAAGAACCTGCCAACTGCCCCGGTCACCTCCATGCTGCCCATCTCGAGGCCAGGCGACGCCTCGACCAAGACCTCGAGCATCAGGGAATAATCAACACCTGCCCCGCATAGATCATGTTCTGGTTCCCGATGTTGTTACGTACAGCAATGGCCCACACCGTCGTGTTAAACCGGCGCGCAATGCTCGTCAGCGTATCGCCGTACTGCACCTGATAAGACTGCGACGCTGCCTTACCCGTGCCCGTGCTCGCGCCTGGGGTCACCGCCAGGTGCTTGCCTGCTGGCACAAAACTGCGATTGGTAATCCAGGGGTTATCGCTCAGGATGGCATCAACCGTCGTATTGAACCGCTGCGCGATCCCCCACAGCGTGTCGCCGTACTGCACGACATAGTCTATCGCCTCATTCGCAATCCCGGTCGAGCTCGATGGCGTGCCAGAAGAAGAGCTGGGAATGACCAGCACCATACCTGCAGTAACCCAGTTGCGATTAGTGATGCCAGGGTTGGCCGCCAGGATCGCATCGACCGTGGTGCCAAAGCGGCGCGCAATCCCCGACAGTGTATCGCCCCAGAGCACTTCATACGAGGACCCGGCGGTGCTCGCCGTCTCAGCGGGGCCCGTATTGGCCGGTACGGCCGTCGGCACAGCGGTAGCAGCAGGCGCCGTCGTAGGCTGCGGTGCAACAGTCGCCTCTGCCGTAGGCTGCGGCACGGCGGTCGCCTCCGTGGTGGGAGCCTCCGTCGCGGCAGGCTGCGTTGTAGCAGTCGCCTCCACTGTCATCGGAACGGTCGCAGTCACCCCTTGCTCCGCAACCGCCTCACCCGAAACGGTTACAGTGGCTTGCACCGAGTTTGTCACGGTCCCATTCAGGCTGAGCTTGGTCGGTACGGGCGTAGAAGGGTTGGGGCGAGGCCGCACACAGCCAGCCAGGCCCAGGGCCATCAGCAACGCTAATCCCAAGCTGAATACAATCAGAAACGATTTCTTCATCGAGTTGTACCCTCCCGCGCCCCCTCAGGCGCTACGACAACGATCAGCAACGGGATGGCTCTGGCGGAGCGGCCAGCAAGCGCCGCTTTCGGTTTCGGCAGAGGGCATCGAAACAGCATCTATGTAGGCGGCCATGGCCGCTTCTTGCGGCAACAAACAGGAGTATGAGCCGCGGCGCCAACGAACACCGGGCGCCCGGCAATATCCATATTGTCTCGATGATAGCACAGGAAACAGGCTATGTCAAAGAACACCCAATCTTTGAATCTGTGGTATCGGTAGACAAGACAATTCCTTCGCCGCAAAGACTTTTTTTCGATCTTGACAAATCGGTTACTCTATGCTATCCTGTCTGAAATCTGATCACACTGTTTGCAGAGGATAAGCGTGAGCATTCTCTCGGCCGGCATCGTCACCTTCGTTATCATTCTTATTGGGCTCCTGGTCCTACAGGAGCCATTGCCGGTTGGGAGGGAAACGGCCCATTAAGGGCGCAGGTTAGCCAGGCACTCATTCCTGAGCCTCCCAACCGGGAGGCTCAGTTTGTTTGTGCCCGCAGTACCTGGCGGTACTGGAACTGAGCGGCGGCACGATGCCGTAATCAGCAAAGAGGCCTTGGCGCGTAGTACGTAATACGTGATCGGTAAGGTCGCCACGCCACGTAATAAGTAAACTGTAATAAGTAAGGTCGCTATTGCAGAGCGCTCGCTGCTTTGCACAAGCTTCGCCTGGGCAAGTGCCTTGAGAAGCAGAAAGCGCTTCGCAAAGACATCTTTGCGTATTACGCATTACTTATTACCCTCCGTAGCAGCTTTACGCATCACGGATTATGCTTCACGTGCCAAGGCCTCATCTTTTCAGAAAGCGAATGAGGAGGTACAACCGGTGAGAAGTGATGCTGTGAAACAGGGGCCAGAACGCGCCCCCCATCGGTCGCTGCTGCGCGCCCTGGGATGTAATGACCGGGATCTGGCCCAACCCTTCGTGGGGGTGATCAACTCGTACAATGAGATCATCCCCGGCCACGCCCACCTCGACCGCATTGCCGCCGCCGTGAAGGAAGGCGTCCGCGCCGCCGGCGGTACCCCGTTCGAAGCCTCCACCATCTCCATCTGCGACGGCATCGCCATGAACCACGCCGGTATGAAGTTCTCACTGGCCAGCCGCGAGCTGATCGCCGATTCGGTCGAGACCGTGGTCCAGGCCCACGCCTTTGATGCCGTGGTCCTTATCGCCAGTTGCGACAAGATCGTCCCCGGCATGCTCATGGCCGCCGCTCGCCTCGACCTGCCGGCAGTGATCGTATCGGGCGGCCCCATGCTGGCCGGCCAGCTCAACGGCGAGAGCATAGATCTGAATGCGGCCTTTATGGGTGTGGGCGCCTATGCCCGAGGCCAGATCTCGGCCGAGGAGCTCGACGCCATTGAGCGCACCTGCTGCCCGGGCTGCGGCTCCTGCGCCGGCATGTTCACCGCCAATACGATGAACTGCCTGAGCGAGGCCCTGGGTATGGGCCTGTTCCACAACGGCACAGCCCCCGCTGCTTCGGCAGAGCGGCTGACGATTGCCCGCGAAGCCGGCCGGCGGGTGATGGACCTGCTCCGGCAGGGTGTGACGGCCCGGCAGATATTGACCCCGGCCGCCTTCCACAACGCGGTCACCGTCGATATGGCTCTGGGCGGCTCATCCAATTCGGTGCTGCACCTTCTGGCCATCGCTCATGAGGCGGGCATCTCCCTCTCCCTGACAGCGATCGATGGTCTCAGCCAACGCACGCCTCAGGTGTGCAAGCTGAGCCCATCCGGCCCCCATCACCTGGAGGATCTGCACCGGGCCGGCGGTATCTCGGCGCTCATGGCTCAGCTCGCCGCCGATAACCGCCTTGATACGACCGCGATCACCGTCAATGGTCCTCTGGGCGAGGCGCTCGCCAGCAAACAGGTGCTGGACCCAGTCGTGATCCACCCGCAGGCTGCGCCCTATGCGGCCACGGGCGGCCTGGCTATCCTCTTTGGCAACCTGGCCCCCGACGGCGCTGTGGTCAAGGCCGGCGCCGTGTCGCCCCGCATGCTTCATCATCAGGGCCCGGCGCGGGTCTTTGAGTCTGAAGAGGAGGCCACGCAGGCCATCATGGCCGGCCGCTTCCAGCCGGGCGATGTGCTCGTGATCCGCAACGAAGGGCCCAAGGGCGGCCCGGGCATGCGCGAGATGTTGACCCCGACCTCGCTGCTTTCCGGCATGGGCCTCGACGACCAGGTCGCCCTCATCACCGATGGGCGCTTCTCGGGCGCCACCCGCGGCGCTGCCATCGGCCACATCTCGCCCGAGGCGGCAGCCCGCGGCCCCATCGCCGCCATCCGCGATGGCGACCGGATCGAGATCGATATCCCTGGCCGGCGCTTGAGCCTGGCCCTCAGCGATGAGGAGATCGCTGCCCGCCTGGCTGCCCTACCGGCCTGGGAGCCCAGGGTCCGCAGCGGCTACCTGCGCCGCTACGCCGACCAGGTAACTTCGGCAGGTACGGGGGCGGTGTTTCGTAATCCGTAATGTGTGATGCGTAAGGTCGCCATTGCGGCGGGCCCGGTGCTTCACGCAAACCTGCCGCAGGCGAACGGCTCGAAAAGAAGCGTATGCTACGCAATGGCGACCTTACGGATTACGCATCACGGATTACGCATTTCGCATCACGGAGGACCTATGAAACTCACCGGCGCGCAGATGGTCTGGGAGAGCCTGGTACGGGAAGGCGTTGATACCGTCTTTGGCATTTCCGGCGGCAAAGTCCTGGCCCTATACCATGCCCTGCCCGACTACCCGATCCACCATGTGTTGATGCGGCACGAGCAAGGGGCGGCGCATGCCGCCGACGGTTATGCCCGTGCCAGCGGCAAGGTCGGCGTGTGCGTGGCCACATCGGGCCCAGGCGCCACCAACCTGGTCACCGGCATCGCCACAGCCATGATGGATTCCTCGCCTGTGGTCGCCATCACGGGGCAGGTGCCCGTCCCGCTCATCGGCAAAGATGCCTTCCAGGAAGTCGATATCACCGGCATCACCCAGCCGGTCACCAAGCACAACTATCTGGTGACGGATGTGCGCGACCTGCCAGTGGTGCTGCGTGAGGCGTTCTACATCGCACGTACCGGGCGCCCGGGGCCGGTGCTGGTAGACGTCCCCCAGGACGTGCAGGCCGCCAGCGCCGAATACGACTACCCACCCGAGCCGTCGCTTTCCGGCTACCGCCCGACGGTGGTCGGTAACCCGCGCCAGGTGAGCCAGGCAGCGCAGGCCATCAATGGCGCCCGTTGCCCTCTGATCCTGGCTGGGCGGGGTGTCATCATTTCCGGCGCCGAGGCCGAGCTGCGGGAATTGGCCGAGCGTGCCGAGATTCCGGTGGTGACCACCCTCCTGGGCATCGGCTCGCTGCCCGAATCCCACCGCTTGAGCCTGGGCATGGGCGGCATGCACGGCGAGGCCTATGCCAACCTGGCCATCCAGGAATGCGATGTGCTGATCAATGTAGGCAGCCGCTTCGACGACCGCCTCACCGGCACGCTGAGCACCTTTGCCCCGAAAGCGGCCATCATCCACATCGATATCGACCCGGCCGAAATCGGCAAGAACGTGACCAATGTGCTGCCCATCGTGGGCGACTCCAGGGCCGTGCTGACCAGCCTGCTGGCCCAGGTGCAGCCTGCGCAACATCCCGACTGGCTGGCGCGCATCGCCCAGTGGCGGGCGCAATCGGCCGAGCGCGATATCCTGAACCAACCCCCGACGGGCCTGGCGCCGCAATACGTCATGCACGCCCTGTCCGAGGCCACTGGCGGCCAAGCCATCATGGTGAGCGACGTGGGTCAAAACCAGATGTGGGAAGCCCAGTACTATGTGCACAACCGCCCGCATGGCTTGATCTCGTCGGGCGGGCTGGGCACGATGGGCTTTGCCCTGCCCGCGGCCATCGGCGCCCAGTCAGCGTGTCCCGAGGCTCAGGTGTGGGTTACCGTGGGTGACGGCGGCATCCAGATGAACATCCAAGAACTGGCCACTATCGTCCAGGAGAAGTTGCCCATCAAGATCGCCCTGCTCAACAATGGTTTTCTGGGCATGGTGCGCCAATGGCAGGAATTGTTCTACTCCAGGCGCTACTCGGGCACTCCCCTGCTTGGCCCCGACTTTGCCAAGCTCGCCGATGCCTATGGGCTGTTGGGCATCCGGGTGACGGCACACGAGGAGGTGAAAGAGGCGATCCGGCAAGCCATCGCCCATCCGGGGCCGGTGCTGCTCGATTTCCGCATTGCCCAGGAGGAAAACGTGTACCCCATGGTCGAGCCCGGCGCGGCCCTCCATGAGATGCGTCGCCGGCCAAGCCGTAACCCATCGCAAAACACCACGGATAACATGGTGGAGGAGGTTGGCAAGTGAGGCACACGCTGATCGCCCTCATGGAAGACAAACCCGGTGTCCTGAGCCGGGTTGCATCCCTCTTCCGCCGCCGGAACTTTAATATCGAGAGCCTCACCGTCGGCCATAGCGAGACCCCCGGCATCTCGCGCATGACCATCGTCGTCTCGGGCGACGATGCGGTGGTCGAGCAGGTCTCCAAACAGTTGTACAAACTGATCAATGTCACCAAGGTGGTCGACGTCACTCAGGAGCCCGCGATGTTCCGCGAGTTGGCTCTGATCAAGGTCCACGCCCCGGGCACCACCCGCGGCGAGATTATGCAGCTCGTCGACATCTTCCGCGCCAAGACCGTGGATGTGGCCAGCGACTCGCTCACCATCGAGATCACCGGCCAGGAAGACAAGATCGATTCGTTGATCTCCCTCCTGCGGCCTTTTGGCATCAAAGAGATGGTGCGCACCGGCCGCGTAGCCATGGTCCGTGGCGGTACAGCCAACGGGTCACGGGCGGGGCGTAACGCGTAACACGTGAAACGTAAGGTCGCCATGGCGCCTAATAAGTAAACCGTAATGAGTAAGGTCATCATGGCGGAGCATCCGGTGCTTTTCGTGTTGCCCGCGACTACAGAGCCTTGACAGAGCATCGTGCCTGCCGCGATGGCGGCCTCACTTATTACGGATTACTTGATTACGGAATCTCGAAACAGAATTGCGAACAGGAGAGGAAGCACAATGCCAAGAATGTTCTACGACCAGGACGCGAATCTGGATCGACTCCAGGGCCGCAAGATTGCGGTGATTGGCTTTGGCAGCCAGGGCCATGCCCATGCCCTCAACCTGAAGGATTCGGGTTGCGACGTGTGCGTGGGCCTCTACCCCGGCAGCAGCTCCTGGGCGCGCGCCGAAGAAGCGGGCCTCCAGGTTCTGTCGGTGGCCGACGCTGCCGCCCAGGCCGATATCATCATGATGCTCGTGCCCGATCAGACGGCCGCTCAGGTCTACAAGGAATCGGTAGCGCCCAACCTGCGCAAGGGCAAGACCCTGATGTTCGCCCACGGCTTTAACATCCACTTTAACCAGGTGGTGCCGCCCGCTGATGTGGACGTCTCAATGATCGCCCCCAAGGCGCCGGGGCACCGCGTGCGCGAGATCTTCCCCCAGGGCCAGGGCGTGCCGGCCATTGTCGCCATCCACCAGGATGCCTCGGGCCACGCCCTCGACACGGCGCTCGCCTATGCCAAAGGCATCGGCTGCACCCGCGCCGGCGTCATCGAGAGCACCTTTGGCGAAGAGACTGAGACCGACCTCTTCGGCGAGCAGGCCGTGCTCTGCGGCGGCGTGAGCGCCCTCATCAAGGCCGGGTTCGAGACGCTCGTCGAAGCCGGCTACCAGCCCGAGATCGCCTACTTTGAGTGCCTGCACGAGCTCAAGCTGATCGTAGACCTCATTCAAGAAGGCGGCATCAGCTACATGCGCTACTCCGTCTCAGACACGGCCGAGTATGGCGACTATATCGCTGGCCCGCGCATCATCACTGACGACACGCGCGCCGCCATGAGAAAGCTGCTCAGCGAGATACAGGATGGCACCTTTGCCCGAGACTGGATCCTCGAGAACCAGGTCGGGCGGCCCAGCTTCCTGGCCATGCGTCGCCGCGAGCGCAATCATCCCATCGAAGTGGTGGGCCGCAAGCTCCGCGCCATGATGAGCTGGCTCAAGCCAAAGGTGGTTTTCTAGGGGCGAGGAACTCATAGGAACTCGTAGGAACTGAGGGAATTCGGCGCAGGGCTCAAGCCGCCGCGCTGAGAACAAAGCACTCTCAAGCGAGGTCGCCCGAGGCTAAAAGCCATCGGGCTTGGAATACAAAGCCCCCTCCGGGGCTCGTGCACGAGCAAAGCTTGCTGTGCAAGCCAGGATTCTCTCACGCGAGCCCGAAGGGTTTTGTCCTCCAAGCCCGGCGGCTTTAGCCCCGGGTCATCCTACGAGTTCCCGAGTTCCCATGAGCGTTGAGGATGACGACTGTGACGCGTTCGATCGAAATCTACGACACGACATTGCGCGACGGTGCGCAGGCGGAGGGCGTTGCATTCTCTCTGGAAGACAAGCTGCGCATTGCCCGCCGGTTGGATGCGCTCGGTGTGCGCTACATCGAGGGCGGCTGGCCTGGCTCTAACCCCAAGGATGCCCAGTTCTTTGTGCGCGCCCAATCCCTTGGCCTGCGGCAAGCGGAGATTGCCGCCTTTGGCAGCACGCGGCGCGCCGGCATTGCTGCCGCCCAAGACGCCAACCTGGCAGCCCTGCTGGCCGCCGACACACCCGTCGTGACCCTCTTCGGCAAGAGCTGGGACTTGCATGTAGAGCGCGTCCTGGGCACGACCCTGGCCGAGAACCTGGAGATGATCGGCGACAGCGTTCGTTACCTGCGCGCGGCCGGCCGGCGAGTGTTCTATGACGCCGAACACTTTTTCGATGGCTATCATGCCCTCCCCGACTATGCCCTGGAGACCCTGCGCGCCGCCCTGGCGGCGGGCGCCGAGCGCCTGGTGCTCTGCGACACGAACGGCGGCAGCCTGCCCGGGCACATTGCCGAGGCGACGGCCCGCGTGCGCGAGGCGCTCCCCGGAGCGCCTCTGGGCATTCACACCCACAACGATAGCGGCCTGGCCGTGGCCAATACCCTGGCGGCAGTGGAAGCAGGCGCATCGCAGGTGCAGGGCACTATCAACGGCTACGGCGAGCGCTGCGGCAACGCCGACCTGTGCGCCATCATCCCCAATCTACAGCTCAAGCTGGGCTATGCGGTCCTTTCGCCCGAGCAACTCGCCACGCTCACCGAGGCCGCACATTTTGTGAGCGAGGTGGCCGCCCTCAAGCCTGATACACACGCCCCCTATGTGGGCCGCAGCGCCTTTGCCCACAAGGGCGGGGTCCATGCCGATGCGATGCGCAAGGCTGTCGAGAGCTACCAGCATATCGACCCTGCCCTCGTCGGCAACGAGCCACGCATGCTCGTCTCGGAGCTTTCGGGCAAAGGCAACATCATGCACAAGGCCGCCGAGCTCGTTCCCGAGTTTGAGACAGCCACTGAACGGGCGCGGGAGATTCTGCAGGAGGTCAAGGAGCTCGAGGCGCGCGGCTACCAGTTTGAGGCCGCTGAGGGCTCTTTCGAGCTGTTGCTGCGCCGCTCACAGCCCGATTACCGCCCACCCTTTGAGGTGGTGGACTTTTTTGTCATGGTAGAGCGCCGGCCGGGCGCCGAGATGGCTGTGGAAGCGACCGTCAAGGCCCGCGTCAGCGATCAATTGATGCATACCGCCGCCACCGGCAATGGCCCCGTCAACGCCCTGGACCTGGCCATCCGCAAGGCGATCCTGCCCTTTTACCCGGAACTGGAGCGGGTGCAGCTGGTCGATTACAAGGTGCGCATCCTGGATGAAAAGGCCGCCACCGCCGCCCAGACCCTGGTCTTCATCGAGGCCTCCGATGGCGAGCGCTCTTGGAACACGGTGGGCAGCTCGAGCAATATCATCGACGCCAGCTTTCACGCCCTCATCGATAGCCTGGAGCTGCCACTCGCTCGCCGGAATGGCAACGGCACACGGAAAGGAGCGTTGTAGATGACAATGGATCGAGTATTGATCTTCGACACGACCCTGCGCGATGGCGAGCAATCGCCCGGTGCAGCACTGCGGGTCGATGAGAAAATCGAGGTCGCGCGCGCCCTGGAAAAGATGGGCGTTGATATCATCGAAGCCGGCTTTCCGATCTCCTCCCCCGGCGATTTCGAGGCCGTGCGCGCCATCTCTGCCGCCATCAAGGACTGCACCATCTGCGGCCTCACCCGTGCCCGCAAAGAGGATATCGACCGCGCCGCCGAAGCGCTCAAGGGCGCCGTGCGGCCGCGCATCCACACCGGCCTGGGCGCCTCCGATAATCACATCCAACACAAGCTGCGCACCACGCGTGAGGGTGCGCTGGAGATGGGGGTGGAGGCCGTCCGCTACGCCAGGCGTTATGTCGAGGATGTACAATACTATGCCGAGGATGCCGGCCGCGCCGACCCCGAGTACCTCTGCCGGGTGATCGAGGCCGTCATCGACGCCGGCGCCACCACAGTCAATATCCCCGACACCACCGGCTACACCATGCCCGAGGAGTGGGGGGCCCTGATCCAGACCCTCTTCGACCGCGTGCCCAATATCGACAAGGCGGTCGTCTCGGTACACTGCCACAATGACCTGGGCCTGGCCACGGCCAACTCGCTCCAGGGCGTCATCCACGGCGCGCGGCAGGTCGAGTGCACCATAAACGGCATCGGTGAGCGGGCCGGCAACACCTCCCTGGAAGAGGTCGTCATGGCGCTGCGCACCCGGCGCGCGCTCTTTGGCGTCGATACTCGCATCGATACCAGCCATATCTATGCACTCAGCCGTATGGTCTCAGACCTCACCGGCATCGTGGTGCAGCCCAACAAGGCCATTGTGGGCCGCAACGCCTTTGCCCACTCATCGGGCATCCACCAGGATGGTGTGCTTAAAGAACGCACCACCTACGAGATCATTGATCCGCACGACATCGGCGTGCCCGAGTCGGAGATCGTTCTCTCCGCCCGCTCCGGCCGCCATGGCCTGCGCCATCGCCTGGAGCAGCTCGGCTACGTGCTGGACGACAAAGAGGCCTTTGAGCCCATTTATGAGCGCTTCCTGGCCCTGGCCGACAAGAAAAAGACCATCTCCGACCGCGACCTGGAAGCCATCGTGGCCGACGAAACACGCATCAAGGTACAGAACAATTTCCAGCTCGAGCACGTTCAGGTGTCCTGCGGCACTCACATCATGCCCACGGCGACCGTGCGCCTCACAGACCCGCAGGGCGCCACGGTGGCTGACGCCTCCATCGGCGCGGGTCCAGTTGACGCCGTCTATCAGGCCATCAACCGCGTCGTCGGCGTGCCCAACGAGTTGATCGAGTTCTCCATCAAGGCCGTCACCGAGGGCATCGACGCCATCGGCGAAGTGACCATCCGCATCCGCAGCGATGGCCAGGTCTTTACCGGCCGCGGCGCCGATACCGATATCATCGTCGCCTCTGCCAAAGCCTATATGAACGCGTTGAACCGCTTGATTGCAATACAAAGAGAGGATAAGGCGTGACACGTGATGCGTGAGGTCGCCATGGCGACATGCTCAGCGCTCCAGCACAAGCACCACTGGGGCGAGTGTTCTCGAGCGCAATGCATTCCGGAATGGCGACATCACACACATCACGTATCACGCTCCGCTTCGCGCAGAACCTTGCAAGCAAAGGAGCACAGTTTGAGCACAAAGCCCATGACCCTAGCCGAGAAAATCATCGCGGCGCACGCCGGCCAGAGCGAGGTTTCGCCCGGGATGCTGGTGGATGCGCAGGTGGACCTGGTGTTGGCGAACGACATCACGGCGCCCATCGCCATCCGCGAGTTTGAGCGCCTGGGCAGCCAACGCGTGTTCGACCGCGAGCGCGTGGTGTTGGTGCCCGATCACTTTACACCCAACAAGGACATCAAATCGGCCACCCAATCCCTGGAGCTGCGCCGCTTTGCCCGCGCCCAGCAACTGGCCAACTACTTTGAGGTCGGGCGCATGGGCATCGAGCATGTGCTCTTGCCCGAGCAGGGGCTGGTCGTGCCCGGCGATCTCGTGGTCGGCGCCGACTCGCACACCTGCACCTATGGCGCCGTGAGCGCCCTTGCCACCGGCATGGGCTCCACCGATATCGCCGTCGCCATGGCCACCGGGCGCGTCTGGCTCAAAGTGCCGGAAACGCTGCGCATTATCTATCGGGGCGCACTGCCCCGGTGGGTAGGCGGCAAAGACCTGATCCTCTACACCATCGGCCGCATCGGCGTTGACGGTGCGCGCTACATGGCCATGGAGTTCACCGGCCCTGCCATCGAGGCGCTCTCGATGGATGGCCGCTTTACCATGGCCAATATGGCCATCGAGGCGGGCGGCAAGGCCGGCCTCTTCCTGGCTGATAGCAAGACCATCGCTTATGTTAAGACGCGCGCCCGCCGCCCGTGGACTGTGCTCGAGCCCGACCGCGACGCCGCCTATGCGCAGACGCTCGAGTTTGACGTCTCCGATATGGAGCCCCAGGTGGCCTTCCCCCACCTGCCCTCCAACACCCGGCCTCTGAGCCAAGTCGGTGATGTTCGCATCGATCAGGTGGTCATCGGCTCCTGCACCAATGGCCGCTGGGAGGACCTGGAACTGGCGGCGCGCATCCTGCGCGGGCGCAGTGTCCATCCCGACGTGCGCTGCCTGATTATTCCCGGCAGCCAGGCCATCTATGCCCGCCTGGCGCGCGAAGGGCTCACCGAGCTCTTTGTGGAAGCCGGCGCCGCCGTCAGCACCCCCACCTGCGGCCCCTGCCTGGGTGGGCACATGGGCGTCCTCGCCGCCGGCGAGCGCTGTGTCTCGACCACAAACCGCAATTTCGTCGGCCGCATGGGGCATACGGAATCCCAAGTCTACCTGGCGGGTCCCGCCGTCGCCGCTGCCAGCGCCATCCTCGGCCGTATTGCGGGGCCGGCAGAACTGGGTTTGTAAGGAGGCGCATATGCCATACCAGGCCTGGTTTCAGTGCATCCGCGGCTGCCCGGGCCGCTATTCGCCCTATGAGGTTATCTATAACTGCCCGCACTGCGGTGCTCTGTTGGAAGTAACTCACGACGTCGCCGCGCTCAAAGCGCGTTCGGCGGCGGGTTGGATGAAGCTGCTCGACGAGCGAGTGCGCTGCAACACCTGGCCTTATGGCAGTGGCGTCTGGGGCAAAAAGGAATGGGTGCTGCCCGATATCGACGACAGCAACATCGTCTCGATGTACGAGGGCCACACCAACCTGTTCTGGGCGGAGCGCCTGGGCCGCGAGCTGGGGCTGCCCGACCTCTGGGTTAAGCTCTGCGGCAACAGCCACACCGGTTCGTTCAAGGACCTGGGCATGACGGTGCTGGTTTCCGCGGTCAAGCAGATGATCGCCAACGGCACACCCGTACGCGCCGTAGCCTGCGCCTCCACCGGTGATACCTCGGCGGCGCTGGCAGCCTATTGCGCCGCCGCAGGCATCCAATCCATCGTCTTCCTGCCGCGCGCCAAGGTCTCCACAGCTCAGCTCATCCAGCCCATCGCCAATGGCGCTCTGGTGCTCTCGCTCGATACCGATTTCGACGGCTGCATGAACATCGTGCGCGAGGTGACCAAAGACAACTCGATCTACCTGGCCAACTCGATGAACTCTCTTCGTGTTGAGGGGCAAAAGACCGTCGGCATCGAGATCGTGCAGCAATTCGATTGGGAGGTGCCCGACTGGATCGTCATCCCTGTGGGCAACCTGGGGAACGTTTCGGCGTTGGGCAAGGGGTTGCTCCTGATGCGCGACCTGGGCCTCATCAACAAACTGCCCCGCATCCTGGCCGCCCAGGCCGAGCGGGCCAACCCCTTTTACCGCGCCTACCAGAAAGGCTTCAAAGAGTTCACGCCCGTGGCCGCGCAAAAGACCCTGGCCTCGGCCATCCAGATCGGCAACCCGGTCAGTTATGAAAAGGCCGTCAAGGTGCTGCAGCAGTTCGATGGCGCCGTAGAGCAGGTCAGCGAAGACGAACTGGCCGAAGCAGCCGCCCGCGCCGATCGCACGGGCATGTACACTTGCCCCCATACGGGTGTGGCCCTGGCAGCCCTCTTCAAGTTCGTCGCTCGGGGCGAGATTGGTCCCAAAGACCGCGTGGTGGTCATCTCCACCGCCCACGGACTAAAGTTTACCGACTTTAAGCTCAACTACCATACGGGCGCCCTGAGCGACGTTGTCGCGCGCCACGCCAACCCGCCCATCGAGCTCCCAGCCAGCGTCGACGCTGTCCGTCGTCAGATCGATGTCGCCCTCTCCAACCGGGGGCGCTGAACAAGTCTCCAAAGCTTTGGAAGTCTGAATCCGCTAAAGAAGGAGGAATAACGCCCGTGACACTGAGCGGTAAAGTGTGGAAATACGGCGATAACGTCGATACCGACGTCATCATTCCGGCCCGCTACCTGAATGTATCCGATCCCCAGGAGTTGGCGCGCCACTGCATGGAGGACCTGGACCCAACCTTCGCCTCCACGGTGCACCCGGGCGATATCATCGTCGCCGGCAGCAATTTCGGCTGTGGCTCCTCTCGAGAGCATGCGCCGCTGGCCATCAAGGCCGCCGGCGTTTCCGTCGTGGTCGCCGAGAGCTTTGCGCGCATCTTCTTCCGCAATGCCCTCAATATTGGCCTCCCCATCCTCGAATGCCCCGCTGCCGTGGCCGCAACCCAGGCTGGGCAGACCCTTGAGATCGACCTGGCGGCCGGCAGCATCCGTAACGCCGATACAGGCGAGACCTTTCAGGCCATGCCTTACCCGCCCTTTATGCTGGAGTTGATCGCAGCAGGTGGCTTGGTGGAATACACCCGTCGGCAGCAGGAAAAGCCGCCCGTAGCCTCCAGCGCCCAAACCGTCACCCGCGTCTCCTTCCAGGGCGAGCGGGGCGCCTATAGTGAGGCCGCCGCCGATAACCTCTACGGGAGCAATGTCGAACTGGTGCCGCTGCCCTCCTTCGAGGAGGTCTTCAAAAGCGTACAACAGGGCGACTGCGCCTATGGCGTGATACCCATTGAAAACTCACTGGCCGGCAGCATCCACCGCAACTATGATCTGCTGCTGCAGCACGAGCTCTACATCGTGGGCGAGACGAACGTGCGCGTGATGCACCACCTGATCGCAAACCGCGGTGTGCGCCTGTCCGATGTGCGGCGCATCTATTCGCACCCTCAGGCCCTGGCCCAATGTGAGGCCACCCTGGCCGCCCTGCCCGGGGTCGAAGTCGTGCCCACCTATGACACGGCCGGCAGCGTCAAGCTGATCAAAGAACAGAACCTGCGCGATGCCGCCGCCATCGCCAGCCGCCGCGCGGCCGAGATTTATGACATGGAGATCCTGCGCAACAACCTGGAGGACGTGCCCGACAACTATACCCGCTTCCTGGCTCTGTCACGCACGCCCGTCAAGGCCACGGGGCCCAGCAAGACCTCCATCGTCTTTGCCGACCGCAACGTGCCTGGCTCACTGTTCAAGATGCTGAGCGTCTTTGCCCTGCGCGATATCGACCTGACCAAGATCGAATCGCGCCCTCAGCGCGGCAAGCCCTTCGAATACCTTTTCTACCTGGATTTCGCCGGCAGCATGGAAGACGAAGCCTGCCAGCACGCCATCGCCCACCTGGGCGAGATCGCTTCGTTCCTGCGTGTCTTTGGCTCGTACCCCCGCGCGGCCCAGCTGTGGCCGAACGGGAATCACACGGGATTGTGAGTTGAAAGGAGATACACCATGCCCTTACCCAAATCGGAATTCATCTGGCAGAACGGCAAGCTCGTGCCCTGGGATCAGGCCACCGTCCACGTTTCGGCCCACGCCCTCCACTATGGCTCGTCGGTGTTTGAGGGCATCCGCTGCTACGATAATCGCCAGCTAGGCCCAGCCATCTTCCGCCTGCGGCCGCACATCATGCGCCTCTACAGATCCGCGCGCATTTACCGGATGGAGATCCCCTGGTCCGTCGAGCAGTTCGAACAGGCCGTCTGTGAGACGATCGCCGCCAACAAGCTGCGCTCGTGCTATGTCCGCCCGCTCGTTTTCCGTGGCTGCAACCAGCTGGGCGTCGAGCCGCGCACCTGCCCGGTCGAAGCCATCATCATGACCTGGGTGTGGGGCAAGTACCTGGGCCCCGAAGCGCTCGAGCAGGGCATCGATGCAGGCGTCTCCTCCTGGCGGCGCATGGCCCCCGATACGTTCCCGGCCGCAGCCAAGGTCGGCGGCCACTATACCAACTCGCAGCTCATCCACATGGAAGCGGCCGAGCACGGCTACGGCGAAGGCATCGCCCTTGACATCAACGGCTATGTCGCTGAGGGCTCAGGCGAGAACATCTTTATCGTCGAGAACGGCGTCTTGCGCACGCCGCCTCGCTCTTCCTCCATCCTGGGCGGCATCACTCGCGACAGCGTGATCCAACTGGCCCGGGATATGGGCATCCAGGTCGTCGAAGAGGTCATTTCCCGCGAGGCGCTCTACATGGCCGATGAGGTGTTCTTCTCCGGCACTGCGGCTGAGATCACGCCCATCCGCTCTATCGACCACATCCAGATCGGCGCCGGCAAGCGTGGGCCCATCGCCAAGCAGCTGCAGGAAGCCTTCTTCGCCATCGTCGAGGGCACTGCTCCCGACCGCTACGGATGGCTGACCCCCGTGCCGGGCTTTTGACCTTTCGTGTCGACTCATCTATACTCAGATCAAGGAACGCCGAGCGCGCCGAGGTCAGACCCAGGGCCTCGGCGTTCTCGTGTGTTTGGAAACCAGCCTTAGTACTGCAACCGCACTTGATCCAGCCGGCTCCCGGTAACAGCCGGCCAAGGTGCTGTGCGCCTGCCCGGCTCTGACCCCGGGAGGGGGGATTTGGCGGGTTGCCTGCAGC
>DAOTVS010000326.1:0-8172 GCA_034436375.1 Anaerolineae bacterium | reverse complement strand
GGGAGAAACGGTGAAAGGGGTTTTACGCGGGCGCAGCGCGCCCGCGTAAAACCCCTCATTCCCGTATTCCCCGCCCCTGCAGGGGGCGGGGCTACGGGTGGGGGTATCCGACGTGGCGAAGGCCCATAGTGCGCCGCGGTTTTGTTAGGCGTTCTAACACTACAGCCGTACTTACCCATCGGCGCGCGGATCCCATCCGGGCATCGCGCTTCGCACGCGACCGGAGTGGAGCCATTCGGGGGATTTGGCGGGTTGCCTACAGCCGGGGCCGCCAACGGGCGGCCCGGCTGCAGGCAACCCGCCCAATCCCCCCGAATGGCTCCACTCCGGTCGCGTGCGAAGCGCGATGCCCGGATGGGATCCGCGCCCCGATGGGTAAGTGCGGCTGTAGTGCTAAAGCCGCCGTGCTGAGAGTACAAAGCCCCCTCATGGGGGCTGATCAGCCCATAATGACAACCTTGACAGAATGTGAGCAGGTTGGTATATTTAGCACACAAACTATTCGTGTACTAATGATGAGGGAAGACTTGGCTAGCGAGAAACTCTACCCGGCTGCATTGGAGATTCGCATCCTATCGGGGCTGATTGCCAAGGTGGCGCGCCGCAGCCTTGAGGCTCGGCTGGAGGCGCATGGCCTGCCGCTGGGGATGCTGGCCTATGGCGTCCTGCGCCTGCTCAATCTCAAGGAACAGACCCTGGGCGAGATGAGCCATCGCATGAGCCTGCGGCCGGCTACGCTGGTGCCGGTGATCGATGCCTTGGAACGCCAGGGCCTGGCTCAGCGCCAGCGCGACCTCCACGACCGCCGCCGTGTGCGCCTTTCGATCACGGAGCAGGGCAAAGCGACGCTGGCGGCGATGCCCCCGATGGACAGGGACGACGCGTTGCTGCAGGGTCTGGCGACCCTGGGCGACGAACAGACGCGACAGTTGTTGTTCCTGATGCGTAGCCTGGTGAAGCAGCTGCCCGGGGGGGAAGACGCACTGAGCCATGTCACAGCGCGCGTGCACTCGCACATCAACTCTGCATCCCATCCGTAGAACCGGGTAAGGATGCATGTCTGTGCACCGGCAGTGGTCTTTCCGCCAGGGGTGAAACCAGAAGTGAATATCCTGCGCAGATCGGGAACTTGTGCCCTTGACGGGGTTGACCGATCCGAATTGTGGGAGTGGAGCGAAACTTTAACTCCCCTCCGTTGTCCTTCTAGTGGGGCCTATGATGCATACCGACGATGAATTGGTCCGACTCCATCTCCAGGGAGACAAGGACGCCTTCCCAGAGCTGGTGCGGCGGCATCTGCGTGCAATCTATAATCTGGCCTACCGCTCTACGGGCGATGTGATGGAAGCGGAGAACATCGTCCAAGAGACATTTGCGCGCGCCTATGTCGCTCTGCCACGTACTCGGAACCTGGCGGCCTTCAAGCCGTGGCTGCTGACGATTGCTATCAATCTGTGCCGCAACCGGGCGCGGCGCGCAAGCCTCGAGCCGCATTGGAGGGAGCCTGATGGGCGTAGTGAAGGTGAGGAAGATCCCATCGAGCAGCTGCCCGACCCGGAGCCCGACCCCCTGGCACAGGTGTTGGCCGGAGAGGCGGACGCGGAGCTGGAGCAGGCCATGGCTGAGCTGCCTTTGCCCTACCGGCAAGCGCTGATTCTGCGCTATATGGAAGGCTTGAGCTACGAGGAATTGAGTCAGGCCCTGAACCTGCCGCTGAACACGGTACGCACGCACCTGTTCCGGGCCAAAGAGCGCCTGCGGCAGGCTTTAGTGCAACAGCAAGAGGGAGAGATCAATGGAATGCCGGGACGTGCGACCGCTCCTGGACCTCTATCGCGAGGGGCAGCTGAGCCTCACCGAGGCGGAGCAGGTCGCCGAGCACCTCGACCGGTGCTGGGGTTGCCGGAATGAGCTAGCCAAGTTGGCGCAATGGGAGCAGGCGCTGGGCCGTTTGCCGTACGCTGAGCCACGGCCCGGGCTGTGGGCCGCCACGATTCAGTCTCTGCCAGTGTCCGAGCAGGCGTGCACGCTGCCGGCCTGGAAGGTAACCGTGTTGGCCACAGGCGCTGCCTCCGCCTTGCTCATCTTCCTCTGGCTGATTGCAGAGGCCGTCCTTGCTTTTGAGAATGCGGGAGGGGCAGATCTGGCCAGCCTCATCGGCACCCACCCGGACTTGCTGTTGAGCCACCCATTGGATGCCGTGCTGGCTTTGCTGGAGGTGCTGCCGCTGGCCAATGTGCTGATGGGACTCTTGAGTGCTCTGGTGGCGTGGCTGTTGAGCACCAGGCTCATTGTCACCATGGGAGCAACGTGGGGGTGGCCACGATTGATCAGCGGAGTTGTATAGATCGGGCAGTCTTAGCCGGAGGAAAGGATACCTCTGCCTGCTAATTGGAGTATCGTATGCGTATCCGGCAAGTCATCGCCATCGCCGGCGGAGTCCTGATCGCCGGCGTTCTGCTGCTTGGGATAGTTGGCCTGGGAATACATGTGGTCTGGACCTGGCCGGCCGGCAGAGCGGTGCATGGCGGCGGCGGCGCATGGAAGTTGCCACCGCCCTTTCTGGAGACAGATCAGCACGGCGTGGTTGGCCGCGTAGAAAGTGTAAATCTCGAAGCCAAGTCCATGACTGTCGTCAATGAGAGGGGTAAGCGGCGCCTGGTGCTTCTGCGCGCTGATACGGTGCTGGAGCGACCCCAGGGCCGGGTTACCCTTTCCACTATCACTGCGGGAGAGCATGTCGTCGCTATCGGCACGCCCGATGAGCAGGGCCATCTGGTGGCCCGGGCGATCCGTGTACTGCCACGGAATGAGCCCGCTCCCTCGCTGCCTGGCGCAGATATCCTGTATCGTATTTTGCGGCTCTTGCCGCCCTGGTTCCACAGGTTGCTGTGGAGGATAGTGTAAAGATGAAAAAGACGATTACCATCATCCTAGTCATTGCTGTGGTAGCGGGGGCTGCCTACCTGGGCCTGCGGGTGCTGCACCCGGGCGCCAAGCAGGAAACCGCTGCCCCGACCGCCAAGGTGACGCGGGGCAACCTGTCAGCCTCCGTCAGCAGCGCCGGCAGCGTCCAGCCAGTGACCAGCGTGGACCTCACCTTCCAGGTTTCCGGCCAACTGAAGGAAGTCAAGGTGAAAGAGGGCGATCAGGTCAAGGCCGGGCAGGAGATTGCCAGTGTCGATGCCAGCGACCTGCAAGCGGCAGTTGACACGGCGCAGGCGAACCTGGAAGCATCCCAGGCGAAACTGGCACAGGTCAAGCAGCCTGCTTCGACAGAGGATATTAATGCAGCCAAGGCTTCCCTGGCCAGTGCCCAGGCGAACCTGCAAAAGATCGAGGCGGGCACCTCGGAACAGGATCTGGAGCTTGCTCGCCTGCGCTGGGAGCAGGCCAAGGACCAGCTTTGGGGCGCCCAAGGCTCCCGCGATGCGACCCTGGGGCAGCGCATGGTGAGCGGCGCTCAACGCGCGCAGGCCCAGGCGAGTGTGGCCTCCAGCGAGATAGCTGCGCAGATTGCCCAGATCCAGTATGAGCAGGCCCAGGATCCGCCTGCGGTGAGCGACGTCCTGGCGGCGGAGGCCCAGGTCGCTCAGGCCCAGGCTAACCTGGCCAAGCTGATGGCCGGCCCGACAGATGCGGATGTCCAGGCAGCGCAGGCTTCGGTCAAACAGGCCGAGGTTTCCCTGCAGCAGGCCAAGAACAATCTCGCCGAAGCCAACCTGACGGCGCCCTTTGATGGCACTATCACCAGCCTAGCACTTACGGTAGGGCAGACGGTCGGCCCCAGCACCGTGGTCGGAACCCTTTCTGACCTTTCCGTGCTGCAGGTTTCGGTGAACCTGTCGGAAATCGATGTGGCGCAGATCAAGATCGGCCAGACGGCTGATATTACCCTCGATGCCCTGCCCGATCAGAGCTTCAAGGGTCATGTCGTGGCTGTGGCGCCTGCGGGCGTAAACACGCAGGGCGTGGTCAATTTCCCGGTAACCGTCCAGTTCGACAAGGCCGATCCAGCGGTCAAGCCCGGCATGACAGCCAATGTGACCATCACCGTTGATCAGCGCGCGAATGTGTTGATCGTCCCCAACCGGGCCATTCACACCGTGCGCAATCAGCACTATGTAACGGTCATGCGCAATGGCAAGCCGACCGAGGTGGAAGTGCAGACCGGGCTCAGCGGCGACCGGGGCACCGAAATCCTGGGCAATACCCTGAAGGCAGGCGACATCGTCGTTCTGTCCACCCCGACCACCACACAGTTGCCGATGCGCGGCTTTGGGGCGGTGATGGGGCGCTAAGGGAGTAATGGACCGCTAGCGGAGGTTCGGATGATAACATTGGAAAACATCACCAAGACCTATCGCATGGGAGAGGTCGAGGTGAATGCGTTACGGGGCGTATCCCTGGAGATCGGCGCCGGCGAGATGGTTGCCATCATGGGGCCTTCGGGCTCCGGCAAGTCGACGTTGATGAACATTCTGGGCTGCCTCGACACACCCAGCTCAGGCAAATATACTCTCGATGGCATCGATGTCAGCCAGCTGAGCGATGATCGCCTGGCCGATATCCGCGGCCGCAAGCTGGGTTTTATCTTCCAGGCCTATAACCTGCTGCCGCGCACGACGGCCATAGAGAATGTCGAGCTGCCGATGGTCTATGCCCACGCCCCCAACCGGCGGCAGCGGGCTGCTGAGGCGCTGGCGCGGGTTGGCCTGGCCGAGCGTCTGCATCACCGCCCCAATGAGCTTTCGGGCGGCCAGCAGCAGCGCGTGGCCATCGCCCGTTCGTTGGTGAACAATCCGTCGGTCATATTGGCCGATGAGCCCACAGGCAATCTCGATAGCAAGGCCGGCGCGGAGATCATGGCCCTCCTGCACAGTCTGCATGAACAGGGGCTCACCATCGTCATCGTGACCCATGACCCGGGCGTGGCGGCGCAGACCCAGCGCATCATCCGTCTGCGCGACGGCGTAATCGTGGACGACGAGCAGATATCCGGCAACGGTAGCTCGAGCATCGCCTCCGCCTCAGATGGCGGCCATGGGCCGGAGAGTAAGCAACCATGAACATCAGAGAAAGCCTCCTTTCGGCGCTGCGCAGCGTGCGCGCGAACAAGGTGCGCTCTGGCCTGACCATGCTGGGCATCATCATCGGCGTGGGCGCCGTGATCGGCCTGATGTCCATCGGGCAGGGCGCCCAGGCGCAGATTACCGAGCAGATCCAGAGCGCTGGCTCGAATCTGATCTATATTATGCCGGGAGCGACCCTCCAGGGCGGCGTGCGCCAGGCTGCAGGTACGATGCAAACCCTGACCTATGAGGACGCTCAGGCCATCGCCGACCCCAACAATTGCCCGAGCATCAGTCTGGTGTCGCCCGAGTCCGACTCGTTTGCTCAACTCGTCTACAAGGGACAGAATATGAACTCCAGGGTCAGTGGCGTGACCCCCAACCTGGCGACCATGTCCAACTTGCAGTTGCAGGAAGGTGAGTTTTTCACCAATGCGCAGGTAACCGGGCGCTCGCTGGTGGCCGTCCTGGGGGCCAATGTCGCCCAGACCCTGTTCAACGGCGAGGATCCCATCGGCAAGAGCATCCGCGCCAACAATGTCAGCCTGCGGGTGATCGGAGTGCTGGTCGCCAAGGGCGGCGGCGGTTTCGGCAGCCAGGATGACCAGGTGTATGTGCCGATCACGGCGGTGCAATCCTACTTTGCGCGGCGAGAGGCACGCGGCGGCACGGCCGTATCGCAGATCGTGGCCCAGGCTGTCGATTCCAAATCGGTCAACGAGGCGATGGACGAGGTCACGGCCCTCCTGCGCCAGCGCCATCACATCATGACGGCCGATAACGACTTTACAGTCTACAGCCAGGCCGAGATCCTGGGTGTGGCCAACCAGGTCACCGGCGTATTGACAACCTTCCTGGGCGGCATCGCAGCCATTTCACTGCTGGTGGGCGGCATCGGCATCATGAACATCATGCTCGTGTCGGTCACCGAGCGCACGCGCGAGATCGGCATCCGCAAGGCTGTGGGCGCCAAGAAGCGCGATATCCTGGCCCAGTTCCTGACCGAGGCCATGCTGCTGAGCGTGCTGGGCGGCGTGATCGGCATTGTGCTGGGCTGGGGGTTGGGGCAACTGGTTTCAACCCTGACCGCCAATACCTCAAGTGCGATCAAGTCGGTGGTCAGTTTCGACTCGGTCGTCCTGGCCGTCGGTTTTTCGGTGGCGGTAGGCCTTTTCTTCGGCATCTACCCGGCGTGGCGGGCGGCCAGCCTGCACCCGATCGATGCCCTGCGCTACGAATAAGAGAACGGCAATTGGAGGCTTCCTTTGCTCGAAACCGCGGTAGCCGCTGCCCGCGCAGCTGGCCGTATCCTGCGCGAACACTATGCGCAGCCCCACCAGGTCAGATCCAAAGGCCTGCGCAACCTGGTCACTGAAGCCGATGTGCTGGCCCAGGATGAGATCATCGCCCACATCCGGGCGCGTTTCCCCCGGCATCAGATCTTTACCGAGGAAGCCAGCCAGGTGCTGGGCTCTGACGCCGAGCACCGCTGGTTCATTGATCCCCTCGACGGCACCACCAACTATGCCCGCGGCATCCCTTATTTCTGCGTCTCCATCGCCATGGAGAGGCGGGGGGATCTGGTGGCGGGGGTCGTCTATGATCCCCTGGGCGAGCGCCTGTTCCAGGCGGAAGCGGGGAGCGGCGCCTGGCTGAATGGCGAGCGCATCCGCGTCAGCGCGACGGAGCGCCTGATCGATGCTGTGCTCGACCTGGGTTGGGCGCGCGGGCAGGCGGCGCGCCGCGTGACCGTGCGCGTGGTGCAGGCGCTGGGCCCGCAGATCGGCACAGCGCGCACCATGGGCGCGGCAGCGCTGGGCATGGCTGCCGTGGCGGCAGGCTGGGAGGATATCTTCTACCACCCCGAGCTCTCACCGTGGGATATGGCGGCGGGGGCAGTGCTCATCCGCGAGGCCGGCGGCGAGATCACCGGCCTGCGCGGGGAACCCTGGAACGTCTTCTCGGGCGTCTGCCTGGCCAGCAATGGCCGGCTGCATGCGGCGGCCCTGCGGGAGATCATGCCTGCCTTGGAGTGCTAGATCTGCTGACAAAGTGCAGGGCTTTAAGTCGTGCCAAGAGGCGCAAGTAGCCGCGGCATCGTGCCGCGCAGGCCCCATCTGGCACGTCTGCGGCAACATGCCTCGCCTACAGCCAGCCACAGACGGACTTTGGAAAAGCCTGCGACAAAGGCGCCAAGTGGCTCTTGCCATAAAGGGCAAGTGACAGTAGAATAGGTTAAAGCTAGCCGCTAACCCCCCGGAGGAAGCCATGGCCCTGCTCAAGGAGGAGGCCAAGCCGAGTGCGGCGCCAAGATCAAGGCGGGCGCCAAGTTCTGCCCGGAGTGTGGGGCGAAGCAGGCATAATAAGTAATACGTAATGCGTAAGGTCGCCATGGCATGGTGTTCCTGCTTCATCCATGCCTGTGCCAGACAGGCGCCACGAAAAGCTACGTACGCCATGCCATTTTGGCCTCACTTATTACTCGTTACTTATTACGCATCGTCCCGGAACGGAGATACCTATGCGCTTGAACGTGGCCGATCTCTTTCACTACGGCCTCTATTTCGTGCGGGCGCGGTTGTTTGGGCGGCGAGCGCCGCTGGTGGGAGGCATCAATATCACCTCCTACTGCAACCTGTCGTGCGCGCACTGTGTGTATGCGGCGCAGCCCATCCCGCGCGAGCACCTGACGCGCGCCCAGCTGGCGGATATGATGGCGACCTTCCGCCGTCAGGGCGTGCGCGTGCTCTTTCTGCAGGGCGGCGAGCCGACGCTGTGGCACGACGGCGACCATTGCTTCAACGACTTGGTGCGCGATGCAAAGAAGCAGTTCTCGCGTGTGGCGTGCGTGACCAATGCCATACTGCCGATCGACAACCCTTGCGACCTGGTATGGATCAGCGTCGACGGCTCGCCCGAGGTGCACGACCGCGTGCGCGGCCATGGCTCCTATGCGAAGATGGCCAAGAACGTGGCCGAGAGCACGAACCCCAACCTCTATGCCAACATCACGCTCTCCAAGCTGAACGTCGACGACCTGGAAGCGTGCGTGGAGCACATCAAGGCCGACATGCCGCGCTTCAAGGCCATCTCGGTCAAC
>DAOTVS010000325.1:0-49038 GCA_034436375.1 Anaerolineae bacterium | reverse complement strand
AGGAGTTGGGGGTGTCCCCCCCAACTCCTCGCCTCCCCATATCTGCCTGTCTACTCCCTTTCTCCCACAGGGATGATGAGGAGCGGCTTGAGGCGTATCACGCTCGATCACGTGCATGAGCGTTACCGATGTGCGCATACATGTGGCCAGGCGGGCGGCCACGGACAGCGCTGCCTCGGCCAGGTGCGATCCATCGAGCGGCACCAGCAAGTGCTTGTACATCGCATCATGCCGGAAGTAGGAACAGCGCCAGCAGGGGGACTCAGCTACGCATTGGCATGCACATTGCTGACATCCGGATGCGTGTTGCTGGGGCTCCTTGTATGCCCCGGGCTCTGACAGGGTGCAGCAGACAACCACTCGCGGTCGAGCTCGGGCAATATGGGCACCAGTCGATCAGCCCCTGAGCACTTGCATGAAGGAGTCTGTGTGAGCAACGAAAGCGGTGCTGCGTCCAGGGGGCCCAAGAATTGGCTGGCGCTGACTGGGTTGATCTCTATGGCCCTGCTCGCGGTCGCGTATGCGTTGATCGCGAGCATCCCGGGTGCCAAAGACTCGCTGCAGACCGTGACCGCGTTCTACTCCAACCCTGCGAATATCAACAGGGTGTTGGCGGCGGCCTATCTCGTGCCGATCGCCGGTATCCTGTTCCTCTCGTTCATTGGGGTGCTGCGTGGGCGCTTCGCACCGGTACTCGAAGAAAGCGAGGAGTTCGAGTGGATCGTGGTGAACGGCAGTGCCATCCTGTTGCTCGCCTGCCTGTTCATTGCCGCGACAGCAGCGGCCACGCCGGCGGCAAGTACCGCTTTCCTGGGCGCTCCGCTACCAAATGCGGCCACGGTACTTCCCTTTGTCGAGATCGGCAACATCCTGCTGTTCGTGTTCGCCATGCGTGCCGCAGCCGCCTTTATGATCTTCGCCTCACGTCTGGGGCTCCGAGGCCGCTCGCTGCCCCGGTGGCTTGCCATAGCCGGCATCGTGCTGGGCCTGGTCTTGCTCTTCTCTATCTCATATGCGTCGGCTCTTCTGTTCTTGCTGCCGCTGTGGGTGGCGGTTCTGAGCATCTACATCTTCCTCTGGCCCAGGGCGAGCGTCCAGTAGGTGGGCTGCTCAACTCGGCCGCCACCCTACCGATGCGTCAGGCTCGGTCAGGGAACAGGGGTCTGCTCCTGCTCTGAGGCTGTTTCCATGGCGTGCTCGTCCTCGGGGGTCATCCGCTGCTCCTGCACGCCCGCCTTTTGCATGGCTGCCTGCAGCTCCTGCTCGCTCATCTGATCCACTGGCTTGCCGGCCTGCTGCTCCACCTTTTGCGTGTCCTGCTGACTCATTTTGTGGGCGACGCCGCCCACTGCAAACAACACGGCGCCTCCCACGATCAAGCGCCGGCGAAACATGCGTCTCGTGGTGCGGCGCACCATGCCTCTGCGCATCATGATCACACCTCCCTGATTGGTGCTGGACAAGCTTCTTGACCGAAGGGAAATCAACAGCGGGGGCGTTACTGGGCGCTCCCACTGGCCTTGCTCGCGAACAGTGCGCCCTTTTATGCGCCCATGCCACGCGCCACGGCGCCCTGCTGCGCTATCTCGTGCAACTGCTGCTCCACTTCCGGCTGTACGGCCGGCTGCAAGTCAAAAATCACCTTCTCGATCTTGCCGGTGAACGCGTACGGCGACCGGTCCGCGTAGCTCTGGTCGACCGGCAGGCCGTTGTCGCGGCCGATGTCCATGCCCGCGTAACCGGAGAAGCGGAGCGGCACCGTGTGCTCCATCCGCCCGCCTCCCACCGGACGGCCATTGACATAGAGTGTGACCTGGCCGCCGGTGGCTGGCTTGGACGCATCGGCCTGGAACTGCATGCGCACGTTCACCTTGCCGATGGGCAGTGGCCTGTCCGATTCCTGCCTATAGTCCCACACGGCCATCGTGCTGTACGTATGCTTCAGCCTACCGTCACGGTCGACATAGAGCGCAAAGCCCCCCAGGTAGTCCGCCTCGGCCACAATCACGCCCTCGGCACCCTCCGGCGGGATGTCGAGATCGGCGCTGATGGCATAGGAGTGGTTGTAGATGCGGGGGATCATGCCCGGGGCCACGTTCTGCACATCGCTGCCGTGGTAGGTGAATCGAATCTGCTCGCTGCGCGGCGGCGTGATGCCAAAGTAGAACGACAGGCCCGCCAGGAGCGGCGTGACCTGGTACTTGTCGGCCTCGGCCCAGAAAAGGTCCTGCATCTCTCTGAGCTTGTCGGGGTACTGCCGCGCCAGGTCGTTGGCCTGAGAAAAGTCATCCGGCAGGTAGTACAGCTCCCACGGATCCTTGTCGGGGTCATAGGCATCGGGCGCCAGCCTGGCGATCGTGGCCGGCGACATGTCCCATGGGATCCTGGGTATCTTGGCGCAGGCCCACCAGCCGTCCTTGTAGATGGCGCGGTTGCCATAGATCTCAAAGTACTGCTGTGTGTGCACTTCGGGTGCCTGGGCATCAGCGAATGTGCCGGCAAAGCTCACGCCGTGCATGGGCATCTGGGCCACGCCGTTGACTTTGCTGGGCGCTGGCAGGCCCACCGCTTCGAGAATGGTGGGGCCGATATCGATGCAGTGCGTGAACTGGCTGCGCAGCGTGCCATGGTCCTTGATGTTGGCCGGCCAGGAGACCACCAGCGGGTTGCGCGTGCCGCCGAGGTGCGAGGCGACCTGCTTGCCCCACTGGAACGGCGTGTTGCCCGCCCAGGCCCACGCAGCTGCATAGTGCGGGTTGGTCTGTTCCGTGCCCCAGGCGGGCAGGCCGCCATGCTTCTGGATAAGCTGCACCTGCTGATCAGGCGTGAGCGCGATGCCGTTGATAAACGTGAGTTCGTTGAAGGAGCCACTCGTTGTGCCCTCCAGGCTGGCGCCGTTATCGCCCCAGATGTAAAAGATGAGGGTATTGTCGAGCTGGCCCATGCCCGCGATCGCATCTAGCAGGCGGCCGACGTTCCAGTCGGCGTTTTCCTGGTAGCCCGCATAGACCTCCATCTGGCGCGCGTAGAGCGTTTTCTGGTCAGGGGGCAGGCTGTCCCAGGCTGGGAACACATCCGGCCGTGGTGTGAGCCTGGCGTCGGGTGGAATCACGCCGAGCCGCTTCTGGCTCTCGAACACCATCTCCCGGTAGCGGTCCCAGCCCATGTCGAACTGCCCTTTGTGCCGGTCGCTCCATTCGGTGGGCACGTGATGGGGTGCGTGGCTGCAGCCCGTCGAGTAGTACATGAACCACGGCTTGCCCGGGTCCTGGGCGGCCACACTGTGCAACCATTCGACGGCCTTGTCGGTCATGTCGTCGGGCAGGTAATAGTCCTTGCCTTCCGGCACGCCGATGACGGTGTTGTCCTCGACGAGCAGCGGGTCGTACTGCCCGGATTCACCGCCCAGGAAGCCCCAGAAATGGTCAAAGCCCCAGGCGTTGGGCCAGCGGTCGAACGGCCCGGCGGTGCCCTGCACGTCGTCGGGCGTCATGTGCCACTTGCCGAAAGCGGCCGTGCTGTAGCCGTTCATCTGCAAGATCTGCGGGAACGGCGCCGCGCTCTGCGGGCGGGCGGCGTTGTACCCCGGGAAAGGCCCCGGCAGCTCGCCGACCGAGCCAAAGCCGATGGCGTGGTGGTTGCGCCCGGTAAGCAGCGCCGCACGCGTGGGCGAGCACAGCGCTGTCACGTGGAAACGGTTGTACTTGAGGCCGCTATCGGCCAGGCGCGTCAGGTTCGGTGTGTTGATTGGGCCGCCGAACGTGCTGGGGTTGCCGAACCCGGCGTCGTCGATGAGGATGAGCATGACATTCGGCGCGCCCTCCGGCGGCCTGACGCTGGCCGTGATCCTCCAGTCCGGCTGCGAGCCCTTGAGCGTGCGGTTGCGGGTGCCCTGGAACCGGGGATCGGGAAGCGGAAGCTCGGTGCGATTGAGGGTTTGCCCAGACACGGGAGTTTCTCCTTTCTGTTTGCCTATCGGCACTCCTTTGCTTTTGACCAACTCACACAGGCCACATGAGCATTGGTTGTGCGGGCTGGCCCTTCTTTGTGGCGCTGCAACAGTCATGCCAGGAGCCCCTGGCACGCAGGACGGGCATCTCCTGCACGCTCATAAGGAAGACGGTGAGAGTTTCCGGTCATGCGTTAGCGAGCTCGCTCAGGATCTCCTCACGATAATTCACCAGGATCGACAGGTGGCCCTCGCCCGGGTAGAGCCTGGCCTGGCCCTGGGGCAGAGCGTGGGCCAGATTGCGGGCCATGGCGGCCGAGGCAAAACGATCGGCTTCGCCGTGCCAGATTCGCACCGGCATGGCGACGGCGCTGGGGTCAAAGCCCCAGGGGCCGGCCATTAGAGCCATGTCCACGCTCACTCCATGGGGCCCCTGGCGCACGGCTTCTCTAAAGGTAGCGATCAGGCCCTTGCGCAGCCTGGGCCGCTCCAACAACTGACGGTCCGGCTGGGGCAGGACGGCCATGGCCTGGGCGATGAGCCAATCTGGCGCACGCTGCGTCAGGGCGCCCAGGAGCCCGAGGACCATCTCGGCCGATTGGGGCCGGTCGTGGGCCAGGCGCGCCAGGAGCACGATGCTTTGTGCAACGCCTGCGGTGGCCGCGAGCGCATCGTAGGGCCCCGCCCCGCCGACGATGCTTGCGGCGGAAAGGTGCTCGGGGATCTGGAGGGCGCAGGCCAATGCATAGGGCCCTCCACCCGAATAGCCCAGGACGGCAAAGCGGCCCAGCCCCAGCCCGTCAGCAAGGGCAACGACGTCAGCAGGCCAGTCGCTGATGCGCCGGCCCGGCTGGAAATCGGACAGGCCCACGCCGGGCCGGTCGGGCGAGATCACGCGAGTGTTGAGGCGGCGAGCCAGGGCCTCGGTGCCGAAGAGATGCCATCCGTAGCGCGAGCCGGGCGTACCGTGAAAGAGCAGGACCGGCCTGCCAGATGGCGGGCCATGCTCGTCGTAGCCGAGTTCGCGGCCATCGGGCAACTTGAATTGCCGGCTCGTCTTACCCACGCTCGTCTCAGTGCGACATCACATCGATGGCCGCTGCGCTGGCCAGGATCAACGCATCGTCGGCGCCCGGCACCACTTCGACGCCATAGGTGTCGCGCACCCGGAACCAGCGCTTGGAGATCTCGGCCATCTTTTGCCCGCCGCGCTCGATGGTGTACTCGTGGTCGGTGATGTTTCCCTGCACGGCCAGGTCGCCGCTGCCCTGGATATCGATCGTGTACCGCTCGCGCAGAGGGGCGACCATGGCCTTCTTGACTGTGGCCTCCATGCCGTTGCGGCAGTGGATGGCCATGGTGTCTTTGACGTGCAGCACCTTTTCCTGGATGGAACAGACCTCTTCGCCGTGCGCATCTTTCAGGATCAGCGTATCACGGGCGCGCAACGACTTGCCATCCACATAGAAAGCGCGTTGGCCCTGCACATTTTCGATGGTGGAATCCTGGCCGATGGCGACGAGTTTTTCTTTCATCTGATAACGGTTCTCGGCAGCCTGTGGACTGGCTGCACCTCGTCGACGTAACATGGTGTTACTTCCTCCGCTCCTGAGGTTTAGCCTCCTTGAGGCGATGCTACCTGGCAAGCAGCAATCGTGCCAGCGCCGGGGCTACTCTTTGTGTGACCAAGCAGGGGCTCTGCGGAAGGGTATCCGTGGTCTTGCGAGGAGGGCCAAATAGGGCAGTGCAAGCGGTTGCCAGGGGATTTGGCGGCGCATCGTCCAGGGTAACGTAATGCGTAAGGTCGTCACGCCGGAATGCACTGTGCTTTTCGCCAGATCCGCAGTTGCAGACACGGCGCGAAGCAGTGTGCGCACCGTCATGGCGGCCTTACGCATTACGGTTTGCGGATTACGAGCTCTTGCGCTTCAGCACATCCTCCGCCGCAGCCACAATATGCTGCACGCCCAGGCCGTACTTTTCCTGCAGCTCGAGCCAGTCTCCCGATTCAGTAAAACAGTCGCGTAGGCCGATGCGGGCCATGGGCGCGGGGCAGGTTTCGACGAGCGTCTCGGCGACGGCGCTGCCGAGGCCGCCGATGATGTTGTGCTCCTCGGCGGTGACGACAGCGGCCGTTTCGCGCGCGGCCCGCTCGATGAGGGCACGGTCGATGGGTTTGAGCGTGGGCATGGCGATCACGCGCGCGCCGATGCCACGCGCGGCGAGCGCCTCCGCCGCATCGAGGGCGCGGTCGACCATAATGCCGGTGGCAATGAGCGCCACATCGGCGCCTGGGCGCAGCTCATAGCCCTGGCCGATGCGGAAAGCGGCAGGTTTGCCGGGCACCCGGGGCACGGGGTTGCGGGAAAGGCGCAGGTACACGGGGCCCTCCCAGGCGAGCGCAGCCCGGAAGGCCGCCGCAGCCTCTTCGGCGTCGCAGGGTACCAAAAGGGTCATATTGGGCAGCGTGCGGATGATTCCCAGGTCCTCGATAGCGTGGTGCGAGGCGCCATCGGGCCCATCAGACATGCCGGCATAGTGGCCCATGATCTTGACGTTGAGCCGCGGGTAGGCCACCGACTGGCGGATCTGCTCCACGGCGCGCATGCTGAGCAGCATGCTGAAGGTGTTGACCACCGGCAGCATCCCTGCGGCGGCCATTCCTGCAGCGATGCCGACCATGTTTTGCTCTGCAATGCCCACGTTGAGAAAGCGCTCGGGATGGGCCTGGGCAAAGACGGCCGACTTGGTGGACTTGCTGACGTCGGCATCGAGGATGATGAGGTTCGGCGTCTCGGCCAGGGCCTCGAGGGCGGCCTGGGCGTAGGCGTCACGCATGGCCAAGGTTTCAACGGGTTTCATCGTTCGCGGACCTCCTGCAAGGCTTCGGGCATGCGGCTGGGGTCCGACACGCCGTGCCAGCTACACTGGTGCTCCATGAACGAGACGCCTTTGCCTTTGACGGTGCGGGCGATGATGATGGCCGGCTGCCCCTGCACGGTGCGGGCCTGCGCAAAGGCCGCCAGCAGCGCGCGGATATCATGGCCGTCGCCGCAAGAGATCACGGCCCAGCCAAAGGCGCGCCATTTGTCGGCTACCGGCTCTACCTCCATGACCTCGCCGACCGGGCCATCGAGCTGCACGCGGTTATAATCGAGGATGGCGGTGAGGTTGTCGACCTTGTAGTGGGCTGCTGCCATGGCGGCTTCCCACACCTGGCCCTCCTGGATCTCGCCGTCGCCCAGCAGGGTGTAGACGCGGTAGGCGCGGTTCAGATAGCGGGCGGCCAGCGCCATGCCCAGGGCGGCGGAAATGCCCTGGCCCAAGGAGCCCGAGCTCATATCGACGCCCGGCACCTTGCGCATGTCGGGGTGGCCCTGCAGCATGCCGCCCGTCTGCCGGAAGCGCTGGCATGCCTCAGGTGGGAAATAACCGCGCGCAGCCAGGGCCGCGTACCAGGCGGCCGAGCCGTGGCCTTTGGAGAGGACAAAGCGGTCGCGCTCTTCCCACTGGGGGCGCGCCGGATCGACGCGCAGCACATGAAAATAGAGCACGGCCATGATCTCAGCGGCGGAGAGCGCGCCGCCCGGGTGCCCGGAGCCGGCTGTGCAGATCATCTCGATGGCCGAGCGCCGGATGGCACGCGCCTGCTCCTGCAACAGGGTGACAAGGTGCGGGTCGAATGGCATGAGGACCTCCTTGGGGTGGGTAGAGCGGTTGTGCGGCAAGAAAGGCGATTGGTGCTACTGTAGTGCAGAGTGGGCGGGGTGTCAAGAAGAGGGGGCTCACTCTGATCCTCGTCGCCATATCGCCACCAATCTGAACAGCGACAATCGATCCTTCTCTTGGTATGGAACTTGCAGGAGGCACAGGGGACGCAGGTGGTCGTCCGCTGCATGGCGCCGGCCCTTGGGTTACAATGGCGGATGGCCCCTGCCCTTACCTGGCATCTGATCGGGGTAGGGTAATGGCAGGATTGCGAGAAATGTGCTCTTGGGGTATAATGGCAGTGAAGGAGGGCAGCCAATCCCGCCCCTCGCTGCCGTCTCACGTTCGATCGGGCTAGTCCACACCCAATGTTTGAGAGGAGCGGGGACATGCCCAAGCAAGTCTTGGTTGTCGCTGACGGGGGCACCGTGGCCGACACACTCCGGCGCGTGCTGCCCGAGCAGCGCTATGCAGTATCAACGGTTGACCGCAAAGGGGTTCTTGCGGGGACTGGAAAGGCGTGGCCGGACCTCATCATCCTGGATGGATCATCGGCGCCTGAGCAGGCAGTGGAACTGGCCCGTAATCTGCGCGAACAGGCCTCTGGCGCCAGAATCATCGCTGTTGTGCCCTCAGCAGACGTCGCGGGCAGTCGGGATGGCGTCGCCTGTCTTGGTCGAGTGCCCACGGAGGAAGAATTGGCGACATGGCTGGGCGAAGAGGGCAAACCGAAAGCGGAGCGGGTATTGCGTGTGGGCAACGCGGCGCTTCACCTCGACTCGCGCCAGCTTGAGGTCAATGGTGAGTTTTCTATCCTCACTCCCAAGCAGTATCGTTTGCTCTGTCTCTTTATGAGCCATCCGGGCGAAGTGTTGACGCGTAAGCGGCTCATGAAGGACGTGTGGGAGACGGACTATACAGGCGACACGCGCACACTCGATGTGCACATCCATTGGGTGCGCGAAAAGCTGGGCGATGTGCCCGGCCAGCCGCGTTACCTGCAGACGGTACGCCGTGTCGGCTACCGCTTTGTCGATCCGGCGAGTTCCACGAACGGCGCCAGTAGGGATAAGAAGTAAGGGCGCCGCCGTAGCGTAGCGCACAAAAAGGCCAGGGAAACACAGGTTCCCTGGCCTTTTGTTTCGCTGATTACCTGGATTTGACGACCCCTACCCAGAAGTGATGGGGCAGTACGTTGGGAGCCCCTACCACGCGTATCCCCTGCCACTCCATCTCCTCGGTGAGGTTTGAGCGATGCACATAACAAGCATTGGGGCGCCGGCCGAATTTCTGCTCATAGCGCGCTACGGCGCGCTCGACCTTGCTGGTCAGCGGCGCTTTGGGGTCTGCATCGTACCACAGGAGACCGTAATCCAAAAAGCCGGCCATTAACAACCTCCTCTTGCCATTCGGGGCTTTGCAGACTGCTTTGGCGCTATCTGGGCGGCCGGTTTGGCCGTCAGCGTGCGGCGAAAGCGGCCGACTGCCGAGCTGAACCGGCTGGCGGGCGAAGGCCGGAAGCTCAGCGCCGGGTCAAGCCACCAGAGGTTGCTCCTCACATCGTGATACATCACCACGGTGCCGTCATCACAGTGCAGGCGGAAGTAGCGGCGTTCGCAACGTTGCTCACCCGAGCCGCGGGCTACCGTCCAACAGCGTTCCAGTTGCCGGGCATGCAGGCGCCGCCCGCGCCAGGTAAAGATCTCAGGCCAGAAGCCAAATCGCTTGTGCTCGACGCGCACAGGGTCATCTTTGGAAGGCATGGATTTCCTCCTCGCTCGGTGCTCGATCCCTCTAATGTGGCCGGTCTGCAGAGCCAGGTTGAGCTGTCACACCGATTCCCCTGGCAGGTAATCAGTGGCTCTCGGCTGGCAGAAAGTACAGGGGAAATCGGTGTATCGTGTAACTTGTTGGCCTAGAACAGATGTGCTAGTATTATAGCACGAACAATAGTTCTAGTCAAGGGGGTTTTTCACGGGTGTTACCTGGTCATCCGAGCAGGACTTCGACGTGGTGCGTCGCGCCATCGCTCAGGGGCGGGAGAAGGAAGCCTGAGATAATCCGGCCGTCCAGCCGCAGCTCGGCTACGCCGTGAGAGACGTGGCGCGGGTTGCGTACCTCGATCTCGTAGGTGGCGCCACGGAAGCGGCGGCTGACGCGGAAGCCGTCCCACTCCGGGGGGATGCACGGGTCGACAATCAGGCCGCCGTGGTCGGGGCGCACGCCCAGGATCCATTGGGTGATGGCCAGCAGGTTCCAGGCCGCGGTGCCAGTCAGCCACGAGTTCTTGGCCTGCCCAAAGTCAGGCGCGTCGCGGCCGGCGATCATCTGGGCGTAGACGTAGGGCTCGCAACGGTGCAGGTCGCTCAGCCCCTCGCGGGCCGAGGGGTTGATACGCCGGTAATAGTCAAAGGCTTGCCCGCCGCGCCCCAGCCGCGCCTCGGCAATCATGATCCAGGGGTTGGTATGGCAAAAAATGCCGGCGTTCTCCTTGTAGCCGGGCGGGTAGCTCGATATCTCACCCAGGTTGAGGTAGTAGCGGCTGTAGGCCGGCTGCTGGAGGATGATGCCGTGCTCGGTTGCCAGGTGTTCGGCGACCGCATCCAGCGCTTGGCGTGCCTGCCCGGTTTCCAGGCCGATCCCGGCCATGGTGCAGAGCCCCTGGGGCTCGACAAAGATGCGGCCCTCTACACACTCGTGGGAGCCCATCTTGTTACCCAGCCGGTCATAGGCGCGCAGGAACCACTCGCCGTCCCAGCCGTAGGCCAATACGGTGTGCTCCATCTCCTTGGCCTGGCGCTCATACTCCGCGGCCGGCGCGGGCCGCCCATAGTGGCGGGCGAGGGCGGCCATCTCTCGCGCCGCCAGCACAAAGAGCCCGCCGATCAGCACCGACTCGGCAATAGTGGTGTCGCCCTCATCGGAATGGGTCTGGAACGATTGCCCCGGCTCGGAAGAGAAGCAGTTGAGGTTGAGGCAGTCGTTCCAATCGGCATGGCCGATCTGTGGCAGGCCGTGCGGGCCCAGCCGGTCCAGCGTGTAGCGCAGTGAGCGCTCCAGGTGCTCGTAGAGGGGCGTCTCGGTGCCGGGGGCGTTGTCGTAGGGCACGGGCTCGTCGAGGAGCGCCCCATCACCCGTTTCCTTCAGATAGGCAGCGGCCGCGAGTATCAGCCACAGCGGGTCGTCGTTAAAGCCGCTGCCGACGGCATCGTTGCCGCGCCGGGTCAGCGGCTGATACTGGTGATAGGCGCCGCCGTTGGGCAACTGGGTGGCGGCCAGGTCGAGCAGGCGCTGCCGGGCGCGCTCGGGCGCCAGTTGTACAAAGGCCAGCAGGTCCTGGTTCGAGTCGCGGAAGCCAATGCCCCGGCCAATGCCCGACTCGTACAGCGACGCTGAGCGCGAGAGGTTGAAGGTGGCCATCACCTGATAGGGGTTCCAGATGTTGACCATGCGATCCGTATCCTCATCGGGCGTCTGGGCCCGGTAGGTCGCCAGCAGGCCATCCCAGTAGGCGTGCAGGTCAGCCAGGGCGCTATCCAGCGCCGCAGGGTCGCTGTAGTGGGCGATAGCCTTCCGGGCAGGGGCGGTGTTCAGTGTGCCTGCGCCTGCGAACTTACGCTCCTGTGGATTCTCGGCATAGCCCAACAGAAAAATGACCTCGCGGCTCTCGCCGGGTGCAAGCGCCAGGGGTACCTGCAAGGCGCCGATGGGAGCCCAACCATGGGCGATCGAGTTGCGGCAGCGGCCCTCTTCCACGGCGGTGGGGCGCTCCCAGCCCCGGTAGGCGCCCAGGAATACCTCGCGCTGAGTGTCAAAGCCCGCGCATGGCGCCGAGCAGGAAAAGTAGGCAAAATGGTTGCGCCGCTCGCGGTACTCGGTCTTGTGGTAGATGACGCCAGCCCGCTCGTCCACCTCGACCTCGCCGGTGGAAAAGTTGCGCTGAAAGTTGGTCTGGTCGTCCCAGGCATCCCACAGGCAGAACTCGACCAGCGAGAAGAGCTGCAGGAGGCATGGGGCAGATGCGTGGTTGGTCAGCCTGACTCGCCACACCTCGAGCGTCTCACCCAGGGGGACGAAGAAGGTCAGCTCGGCGGCGATCTTGCGGTACTGCGAGGCGATGCGCGTATAGCCCATCCCGTGCCGGCACTCGTAGCTGTCCAGGTCCCGGCGTGCCGGCTGCCAGGCGGGCGACCAGATCTCGCCATCCCCGTGGCGCAGGTAGAGCATGCGGCCCCCCACGTCGCCGGGCGCATTGTTGTAGCGGTAGCGGATGAGCCGGCGCAGGCGCGCATCGCGGTAGAACGAGTAGCCGCCACTGGTATTGGAGATTATGGCGAAATAGTCTTCCTGGCCCAGATAGTTGATCCAGGGCAGGGGCGTGTCGGGCCGCTGGATAACGTACTCTCGCGCTTGATCGTCAAAGTAGCCGTAGCGCATAGGACCTCCCTCAAGGCCGGGCGGGCGCGGAGCCTGTAACCCGGCAAGCCAACCAGCAGGTTCCTGCCAATCACTTTCCTGCAGTCACCCTTTTGTATAGTGGAAGCAGGCTACCGAGTGGTCACTCTCGACCTCGCTCAGGGCGGGCTGCTCGCGGTCGCAACCCGAGCCGGCATAGGCGATGGGGCACCGCTCCCGGTAGACGCAGCCGGCGCCGGGCCCGAGCGGCTTCCCGTTCGGCGCCTCTGCGGGCTCACCCCATTTGCGGTCGAGGCGCGGCACCGAGGCCATGAGCATCCTCGTGTAGGGATGCAGGGGGTTGGCGTAGATCTTCTCCGTTGACCCCATCTCCACCACGCACCCCTGGTAGAGGATCACCGCCCGCTCGCTGATATAGTACCCCAGGAAGAGATCGTGGGTGATAAAGAGGACCGACAGGCCGCGGGATTCCAGGTCTGCCAGCAGGTTGAGCACGTCGATGCGGGTGGAGGCGTCGAGCATGCTGATAATCTCGTCGGCCACGAGGAAGCGAATGTCAAGCAGCAGGGCGCGCGCGATGAGGAATCGCTGGAGCTGCCCGCCGCTGAGCTGGTGGGGGAATTTGTCGAGGACGTGTTCGGGATTCAGGCCGACGGATCGCAGTGTGCCCTCGACCTTTTCGCCCCATTCAGCCCCCGAGAGCTCGGGAAAGTACTCGTCGTGGATGAGCTTGAACACCCGGTCGGCCTTGAAGATCGGGTTATAGGAGCTGAACGGATCCTGGAACACTCCCTGCACCCGGCGGTAATAATCCTTCAACGCCCGGCCGCTGAGCCTGGAGACATCGGCTCCGTCGTAGAAGATCCGGCCCGAGCTGATGGAGATCAGATGCAGGATCATCCGGCCGATCGTGCTCTTCCCGCTGCCGCTCTCGCCGATCAGTGAGACGATCTGGCCGTCCTGCACCTCAAGGCTGACGTTGCTCACGGCATGGAGATCCTTGCTGCCAAAGGCCCCGATCTTGTAGATCTTGGATACCTGATCAAGCTTGAGCATTTGCCTCTATCTCCCGCCAGCAGGCCACAAAGTGGCCCTTTTCGATCTCGATGAAGGGCGGCGCCTCCAGGCATCGCTCGAATGCGACGGGGCACCGTTCCCGGAAGCGGCATCCGCTGGGAGGGTCGAGCAGGAGCGGTGGGCTGCCGGGGATGCCGGCCAGCTTCTTCTCGGTATACCTGGCGCCGATTTTGGGCAGCGACGAGATCAGGAGCCTGGTGTACGGATGCCGAGGAGCGTGAATGATCGCCTCTGTCGAAGCCTTTTCCGCCAGCTGGCCGGCATACATGACCATGATGCTGTCGGCGATCTGGTACAGGATCGAGATGTCGTGGGTGATGACGATCACACTGTTGCAGCATCCCCGATTGCGGAACTCGACCAACATCTCGGCCACAGCTTTCTGGCTAGACACATCGAGCGCCGAAGTGATCTCGTCGGCAATGAGCAGCGAAGGGTTCAGGAGCGTGGAGAGCACCATGACCATGCGCTGCTTCATGCCGCCTGACAGCTCAAATGGGTACATGCCCAGCACGCCGGGCGAGAGCTTGACGAGATCCAATCGTCTCTTCAGCTCCGGCAGGCCGGCCTGGTAATCCGCGCCACGCGACCGCAGGAGCTCCTCCGTCATCTTGCCGATCTTACGCGTCGGGTTCAGGGCGTTCATGGCGTACTGCGGGATGATCGAGACCTTGCGGAAACGAAAGTCGTTCATCCGCTCCGTGTCTTGAATGGGCAGTGTCTCGCCATCGAGCGTCACCCGGCCGGCAACAAGCTTCATGGGAGGCACCAACAGGATCAGGCTATGGCCCAAGGTCGTCTTGCCGCAGCCCGACTCGCCGGCCAGCCCCATGATCTCGCCATCGCGCAGGCCGAATGTGGCGCTCTCGAGCGCTCTGACGTCGCCCCTGAGGGTCTGATAATAGACGGTGAGGTTATCGGCTTGAAGGCTCACGGCATCACATCTCCCTGAGCTTGGGGTTGAATACTTCGTCGAGGCCGACGTTCATGACGTACAGTCCGCCGACAATGGCGGTGATGCCGAGCCCCGGCGGCAGAAACCACCACCACATGCCGAGGAGCAGAGCGCCCCACATGACGGCATACTGCATCATCAGGCCCAGGGAGATCGTGTTGGTGGGGCCGAGGCCGATGAAATCCAGGGTAGCGGCAATGAGAATGGCCCCGCCAAACTGGAGGATAAAGGCCATCACGAGGTACGACATCATGTTCGGCGCGATCTCCGCAAAGATGATCTGCAGCGATTTACGGCCACTCATGCGGGCCAGATCGACGAAATCCCGGGTGCGCAAGGTAAATGTCTGGGCGCGGACGGCCCTCGCTACCCAGGGCCAGGCGGTCAGCCCAATGAATATGCACTCGGTGAACAGGCTCCGCACCTGAAGATAGGCGGCGATGATGAGCAGCACGGCCAGCGTAGGGATGACCAGGACGATGTTGGTGAGCATCCCGAGTAGCTCATCCACGATGCCGCCGCGGTAGCCGGCCGTGAAACCGACGAGCAGGCCGATCAATGTGCCGAGGCCGCCACCGATCACACCCACGACAAAGGTCGCCCGCAGGCCTACCACGAACTGGGCAAAGACGTCTTGGCCAAAGAAGGTGGTCCCAAACCAGTACCTGGACGAGGGTGGCTGGGCCCCGGCAAGGTTGACGTAGGCGAGCGGGTCATTGCGCACAAGCAGCGGGCCCGCCAGCGTCAGCGCCAGGAACAACAGGACGACGCCGAGGCCAACTTGCAGCTTTGTGTTTCGCAGCGCAAAGTAGAGAAATTCGTTCTTCTTTAGCTTTTTCATGCGGTTTCACCCGTCATTCCCCTGCGCGTCCGCGGATCGACGATACAATAGGCAATGTCGATGGCAAAATTGGCCAGCAACACACCGATAATGATGAACAGGAAGCATCCCTGGATGAGAAAATAGTCCTGGTTCTGGATCGCGTTGAGGAGCAGGGAGCCGATGCCGGGGTAGGAGAAGACGACTTCGGTGACCAGGGCGCCGGCGACGATGACACCCAGCTGCAGCGCCAGCCCGGTGATCTGCGGCAGGACGCCGTTCTGGAAAGCGTACTTTCGGACGAGCTTCTTCGGGGCGCCGAGCGCCTCCAGATAATGCGAATAATCCGCTTCTAGCTCGTAGATGACCATGTTGCGCATGCCGATGGCCCAGCCTCCGAACCCGACCAGAAACAGGGAGGCAAAGGGCAGAAACCAATGGTGCAGGACGTTGCCAATGAAGGACAGGGAGAGGGTCGGCCGCACGTCAAAGCTATAGGCGCCGGCGATCGGGAACTTGCCCAGCACAATGCCAAAGAACCAGGAGAGCAGGATGCCGAGCCACATGTAGGGAGTCGCCGTGAGGATGTAACCGATGGGCGAGACGGTATTGTCGAGCCACCTGGAGCGGGCCGCGAAAGCGCCAAAGTGGTTTCCGGCGTACCAGCTCAACAGGATGGAGGGGAGCAGCAGCAGGATGTCATAGGGCACGGCGTCTATGATGACCCTGACCACCGGCTTGGGGAACAGGTACACACTCTTTCCCAGGTCACCCTGGAGGAGCGAGCCCCAAAAGTTGAGGTACTGCTGCCAGATGGGAAGATCCAGGCCAAAGACGTGCGAATAGTAGTCGTGCATCACCTGGGCAGCGTTGCTGTTTACCGAAACCCGGGCCAGCATGTTGGCGATCGGATCCCCGGGCATGAAACGCGGGATCAGCCAGTCGATGGTCACTGCCAGGAAAAAGGTCAGTCCATAGATGAGGATTTTCCGACCGAGATAGCGTCGCACGTTGCCCTCCATCCTGTTCGCCCCTCTCCCGGAGGGTTCGCGATCTCCGGGAGGGTGCGCTTGCTACGCGATTCTCGTTTCATCCACCCTCCCGGAGGGCCAAGCCCTCCGGGAGGGACGCCTCTGGAGACCCGATGTGCAGCTACTTGGTCACCGGCTTGAGATTGATGAGGGTTTGTACCCCGCCGAGCTGCCAGTAGCCTGACCAGGTGGAGGGCAACGTCTGGTTGGTCGTCTTCTCGGTTGGCCAGTTGGTCCAGGTCGTGGTGCTCCACTGCGCCCAAAGGCCATTGTACCACAGCGGGATCACGGGCATCTCGGTGAGCATGGCTTCCTGGATCTTGGAGCAGGCGGCCTTCATGCCTGCCTCATCGCTCGTCGGGACCCTGGCCAGGGCATCGACCAGATCAAAGAGTTTCTGGCCATTGTAGCGGCCAAAGTTGCCGTTCTGCATCTGGTCCGTGATCGGGTGCCAGAACAGGAGGTTGTAGAGCGTCCAGGGTGTGTTGCTCATGGTCGCCCAGTTGTTCAGGGTCATGTCAAAGGTGCCGCTCTGCAGGGCAGTGTTCCAGGCACCATAGTCTGGGGTGGCAGCCTGGATGTTGATGCCGGCCGCCTGGGCACTCTTGGCGATGATGCCGATGGCCGCCATCCAGTCGGTCCAGCCCTGGGGGCAGGTCACCTGCAGCGCAATTTTGCTGCCGTCGGGAGCTTCGACGAACTTGTCGCCATCCACGTCCTTGTAGCCGGCGGCGGCCAGCATCTGCTTGGCCTTGGCCGTATCAAAGGTGTACCCCAGCCTGGCCATCACGTTCTTGTCGACGTACTTGTCCAGTGTCGGCAGGAGGCCCGACGGGCTGGCCGGCTTGACCAGCTGGGCATAGGCCACGTTCACAATGGAGGGGACGTCGATGGCAAAGGCCAGTGCCCTGCGAAAGGCCGCGTCATCCATGGGCTTCTTGGTCGTGTTCATGAACAACACGGCGGTATTGGCCGAGAGCATATAGGGCGCCTTGGCATAGTAGGTCTGTACGTAGCCCTTGTTGGCTAGCTCGGCAACACCCGGCAAGAAGTTATTGCTCAGGTCGAGCTCGCCCTTGATGACCATGCCCAGGGCGACGTTGTTGCTGGAGGTGAGGATATCGACGATGTACTTGGGGGCCGGCTTGCCGAACACCTTGATGCCCCACCAGTTCTCGTTGCGCACCCAGATGTTGCGGTCTGCACCGGCCGCCTGGTACAGGTAGGCGCCGGAGCCGATGGGCTTTTCATTGGTGCCGACTGTGATCTCCTCTTCGGTCCGGCTTTCCCACAGGTGCTTGGGGACGATGGGGACGTTGTAGAGGCGGTTCTCGAACTCCTGGTAGAGCGGGTCCTTGAACGTGAACCTGACGTGGGTGTCGTCGATTGCTTCCACGCCCGTCAGGTACGTCCACATGGCGGAGAACCATATTGCGGAGTACTTTTTGCCGAGCTCGTAGGTGAACTTGACATCGGCCGCCGTCAGCGGCTGGCCGTCGCTCCAGGTCAGGCCCTTGCGGAGCGTCACGTCAAAGGTGTTGGCATCGGTCCACTTGCCGCTCTCCGCCAGCCAGGGCACCATCTTGCCAGTCATCGGATCGTAGGCATACAGGAACTCGTACAGGTAGCCGATGGTCCCGGTGGTATTGGCGAGGCTGCCGGGCTGGAACGGGTTCCAGGTCGATGGCGGACCCCAGGCCGAACCGGCGACGTACAGGGTTTCTTCGCGAGGGAAGGTGGCCTCGCTCGGCTTGGGCGCTTCCGTTGGCGCCGGCGTCGCCGTCACGACGATGGGGGCTGCGGTTTCCTTCTGGATGACCGTCTCTTTCATGACCACGGTCGCCTGCTCGACGACGGTCTCCTTCTGGATGACGACCTGGGGCGTGGGCGCGGCTGGTGAGCCGCAGCTCGCAAGCACGATGCTCAGGGCTACCAGGACCATCATTAAGGCCGATGCGCGTTTCATGGTATGCTCCTCCTCGACTTTCGGCATGGATCATTCCATAAGGTCTCGCGCTCACCCCTCTGTGAGGCGAATCCGGAAACGCGAATGGGCATATAATCTAGACTCTTGCCTCCTTTGCGCGCCTGGCGCTTGGCGCCCGCTGTAGTGTGCAGAGCCGCACCTGAGCCCACCCAGCCTCCGAAGGGGCAGGCGAGTGTGCGAGCCAGAGTTTGGGAGTCTGGCGGGCGATTCTATCCAGCCAACAACACTATCGTCGCATTATGAGCCGCAGGAAGCGCGGATCACCAACTGGGTGGGGAGAATCACATGCTGCGGCTCCTGTACCTCGCCCTCAATCAGCTTAAGCAGCAGATCGGTCGCCGTTGCCCCCAGTTGTTCGATCGGTTGGCGCACCGTGGTCAGCGCCGGCTCGACGATGGAAGCGATTGGCAGATCGTCAAAGCCCACGACCGCCACATCATCGGGGATACGGCGTCCAGCCGCCTTGAGGGCTTTCATGACGCCGATGGCTGTGGGGTCGCTGGCGGCGAAGACGGCTGTCGGCCCAGTCGCCAGGAGCCGCTGCATGACTGCCTGGCTGCCCTCTTCGGAAAAGTCGCCTTCAGCGATCAGGCTTTCATCCACCGGCAGCCCCCGCGCCTCCAGCGCCTGGCGATAGCCCTCCAGGCGGTCGTGGCCGGGGACCATGCTCAATGGCCCGGTCACGGTAGCGATGCGCCGGTGGCCAAGCCTCAGCAGATGCTCAACGGCCATGCGCGAGCCACGGACGTTATCTGAATCGACATAACTGACCCGGTCATCGGGGTAGCGGCCTACACAGACCATGTGGATACCATCCTCGATCATACGGGGGATGAGGGGATCGTCCAGGGTAGTCGAGGCCACCACCACGCCATCCAGGTAGCCGCTGCGCAGCACCTGGCGGTAGAGGCTATCCTGGTCGGTTGAGCTGGTAAAGAGCGAAAGCATGAGGTGGCAGCCTCGGGCGTTGCAGGTGCTGGCGATGCCGCGGATGAGATGGGGAAAGAAGGGATCGGTAAAGATGCGCGTCACTGCCTGGGGAATGAGCAGGCCAATGACCTGAGTGCGCTTGGTGACCAGGCTGCGGGCGGCGGCATGGGGGTGGTATCCCACCTGCTGCACGATGCGTTGGACCCTGGCCCGCACCTCTGGGCGCACGTTCGGGTGGTCGTTGATCACCCGTGAAACGGTAGAGCGGGAGACGCCTGACAGGCGTGCGATTTCTTCCAGGGTATTGGGGTTCACTGGCTTACCTCCCAGGCCTGTATTGGGAGCGCTCCCAGCGAGTAGCTATTGAAAAGGCCCTAAAGCGGCCCAAAATGGCCATCATCGGCCATAGATTGGGAGCGCTCCCAATCCTACCTTCATTATACAGTCAGTCTGATTCTTTGTCAATAGATGAATTGCACTCAACTGGGGGAATAGGAACGGCAATTTGGCTGGTCGGAGCATGCAGACTTTTTCTCAGGGCTCTACGGCGACACTGATGGTTGGTGGAGCGGCTGCCTTACCAGGGAGCAGCACCAGGTCGCGTAAAGCGCCGGGCGCGCTCCGCCAGAGCAGGCTGAAGCCCCAGCCGTGCCAGCGCCAGACGCTGACGGTGCGGGCGCCATCGCGCTCTTCGAGGACGGTCAGCTCCTGCGCGCCGTCGCCGTCGACGTCGCCCAGCTCGACCTCATGGATGGGATCGGGCACGGCAGAGCCGCCCCAGAGGACGCGGTAGGCGCCCTGCCGGTAGCCGACGAGGAAGGGGTGGCTGCGCAGCACACCTGCCGCGTCGGCCTTCCAGAGGGCGAGGAGCATCTCGGACCGGCCGTCGTCGTTGGCGTCGCCCAGGGCCAGGTCTGCCACGCGCCAGTCTTCCGGCGCGCACCAGACCACCGTTCCCGCGCTGTAGACGGTGAGTTGCTCGTCCAGTAGTTGCACCTGTTCCGGCACTCCGTCGCCAGTCAGGTCGGCAGTTCCGGCGCGGAAAAGGCCGGACTGCGGGTCCTGAGGTACCTCGAGCGGGTGACAGGCGTCCCCGGCGCAGGCAAAGCCGAGGCGGCGCGGCGCCGGCCGTATCCGGGCCAGGAGCGGCGCTGCCTCGCCGGGACTCAACAGCCGGGGCCGGGGCCCGGCTTGCAGCGGTAGGGCCTGCACGGCGCGCAGGCCCCGCGCATCGAACACGGCGCGCAGGGCCAGGCCCTCCTGCGTCTCGCCCTGCTGCTGATCGAAGACTAGATTGCCCAGGCTGTAGGCCACGAATCCGCCCTCGCTGGCTTCTGTGTCCTGCACGACATGGGGATGGTGCCCGATCACCAGGTCTGCGCCGGCGCTCAGCAGCGCCCGGGCCATCTCGCGCTGGGCAGGGTCGGGCGATTGCTCGTACTCGTAGCCCCAGTGTACAGAGACGATGACGGCATCGGCCTGCGCGCGGGCCGCGGCGACGGCGGCCATTGCCCGCTCGCGATCCCACTCTGCGCGGGTCCAGCCGCCGTCGCTGGGGCTATCTTCCGGGTCGGGCACGGCGTTGAAGGCCAGGAAGGCGAACTCTAGCGCCCCAACCTGCCGGATCACGGGCTTGAGGGCCGCCTCCGGGCTGGGGCCCGCCCCTACGGTATCGATGCCGGCCCAGCGCAAGCGGGTTGCCGTCTGGGCCAGAGCCATCGGGCCATAGTCGAGGGCGTGGTTGTTGGCGAGGCCCAGCACATCGAACCCGGCGCTGCGCAGGCTGGCGATGGCGGCCAGTGGAGCGCGCAGCCGGTAGGGCCCCGGCCGGGCAACCCCCTGGTCGCTGACGACACACTCCAGGTTGCCCACAGTCAGATCAGCCGTGCGCAGCAGGGGGGCGATGCCGGCCAGGGGCGCGGCTTCAGTGGCGACCGCGCGGCCCAGCATCACGTCGCCGGCGGCGATGACCGTGACGGCCCGCTCACCGGGGGCGAGGGGCTCACCCGCGCGCAGGTAGAGCCAGGGATAGGCCGCCAGGTCGGGGGCAGCCTGCCCGGGCGGAGGAGCGCAGGCTGCGACGAGCAGGGGCAAGAGTACCAGGTACGCCACAAGAGCGCAAATCCCACTGCGCCGCCTCTCCCTGACGACGAACCCGGTTGCTGGGGGATTGGCGACTGGGTCTCCTGGTTCGGGACCTCCGGGAGGTCCAGCGGGGCGCCCCTCCTTACCAGCCAGGAGGCTCATTGGTGTACGTAGCCTGGGTGACTTGCCAGCCCCGCTCGCCCCGCTCCAGTTTATAGGTCACATCCAGGGTGTAGGGGCCGCGCCGGCCTGAAGATTCGCCGCCTCCCCCCGGATAGTCCGTAAAGCCGTACAACTCATCCTGCCAGGTCTCGCGCACGGTGATGACTGCCTGGTCCGGGGTCTGCCGGTCGCAGGAGCGCAGTTCGGAGCCCATCAATTGCCGGCCTTCGTAGCGCTTTTGTGCGCGCAGGGCTTCGATCTCGGTGGTGAATTGCGCCAGAGCCGCTCCCTGGGCCGGCAGGTAGGCGGGCTCGAGCTGCCAGAACGCCTCGCTCAGGGAGGTCTGGAAGCGGGAGATTGCCTCGGTCAGGTCGCTGGATTCGCCTGCCGAGGTGGAAAAGCTGCCGATCCACTCGGGTGGGGCGGGAGCCTGCCCCGCGTCGAGCGTCTGCCGCCACTTTTCATCGGTGAGCCGGTCGCTGGCCGGCCAGGGGAACTCGTAATAGGAGTAGACACCGCCCTTGGCCACCTGCAGCATCGTCGTCCCGTTGGCCTCAACGACTGGCACCACGACGTGGATCTCATTCACGCGGCCCACGGCCTCCTCCAGCACCGTCGGCTCGGGCCAGGGGTCCGTAGCCACATCGGCGATGACCGCCGCCTGCGGCTCCTCCTCCATGAAGGCCCGATCGCCGTCCTCCGGGCTATCGGCGGCGGCGATGGTCAAGTGCTCCAGCTCGCGGCCGTAGAAACGGATGGTAGTGTATTCCTCTTCCGTCAGGGCCTCGCCCCGCAGCTCTTTCTCGGCCATCGTCTGCAGCGAGGCGGCCAGTTCCTCCAGCCGCTGCAGGCTGGCGCCGTCCGCGTCGGCAAGCATGCCGCGGGTCGCCAGCCCCTGGCGGGTCATGGCGGTCAGCGCCTGCAGCCGCGCGTAGAAGAGTGGCACCGGCTCGACGTAACCCCGGGGTGGCACGGGTTCGGGCGGCATCGGCCCGCCCCCCGCCTCGGCGTACACCTGCTTGGCGTAGAGGATGGTGTCGTGCTTGAGTTCGGCCCAGCTGCCCAGCACCGTGTTGAGTTCTTTGTCGACCCAGGCCGGCGACTGCATGAACACCGGGTAGCCCTGACCGGGAACCTGGAGCAGAGGGTCGAAGGCATAGAGCCACGAGTTGTAGAGCGTCTCGGTCCACTCGGCCGGGGTGAGGCTGCTGGTCCAACTGCGGACCTTGGCCATCTGCTGCGGATAGTTCTCGTAGGCCGTCTCGCCCATCCCGTCCAGAATCTGCAGCGCCCGGTCGGAGCCCATCGCCGCCAGGAGGTCCAGCCCCTTGGGCAGCCCGCGCCGGTTATCGCGGGTGCCGACGTTACGATAGATCAGCTGGCGGAAAACGTAGGCGTCGGGCACAAAGCGCTGGCCCATGAAGCGCAGCCCCTTGGTCGTTTCTTCCTCATCATCAGTGTCATAGATGACCATGCCCAGAATGCGGGGCGGGGGCAGCTTATCGGCCTCGGCGATAAACGCGTCCAGCGCCGCATTGTCGGCCAGGGCCTTGAGGTCGGCGCCCGCACCGTAGACGGCATCCATCACCCCGGCGTACTGGAGCGCCGTCAGGTCGTCGCTGCGGCCGACAAAAAAGGCGGTGGGGTTGTAGAGGTCAGCCCACACGTCCAGGGCGGGGCGAGCTCCCACTTGTGCCGTGCGCAGGGCGTACACCAGCAGCAGCGCGGAACGCGTCTCGGCGCGGCCGACCTCCGCGTCGGCCGTCTGGAGGCGGAAGGTCATCCGCCCGTACCACATCATGCTCTTGAAATAAGCCTTCAGCTCCTCGTTGCGGGTATAGTGGCCGCGGGGGATGTACTGGGAATAATCCTCGCCCAGCTCCAGCCCGGGGAAAAGAGGGGATGGCTTTATGCCTGCGGCCCCATCGATCAGGGCCAGCTCTGCCTGCACCATATCGGCCGCGTAGGCGGGTACCTGAACGCTGGGGTCCAGCAGCTTGCTGCCGACGCCCACAAAGGCCACCGTGCGGCGGGCTGCGTCCTCCCAGCCGGTGCCCCGCAGCGCCTCATAATCCGCCTCGGTGCGGGCCAATAGCGACGCATTCAGGTCGCGTAGCAGGGGGATAAAATGCTCGGCCTCCGCCGTGCGCAGGACCTTGTCGAAGAGGAGGTGATAGGCGTGCAGAAGTGAGTCGCTGGTGACAAAGATGGGCACGTTGGCATAGCGCGCCTTTTCATAGACGGTAAAGAACTCTTTCTCGGCGCCGGGAGTCACGACAAAGCCGTCGCGCGCCAGCCGGGCCCGCTGTTCCGCTGAGAGGGCAAAGGCGACGCGCACGTTGCTCAGGTCCGCAGCGATGGGCTCGTTGCGGACGGCCGGCACCGTCTGCACCGCCGGCTCCTTGAACTGGGCAAAGGCCACCACGGGGCCGGCCTGCTGCGCCGGGGTAGGGAGCGGAACAGGGCGCTCGGTTGGAGCGGCGAGGGCTTCCGTTGGTGGGGGCGGCAGCGTAGGCGTGGGTGCGCCGGTGGGCGTTGGGGGCGGGGGCGCCAGCCGGCAGCCACCCGGCAGCAGGGAGAAGACCAACAGGATCGCCAGCAGCCAACCGCTGAGACGGGTTCCGTTTCGCATGGGGTCCCCCTTCTTGCGCTAGCGGGCATTGCACGCCGTGACCATCCACGGGGCCTCCTGCGCCGCGTTGACGAGCGCGGCAGGGGCTGATCAGTATTGTACACGAAATGGCCAATAGTGGGCAACCCTGCGGTATGAGAGGGGCAGGGTGAGGGATGCTCAGGGCTCCAGCTTCCATGCCGGGTTGAGGAAGGCCAGCACATCGCGAGCGATCAGGCGATTGCCCTCGGCATTGAGGTGCAGGCTGTCGGGCAGCCATAGATCCTGCCGGCCCACGCTCCGGAAAAAGGGCATGACCGGCACCGCGTGCTCCCTGGCCAGTTCCTCGTACATGCGGCGGTAGCGAGCGGCACGCTCAAGGCCGACCTGCGGATGCCCGGCAGGCAGCTCCAGGGCGGCCAACGCCACCGGGATGCCCCGGGCCTGGATGCGCCGGATGATCTCGCTGATCCTGGCATGGATAGCGTCGATATCATCGCCCGCAAAGGCATCGTTGGCGCCGATCTCGAGGAACACCAGGCAGACATCGGCGGTCAACAGGGGATCGAGGCGCGCCAGCACATCAGTAGTCTTGTTGCCGCTGATGCCTGCGTTCAAGGCCCGGAAGCCGATATCGTGGCTCTGCCAGTAATGGCCGATGACGGCGGGGTAGGCATCCTGGGGGGCGACACCATACCCTGCCGTGAGCGAGTCGCCGAGGAACACGACCAGATCTTTCCCTGCCTGGCCACCCTGGGCGGGCAACAGCGCACGGCCTGCGGAGCTGGCGCACCCTGCCAGCAGCAGGAGAGCGAGCATCAGGCTGGCGATTTGCCCGGGGCGCATTCTGCACAGAGGCATGCCGCACCTCCCGGCGTGACTGCTTCCTCTCACCCGCCGAACCCAAAGGCAGCAGGCATGGGAAAACTGGGACCGCCTACGCCTGCTGTAGGGCGCCCTATCATCTCAAGGCAGTTGGCGGATGACAGCGACCACCTTGCCCTTGATCTCAAGCTTGGCAGGATGGACGTAAATTGGCTGCATATTGGGGTTGGCCGGTTGCAGGCGAACCTGGCTGGGACCCTCGCGGTAAAAGCGCTTGAGGGTGGTCTCGCCCTCTTCTGTCAGCCAAGCCGCGACCATGTCGCCGTTCTCCGCCTGACTCTGGCGGCGCAGGACAACAATGTCGCCGTCGTTGACCAGGGCATCGATCATCGAGTTTCCCTTCACGCGCAGGGCAAAGAGGTCCGGCTCGGGCGGCAGGATGTCGTGGGTGAGGGTGACCGTCTCATAGTCGGTGATGGAAAAATCCGTCTCGGGCAGGCGGAGGGGCTGGCCGGCGGCGATGTAGCCTGCGATGGGCACTGCATAATCCTGGCCAAAGACGCGTGCCGGCGCTTCGGTTTCCGGGCAAACGACCCGCAGGCCGCGCGACATCTCACGCGAGCGCTCGATATAGCCCTTCTCTTGCAGCACATTGAGGTTATAGTTGACGACGGATGTGGAACTGATGCCTACCTCTTTGCCAATCTCACGGATGGTGGGCGGGAAGCCTGTTTCGCGCACGTGCTCGCGGATGTACTCCAGCATCCGCTTTTGGCGGGGAGTCAGATCCATCGCATCGCTCCTTTCGGGTTGGCCTTTGCCAAAGCCGGGTCAGGGCCGATATGGGCGCCCCAAGAACGTGGGAATCCACCTGGGCTTTGGTCTGTGCCGAATCCGGTATGGGTTTTTGCATGTACGCGTCGGTAGATCATGCCGATCCCACCCTGGATTCCATCTGGTTGTGATCATTATATCATGAACAGGTGTTCTACGTCAAGAGGCAGATCGAGAAAGATCGCCGTTCTGCAGGAAGGGGTGCGCAGTGGTATTGTGCGAGAGTTTGCGATGCTTGACAGGGGGAGCGGGAGGCGGTACAATCCGCATAGTGGGAACGTTACCATACCCGGTTCCATCATCCGAGGGAAAACCATGGGAACCCACTATATCCTGGCGCACGATCTGGGGACCACCGGTGACAAGGCTACCCTCTTTGACGAACAAGGGGCGGCAGTGGCCATCGTCTTCGAGGCCTATGAGACTCACTATCCCCACCCCAACTGGGCTGAGCAGGACCCTGCCGACTGGCAGCGGGCCATTTTCCGGGGCACGCGCCGCCTCTTAGCCCGAGCTGCCATCCCGCCGGGCCAGGTGGCAGCCATCTCTTTCAGTGGGCACATGATGGGCGCTCTGTTGGTCGATGCGCAGGGGGCTCCGCTACGCTCCTCCATTATCTGGGCCGATCAACGCGCTGCCGCCCAGGCAGAGCGCATCTGCCAGACCTGTGGCGAGGAGGCGATCTACCGCCTCACGGGCCACAGGGTGAGCGCTGCCTACACCGCCGCCAAAGTGCTCTGGGTGCGCGAGCACCAGCCGGAACTCTACCGGCGTGCGGCCAAGGTGCTGCAGGCCAAGGATTACGCTGCTTTCCTGCTGACTGGGCAGGTCGCCACCGACTATTCCGACGCCTCGGGCACCCAACTCTTCGACCTGGTGGGCCGGCGCTGGGCCAGCGATGTGCTCGCGGCGCTCGACTTGCGGGCGGACCTGTTGCCCGCGATCTACCCCTCCACTGCTGTGATCGGGCGCGTGACGCCGCAGGCGGCCGCGGCCAGCGGGCTCCTGGCGGGAACGCCAGTGGTGATCGGCGGGGGCGACGGGGCATGCGCCACGGTGGGCGCCGCCTCGGTGCGGGAGGGCGATGCCTATGCCTATATGGGCTCCTCGGCCTGGATCGCTCTGACCGCACGCCAGCCAATCCTGGATCCACAGCGGCGCACCTTTACCTTTGCTCACCTGGATCCGCAGCTTTACTTCCCGGTTGGCACCATGCAAGCGGCCGGCGGCGCCTTTGATTGGCTTGAGCGCCTGCTGCGTGGGGCAGCCGACGAAGAGCGCCTCTTTAAGGAGCTGGACGCGCAGGCGGCGCAGGTGCCGGCGGGGGCAGGGGGCGCCCTCTTCTTGCCCTATCTGTTGGGCGAGCGCAGCCCCCACTGGAACCCGTTGGCGCGGGGCGCTCTGGTGGGGTTGGCCATGCCTCATGGCCGGGGCGAGGTGGCGCGGGCGGTATTGGAAGGCGTCGCCATGAACTTGCGCCTCATCCTCGATGCGCTGTGTGCTCAGGGCGTGCACCTGGATGCCCTGCGCCTGATTGGCGGCTGCGCCAAAAGCGCCCTCTGGCGGCAGATCCTGGCAGATGTGTTGGACTTGCCCATTCTGTTGCCGGCGCTGACCAGCGAGGCCACTTCCCTGGGGGCAGCCATCGCTGGCGGGGTAGGCGTAGGACTTTACCCCGACTTCAGCGTGGCCGGGCGGCTGATTCCGGTTGCGGGGGCTGAGCACCCCGATGCGGGCCGCGTCGCCCACTATGATGAGCTCTGCCGGGTTTTCCAGGATGCCTATGAGGCCCTGGCGCCCGTTTTCGCCCGGTTGGCCGCGTTGAGCGCTACAGGCCTGTAGAGATGGGACGATGCCCTGTGCGGGTTGATGTTACAGCGGGGTTACGCGCTGCGCGGCTTTCCGGCTGTGGCGACGCCGCATGCTGGCGAAGCAAGATACCCGGCTTGGCCTGTGAAGCTGGATGGTTGTACTGCAAACGGAGGGATTGATTCATGGCGAATGAGACGACGATGTATCTTGCCCCTGCATTTTTCAGCGAGCGTGAGCGGGTCCTTGCCCGCTATGAGGGCCTTACGGCTACAGGCTATCGCTATGACAGTGGCGTATGCAGCCTGCGCCTGGAGAACGGCGTAGGCCGCGTGGAGCTTTTGCCTTTCCAGGGGCAACAGATCTGGTCCGCCGAGTTCAACGGGCGACCGTTGACGATGAAGGGCATGTTCACCGAGCCTCGGGCTACGCGCGCCTACCTGGAGAACTATGGCGGTTTCCTGTTGCACTGTGGCTTTACGGCGATGGGCGTGCCCGGTGTGACTGATACACACCCCCTGCACGGCGAGCTGCCCAACGCCCCCTATCAGCGCGCCTGGATCGTGGCCGGCAGCGACGAAAAGGGCGCTTACATCGGCCTGGGCGGGCAATATCAGCATACGGTGGCGTTCAGCTACAACTATGTGGCCGAGCCTCTGGTCAAGCTCTACGCGGGGTCCACGATCTTTAGCGTCTCGATGACCGTGCGCAACCTGAAGCGCTCGCCCATGGAGTACATGTATCTGGCGCACATCAACTTTCGCCCGGTCGACAATGCGCGCCTTGTCTACAGCGCGCTCTGTACGCCCGAGCATGTGCGCGTGCGCCGCAGCATCCCCTCTCATGTGCACCCGCTGCCCGGCTATGCAGAGTTTCTGGATGAGCTTGGCCGGCACCCGGAAAAGCACCACGTCCTCAGCCCGGGCCTGCTCTTTGATCCGGAGGTAGCCTTTGCCATCGATTACCTCGCCGATGAGGCAGGCTGGGCGCACACGCTGCAGATGCACCCTGACGGGCAGGCCGATTACGTCCGCCACCGCCCCTCGCAACTGGGCATCGGTGTGCGCTGGATTTGCCGCACCGCTGACCAGGACGCCCTGGGCATGGTGTTGCCTGCTACCGCCGAGCCGGAGGGCTATAGCGCCGAAAAGGCCAAGGGTAATATCAAGGTGTTGGCGGCGCAGAGCGAGTTCCGTGGCGACATGGAGGTCGGCACCCTTTCGCCCGCTGAGGCGGAGAAGGTAGAGGCGGGGGTAAAGCGAATACTGGGGGCATAGGAGGCCTCGCTCCGGGCGTAATCCGTAATCCGTAATCCGTAAGGTCGCTTTGCGCGGCTTGCGCGGCTCCGCCAGCGCTGTGCTCCAGGCGGGAAGGCGTAAGGTGGTCGGCTCTACACTATGGCGGCCTTACGCATTACGGATTACGCATTACGTTTGCCGGGCGGCCTATCGGCATCACTTTATGGAGGTGTAACGACCCATGGCAAATGTGAAAGATCTGAAGGTGAACGCCCCGGTAAACCGGTTGTTGGGCACTCTGCCCAAGATCGGCATTCGTCCGACTATCGATGGTCGGCGGCGTGGTGTGCGTGAGTCGCTGGAAGAGCAGACGATGGGCATGGCCCGGGCGACGGCTGCGCTCTTGACGCAGAACTTGCGTCACAGTAACGGCCTGCCGGTGGAGGTCGTCATTGCGGATACCTGCATTGGCGGCGTGGCCGAGGCAGCCCAGTGCGCCGACAAGTTTGCCCGTGAAGGCGTGGGTGTCTCGATCACCGTGACCCCATGCTGGTGCTACGGCGCCGAGACGATGGACATGGACCCCTATATCCCCAAGGCGGTGTGGGGTTTTAACGGCACCGAGCGGCCCGGGGCAGTCTACCTGGCCTCGGTGCTAGCGGCCCACAGCCAGAAGGGCCTGCCCGCGTTCGGCATCTATGGCCATGATGTGCAGGATGCGAGCGATCACAGCATCCCGGTGGATGTGCAGGAAAAGCTCCTCCAGTTCGCTCGTGCGGGTCTGGCCGTGGCCACCATGCGTGGCAAGTCCTATCTCTCCATGGGTTCCGTCTCTATGGGCATTGCTGGCTCGATCGTGGACCCCGACTTTTTCGAGAGCTATCTGGGCATGCGCACCGAGTCGGTCGACATGACCGAGTTTGTGCGCCGCTGGGATGAGGGTATCTACGACCAAGAGGAATACACGCGCGCCCTGGCCTGGGTCAAGGAGAACTGTAAGGAAGGCAGGGATTTCAACGCGCCTGCCGGGCAGCGCACCCGTGCACAGAAGGACCAGGACTGGGAGACAGTGGTCAAGATGGCCATGATCGCCCGCGATCTGATGGTGGGCAACCCGCGCCTGGCCGAGCTGGGCTACGGTGAAGAGGCCATGGGCCACAACGCCATCGCCGCTGGTTTCCAGGGGCAGCGCCAGTGGACCGATCATTTCCCCAACGGTGATTTCCTCGAGGCTATGCTCAACTCGTCATTTGACTGGAACGGCATCCGCGAGCCTTTCATCGTGGCCACCGAGAACGACTGCCTCAACGGCATCTGTATGCTCTTTGGCCATCTGCTCACCAACACCGCCCAGATCTTTGCCGACGTCCGCACCTATTGGAGCCCGGCAGCGGTGAAGCGTGTGACTGGCTATGAACTGGGCGGCCTGGCGGCGGGCGGTATCATCCACCTTATCAACTCGGGCGCGGCCACCCTTGACGCCACCGGGCGGCAGCTCCGCGATGGCCAGCCCGCCATGAAGCCCTGGTGGGAGATTACCCCGGAAGAGGTGAGCGCGTGCCTCGATGCCACCTCCTGGTACCCCGCCAGCACCGGGTATTTCCGCGGCGGCGGTTTTTCCAGCGGCTTTTTGACCAAGGGCGGTATGCCCGTCACCATGATGCGCCTGAGCCTGATCAAGGGCCTCGGCCCAGCGCTGCAGCTTGCCGAGGGCTATACCGTGGACCTGCCCGAGAAAGTGCATGAGATCCTCAACCTGCGCACCGATCCCACCTGGCCTACCCACTGGTTTGCGCCGCGGCTCACCGGTGTGGGGCCGTTCAAGGACGTTTACTCGGTCATGAACAACTGGAGCGCCAACCATGGCGCACTCAGCTACGGCCACATCGGTGCTGACCTGATCACTCTGGCCTCCATGCTGCGCATCCCGGTATTCATGCATAATGTGCCGGAGGAGCGCATCTTCAGGCCCAGCGCCTGGAACGCCTTTGGCACTGCGGACCGAGAGGGCGCTGATTTCCGCGCTTGCGCCAATTTCGGCCCGTTGTACGGCAAGAGGTAGCCTGATCTACCCCGGAATGTGGGGCATAGTGGCGGGCGAGGCTTCCCTGGCGAGACTGGGAGCCTCGCCCGTTGCTGCTTTGGGATGTTTGTGCCATGTGGATGATGCTGCGGGCCATCCACTTCCCTAAAGGTCCGTACCGGGATAGTGGGCAGCGGGAAAGCCGGTGATCGACGATCTGGAGACATACCCCCCTGAGGGAAAACCTCTTGCCAGGGCGAGAGGAGTGAGCTATAATCACCACAGGGCCGGCGCTCCCAGGTCATATGTTGGAGCGCCGTGTGCTTTGACGGCAGAGTGGTCGGAGTCTCTTGTTCCAGCAACAGATCGTTTCCTCACTGCTTGCAAGGGAGGCGTAATGCCCCTGACGATAGTTGCCTTTGTGGTCATCTTTAGCATCGTCGTGTTTGTGCACGAGCTAGGGCACTTTGCGGTGGCCAAACTGGCGGGCGTCCGCGTCGAGGAGTTTGGCTTTGGTTACCCGCCCCGCCTGTTGCGTATTGCCAAAAGGGGCGATACGGAATACACGATCAACGCCATCCCCATCGGGGGCTTTGTGCGGGTAACGGGTGAAAATGATCCTGCCGACCCGAATAGCCTGGCCCGCCGCAGTCCCTGGCTACGCGGCGCTTTCCTGGTGGCCGGGCCGGTGATGAACGTCGTGTTGGCGGCCATTCTGTTTGCGCTCAGCTTCATGCTGGGCGTGTTCACTCCGGTCCAGGGCACGGGTGTGGGCGTCTATGCCGTGGCTACGGGTTCACCGGCGGAACGCGCCGGGCTGCAGACGGGCGACACGATTGTGACGGTGAATGGCAAGCCGATTGGCAGCGTCCAGGACTTGCAGGCCGTGGTCAACGCGAATCTGGATCGCGAAGTGACTCTGGGCGTAAATCGGGATGGCAAGCCCCTTCCTCAGCCGATCAAGCTTGTGCCGCGCTCTTCGCACCCGGAAAACGAGGGCGCCATGGGGATTGCTACCGGTGATCCTCTGCAGCGGGTTTCTTACCCTCTGGGGCAGGCTCTGTGGTTGGGGCTGAGCCGCACGCTGTGGACCGCATTATCCATCATTGGCGGTTTGGTCGAGATGGTGCGCGGGCAGATCGCTCCTGACCTCACCGGGCCAATCGGCATTGCCCAGATGACGGCGCAGATCGTCAAGACGGGCTTTGTCCAGTTGATCGAGTGGACAGCTTTCCTGAGCATCAACCTCTTCATTATTAACCTGTTGCCCATCCCTGCGCTGGATGGCGGTCGGCTGGTGTTTGTTGTGCTCGAGATCCTGCGCGGCGGGCGCCGGGTGGACCCGCAGAAGGAGGGCTTTGTTCACCTTGTGGGGATTGTGCTCCTGCTGGGGTTGTTCGTGGTGATCTCCTATTTCGATGTCGTGAGGTTGGTACAGGGGCGGATGCCGGGGCCCTAGTTGGGCATGAAGCAATCCTGCTCGCATTGCGGTGCCCGGGTGCCGAGGGAGGGCTGGCGGTGGGTGCCGGGGCGTTGCTGGCCCTGATTTTGCTGGGCGCCTGCCATTAAAACTGTTGGCTGGGGCCGGCCAGTCTGAATCACAGGAGATGGTCATGCGAGATCTCATCGCTGAAGCGCTGCGTGGCCAGAAGGCGGGTTATATCGAAGTCCATATCGAAGAAGCTGAGGCGACGCACATCCGCTTTCGCGGCCACGAGTTGGAGGAAGTGGGGCGATCAAGGGTCCGGGGCGGTAATGTGCGAGCCCTGGTCGGCGGCGGCTGGGGCTTTGTCTCTTTCAACGATGTGGAGCAACTGCGCCGACATGTGGAGCAAGCTGTGCAGCAGGCGGCATTGGTGGTGCGCGAGCCTGTGACCCTGGCGCCAGCGCCCGTGGTGCAGGATGTGGTTGGGGCCCAGGCGCCTAAGGATATCCGGCGCGAAAGCCTGGATCACAAAGTGGGGCTGTTACAGGAATACAACGAGCTCCTGTGGGCCTCAGCGCCGCTGCAGACGACCACAGTGCGCTATGGTGATAGCGTGCGCCATACGATCTTTGCCGATAGCGAGGGGAGCTTTGTCGAGCAGGAGCACCTGGATCTGTCGGCGGTCTTTGTCGCGGTGGCCCGGAAGAATGGTGATGTGGAGCAGGCATTCCTGAGCGTGGGCAGCAAAGGAGATCTTTCGGTCCTCGATGGTCGGCAGGCCGATATCGCTGCTGCAGCGCGCCGTGCTGTGGATCTGCTCTCAGCCCAGCGCATCCAGGGTGGGACGTATACGGTGTTGGTGGATCCGCGGCTGGCCGGCGTATTTGTGCACGAGGCTTTTGGCCACCTGAGTGAGGCTGATCACGTGTATGAGAACCCGCGGCTGCGCGAGATCATGGTGTTGGGGCGACGATTCGGCAAACCGTTCCTGAACATTGTTGATAACGCGACGTTGCCCGGGCGGCGTGGCTCTTATGCTTACGATGCAGAGGGTGTGCCCGCTGCCAAGACCTATCTGATTCGGGAGGGAGAGCTGGTGGGGCGGCTGCATTCCCGAGAGACGGCGGCCAAAATGGGCGAGGCGCTCACGGGGAATGCGCGCGCAATCAACTATCGTTTTCCCCCGATCGTGCGCATGAGCAATACCTACATCGAGCCGGGCGAGACCACCTTCGACCAGATGCTCTCTGGGATCGATCAAGGGATCTATGTGAAGGACTCCTTCGGCGGCCAGACAAGCATGGAGATGTTCACATTTTCGGCGACCGAGGCGTTTGTAATCCGTGGCGGCAAGCTGGCGGAGCCGCTCCGCGGTGTGAACCTTTCTGGCAATGTGTTCCAGACGCTGGCCAATATCGAAGCGATTGGCAACGACCTGGAATGGTCCGAGGGCGGCGGTTGCGGTAAGGGCGGACAATCTCCGCTGCCTGTCAGCACCGGCAGCCCCCACCTGTTGATCCGAGACGTCGTAATCGGAGGCAAGTAATGCAGAGTTTTGCTGAGCAGGTCTTGGAACTGGCTTCTCGGTCGGCAGCATGGGCTGAGGTATATGCAGTCACGGAAGAGCAAACGCCGGTGTCCTTTGAGGCGAACCGTCTGCGCACGATCGAAACCAAAGAGGTGCGCGGCGTGGCGCTGCGTGTGGTGGTAGATGGCCAGATCGGCTTTGCCAGTTCCTCGCGGCTCGATGACCCCAGGACATTGGTAGAGGATGCTGTGGCGACGGCCCGTTTCGGGGCGCGCTCGCTGATGGATTACCCTACTGAGTTGGTGCCCGAAGCGCCGCTTGAGCTGTACGATGATGATGTGGTTGCTCTCAGCGCCGACGAAATGGTGCAGATGGGCCAGAAGATGGTCGACCGCGTGCGCCGCCGAGGGCAGGATATCCTCTGTGATGCTGACGTGCGTAAAGAGGTTGTGTCAGTCTCGGTGATGAATTCCTCTGGCGGGGGAGGCAGTTACCGTCTGACGGTCGTATCGGCAGGATTGCACGCGAACCGGGTGCGCGGCACAGATATTCTGGACGTCTATGAATCTGCCTCCTCGTGCCATCTCAAGACGTTGAACATCAACACCGTGATGGGCGCTGTCGGCGGCAAACTCGATCTGGCGGAGGAGGTCGTGCCGATACGCACGGCCAACCTGCCCGTCATCTTTACGCCCAAGGGCGTGGCGATGACACTCCTGAACCCGTTCCAGGCGGCCCTCAATGGCAAGTTGGTGCAGCAGGGCGCTTCACCCTTTGCCGGGCACCTGGGTGAGGCCATGTTTGACCCGAGCTTTTGCCTCTACGATGATGGGCGTGTTCCCAATGTGCCGTCTAGCGCGCCCTGTGACGGTGAGGGGGTGCCGACCCAGCGCACGGCCCTGATTGAGGACGGGCGCGTGAATGCCTTTTACTATGACCTGCAGACGGCGGGGCTAGCCGGCACAAAGAGCACAGGCAATGGCGAACGCAGCCTGGGCAGTATGCCGACTGCGGCCATACATGCGTTGCGCATCAAGCCGGGCAAGGTTTCCTATCAGGACATGCTGGCCGATATGGAGGAAGGGCTTGTCGTGGACCAGACCATGGGCGCCGACATGGGAAATATCCTGGCCGGCGAGTTCTCGGGCAACGTGCACCTGGGTTTCCGCGTTGAGGGTGGCCGGCTCGTGGGGCGCGTCAAGGATACCATGGTATCCGGCAATGTGTTTCGCGCGCTGGGGCAGATCGGGGCCATCGGCGACCGAGCGTATTGGGTGGGCGGAGTGTTTGAGGTGCCCTACCTCTATTTTCCGGCGCTCTCCGTTTCGACCAGAGGATAGGGCAAAGTGCAACCAGGGGCCAACTTGTGCGGGCGCGGGGGCTATGCTACAATGCAAACGAGCGGCCGTCTGGGCAGATTGGGGCCCAGCGCCAGGGAGGATTTTGCCTGGGGCGTGGTTCCAGCAGCCCCGGGCTGATAGGTGAGAGATCAGAGGATGATGTCAGAAACCAAGAGCCGTCTATGGACGTTTGAGGAGGCTCTCGCTCTCGTATGCGATGAGGCGCAGCCGCTATCGCGCTCGGTCATTGCTTTTCTGAGCGGCGCCGGGCGATCTGAGGTATCTCGATTTGCCGAGTGTTGGGGGCGCATGTCAGCCGGGCGCCAGCGTGAGTTGATCACGACCATGGTGGAAATGGCGGAGGCCGATTTCCAGATGGATTTTGTGGCCATCTTTCGCTGGGCGCTGCAGGCAGAGGACCCTCAGGTGCGCGAGCAGGCGGTGGAAGGGCTCTGGGAGGATGAGCAGCCCAGCCTTGTGGACCCCCTGGTGCGCCTGATGCGCAATGACCCGGTTGCGACCGTGCGCGCGCGCGCGGCCAGCTCGCTGGGCCATCTGGCTCTGTTGGCGGAACTGGGCGACCTGCCCGAGGATCGGGCGGACCGACTGCGCGAGGCGCTGCTGCAGACCATCGACGACCCAGGCGAAGATCTGGAAGTGCGGCGGCGAGCGATCGAGTCAATCGCGTATCTCAGCGATGCGCCTGTGCGCAGGATCATCGATGAAGCCTATGCCGCTGCGGATGAGGCCATGCGTATCAGTACGGTCTTCGCTATGGGCCGCACGGCCGATCCGCACTGGGCACCGCAAGTGACCGATGAGCTTTCCTCTCCCAACCCGGCCATGCGTTATGAGGCTGCGCGGGCTGCCGGCGAGATCGGGCTGAAGCAGGCCGTGGGGCACGTGATCCGGCTGCTGAACGATCCTGACAGCGAAGTGCGACAGATGGCCGCCTGGGCCTTGGGGCAGATCGGCGGCCCGCAGGCACGTAGGGCGCTCAAGATATGTGAGTCTTCGCAGGATGAGGCCCTGCGCGATGCTGCAGAGGAAGCGCTGGGCGAGCTGGATTTTGCCAGCGCTCCCCTGGATATGTTCTATGTTGAGCCTGCCCAGGCGGGCGGCGTGGCTGATGAAGAGGCTGGCGCAGAGGAAGAAGAGCCGGAGGCTTAACGACGGACGAGATGGTTCGCCTGACGGCTGTGGTATATGGCTATGTGCAGGGTGTGGGCTTTCGCCAGCACACGCAACGTAGAGCGCGTGGGCTGGGGCTGCGTGGTTATGTGCGCAACCGCGGCGACGGCGCCGTTGAAGTGGTGGCAGAGGGCCCACGGCAGGCCGTTGAGGAGCTCTACACCTGGCTGCAGCGAGGGCCGGCCATGGCTGATGTGAGCCATGTGGATGCCGAGTGGGGAGCGGCCACCGGAGAGTGGGCACTGTTCGAGGTGCGGTACTGATGGAGCAAGCGCTCTCTCGCAGGCGACCGGAGCGCACCGCATGGATCGTCGTGTGGACGGCTTTTATCGTGTTCTGCCTGCTGGTGGTCTTTGTGCCCCTATCGATACGGCACATTCTGCTGTATTCTATGCGGAGCCATACCGCCACTCTGCAGGCCCTCGAGGGCACGGTCGTCATCGAGAACCCGGCAACAGGCCATCAGAATGTGGTGAGCAATGGCGCCTCGGCCAACGTGACAGAGGGCTCCGCAATCACCCTCGATGACAAGGCGTCGGCCGACTTGCGTTTTTTTGACGGCAGCTCGGTCAACATCAAGCCCGGCAGCCAGGTGGTGTTGGAGCGCGTGCAGTCCCCCCGTTTCCAGTGGGGTGTGCAGCCCAATATGATTTGGTTACGGATGGTGACGGGGCAGGCCAAGATCGTAACCAATGCGGCTGGCAAAACGGGCCTTGATTTTGAGTTGCGCCTGAAGCACCTGAATGCCGTGCTCCAGATCAAGAGCGATGGGGTGTATGGGGCCGAGGTGCAGACGGATAGTGCCACGCTCCTGGTCCATCAGGGGAGTGCTGTTGTCAATGCCAACAGCAACAGCGTGCAGCTCGTTGCACCGGAGAGGACAACCGTTGCTCTCGGGCAACCCCCAACGGCCCCCGTGGCGGATGCGCGGGAGCTTTTGACGAATGGCGACTTTAGCCAGGGCCTGGGTGAGGCCTGGACGGCTTACAATGACCAGGGCAATGACGGTGGAGATGTCCCGGGCGTCTGGAGTTGTGACGACGAAACCCATACGGTCCGCTTTTATCGCACTGATAGCCAGCATAATCATTGTGAGACGACTATCGAGCAGGATATCAACCGCGACCTGCCGGACCCGGTGTCGTCATTGGTGGTCAGGGCCAATATCAAGATCGTGAACCAGAACCTTTCCGGTGGCGGCTATCTAGCCTCCGAATATCCACTCATGATCCGCATCAAGTACCGAGACAAGTACGGCAGTGAGAACGAGTGGATTCAGGGCTTTTACTACGACAATTCCCAGAACAACCCGACGACCAACGGCCTGCAGATCCCTCGTGATACCTGGTACTATTTCGAGTCGGAGAATCTGCTGGATACGCTCAACCCTACGCCAACGCGTATCATTTCCATTCGGGTCTCTGCCTCGGGCTGGGATTATGAGAGCATGATCCGCTACATCAGCCTGGCCGTGCAATAGGAGGGCACCCGGACTTTACGGAGTCTCGGTCTGGATTTAGCGGAGTTGTTGCTTGTAGCGCTCGCGGGCAGCAGTAAAGAACGCCAGGTGCTCGGGTGTGCGATAGTCGGGGTAGGTCCATTCCTGCGGCCGGAAGGCCCCGTCGCGAAAGGGCAGGGTTGCTTCAGCGTAGATGCCTTGCGCCAGGTAGATGCGGTGCCAATAGTTCTTGGTTGTTGCCAGCACCAGTTTGGAGAGCGATATATAGCCGGGGTCGATGTTGACCCGACGCAGCCCATCTGGGGCCCATTCCAGCTCCATTTCGTTCGTCCGCACTTTGATGGCAGCCAGGTCGCTGGGGTCTATCAGTGGCTGGAACGTGAGGAATTGGCGCCAGGGTTCCTCTCCCAGTTCACGGCGGTAGTAAGCCGTCTGAGTAAAAGGGACGGGCCGGCTGCTCTGATCGAGGGGCCCGAATTGTTCGCTCAGGCGAGCCGCCGCTGCGCTCAGCAATTCCTGCCGGGCGACCAGCAGCCCCACGATCAGGCGCACCGGTTCCGGCGGGTGCGCTGTGCCCAATGGTGCCTCTCCTTCCCTAAAAGTGGTAGGACTGGAACAGGCGTTTCTCGGTTTCTCCCTGAATGCTGGCCAGGACCTGCACATAGGGTGCGATGCTCGAGTTCTGAAGCTTGTGTTTCAGCAGTTCATCGATCTGGAAGATGCCCGCCGAGTTGTTCATGATCACCTCGACGGAGACAGGTTTGGTTTCCCCTGGCTTGAGGACTACCTCCTCGATGGCTGCAGCCGATACGGCATGAATATTGATCGCGCCGGCCTCGAAAGGGATGCGCGAGCGCCCCTTGCTCATATCCAAGGCGTCAGCCACTTTGACGATCCCCGCTTCGATAGTCAGGCAGCGGGTTTGCGCCTCGTGGGCGACGATGGCATGCAGCGTCTCTGTAGTGATAATGCTGGCCTCTGCCTGCGAGTAGATGCCGGGGAGCCACTCGCGCAACTTGGTCAGGGCCAGTGGGACGCTGTAGGCCTCGTGGTTGTCACGATGGACGGCAATGCCTACATCGTGCAGGCAGGAGGCAAGAAAGACAATCACTTCCGCGTCGTGGTTGGTGAGACCATAGTTGGCGACCACGCTCATCTCAACGCCGGCATCGACCAGGAGGCGCAGCATGCGGAGTGCGATGTTGCTAACGATGCGGATGTGCACTTGGCCGTGATCGCTCATGCCCAGGCGATCGACAGCATTGATATTGGCGCATTTCCACCACTGATGCAGCTCGACGTCAACGTTGACTCGATTGAGCACGCGCTGCAGGGTGGGGTTGTGGCGGGTTGGAAGGCGTATCGGCACAGATGTTCTCCTTGGAGTATCCATTAGCGCCCTGTATTATAGCCGGCGGGGGACGAATCTCAAGTCGCCGGCATAGGGCGTGTAGGCCGGTTGGTGCGCCAAGTGGAGGGGACACGGCGCATCGGGCCGTCCATACGAGCGCGGAAGGATGTAGAGACGCGCTGTTGGCGTGTGTGTAGAGAGCGGGTGGGAGGCTTTGGCTGACGATGATGAACTGCGTGTGAGGCCGCGCAGCATTGCCGCGATGCTCTGCACGGTGGGTCTGCATTTGGCCGTGCTGGGCGCGCTGGCACCGGTGTTGCCGCTGTATGTGCTTTCGCTTCGCGCAACGACAGCGCAATGGGGGGCGATTGCCGCCAGTAACGGGTTGGTGATGATCTTCTCGGAGCCTGTGTGGGGTTGGGCGGCCGACCGCTTTGGCTTCCGGCGCCCCTATGCCCTGTCGCGGTTGGCCTCGGCATTGGAGTTCTGGCTGCTGGTGCTCTGGCCGGGTCTGTGGGCGGTCGTCGTCTTTCAGGCGCTTTCGGGGCTGTTCGACACGACCATCGGCGTGCTTTCTCGGGGCTATCTGGTGCGCGCGTATGGCCCTGGACGGCAGACCTATGGCCTGAGCCTGTATCTGATCGTGTATTCGATCTGCCTTGCCATCGGCTCCACGGTAGGGGGGTGTCTCTACGAACACATGGGTGCGCGCGCGGTCTTTGTCGCCATTGCTGCCCTGGCTACCATGGGCGCGGTGGTGTCGTCGGTGCTCGAGGAGCCCAAGATGGGCCTGCCGCCCCCCCTGCCAGAGCATGGCAAAGCCCCTCACGTTGGCGCCCGTGGCTTGCTGGCCGGTCCGCTGCTCATTCTCGGATCAGCCGGCTTGATCCAGTTTGTGGCCAATCGTGTGGTGCGCAATTTCCTTGTGCTCCTGGCGCAGGACCATGCCGGGCTCGATGCCACGGCAGTAGGGCTGCTCTTTGGCGCCTTTAGCCTGGCCAATGTCGTCTTTCTCATGGCGATGAATCGCTTCGACCAGCGCGTGAGCCTGACGACGCGCATTGTCCTGGGGCTGGCTATGGGCGCCGTGGGCCTGGCGGCCTACAGTTTGGCGCACAGCTTTGCCGGTTTCCTGGTGGCGGTTACCTTCGACGCCCTTGGCTGGGCGTTGGCCGCGCCGGCACGGGTGGTGATGGTGGGGCGATTCAGCCCACCGGCCATCTATGGCGCAGCGTTGGGGTTGCACGGGGCCTGGGAGAATGTGGGCGTGCTGCTCGGGCCTGTTCTGGCGGGCGTGCTGTGGGAGCGGGGCGGCCCCACCGTGGCCTATCAGGCTACGGCTGTGCTCGTGGCCGTTGGGGCCGTCGTGGCGTTGCAGCTACGGCATGGGCAGCGGGCAGCCGTTGCCGAACGCGGATAGAGAGCGCCTGATTAGCCTGGATTACCCAATACTCGCTCTCTCCTCTTGCTCTCGATCGCCTGCGACGATTCCTGCCGTGACTGCTGAGTGCGGCAGGCGCCGGGTTATTTGAAGCCCAGCCCCCGTTCCTTCAGGCTGACGTAGCGCTGGCGTCCGATGATCAGATGATCGAGCACATCGATGTCGAGCAGCCGGCCCCCGGCCACGATCTGTTCCGTCACCTGCACATCCTCTGGTGATGGTGTAGGGTCGCCGCTGGGATGGTTGTGGACGACGATGAGAAAGGGTGAGTTGGTGCGCACGGCTTCACGAAAAACCTCGGAGACGCGGATGACGGCCGTATTCACGTTGCCGACGTAGACGGTGGCGATGGTGACCAGATAGTTCTTGGTATCGAGCAGGATGGCTCGCAGTTGTTCTTGCTCCAGGAAGGCCATTTCGAGGAGCACCAGATTGGCGGCGTCAGCCGGCGACGAGACCTGCGGCCGGTCTTCGGGGGCGGCGATCAGCATGCGGCGCCCCAACTCGAGGGCGGCCTTGAGCTGGCAAGCCTTGGCCAGTCCGAGGCCCTTATGTTGGCGCAGCTCGGGCAGGCCGGCTTTGGCCAGCCCCCCCAGCCCATGATACTGAGCCAGGAGGTTGGTGGCCAGGTTTAGGACATTTTGCCCACCGATGCCCGTGCGCAGGATGATGGCGAGCAATTCGGCGGTGGACAGGGCGCCAGCGCCATAGTTCTGCAGGCGCTCACGTGGGCGTTCGCTGCTGGGAAGCTCCTTGATCGTTGGGTGGTATTCGGCGACAGTTTCGATGGTCATGGCATCCCTCTGTTGATCAAGGCCTCTGCCGACCTCCAATATGGGTGACAAAGGTGCTCACTGCCGGCCGAACCCGCCGGCAGATCTCATCTGTTGAATTGCGTAGTAGCGGCCGAGCCGGCTACCGTCACGGTCGGCTCGATCGAGGGAGGCGTCAAATCGGGTTGTTCCGGCAAGGTAACGGCGGTGCCCGTCGGCGTGGGCGTAGCGGTCGGCTCGGCTCGTGGTGTATCCGTTGCCCGCGGCGTCGGTGTTGCGCTGGGCGGCTCTGGCGTATGGCTCGCAGTTGGCTCGCTTGTGGATGATAGGGTCGGCGGCTGAGCAGCCGTTTCCGTTGGTGTTTGTGTCTGAGGAGTGGGCGTAAAAGTGTCTGTCGGCACTGCGGTTGGGAACACCAGAACTTGCTGGGTGGGCGTAGCCTCGAGAGGACCTACTGAGGGTTCTGTGATGGGTATGGACGTGATGCGGACTGGGGCCACGAATTGGGTTGCGGTCGGCAGTGGGGTGGCTGCGACGGTCGGGGTAAGGTCGACATTTTTCAGTATCTGATGCTTCAGAACAAGGCCAGCAATACCCAGCCCATAGAGCAGGGTTATGCCGACGATGCCTACAATCAGGGCTGCTCGCCGCATTCGCTCATAGCTCCATGGGTTGGATGAGGATGTGGTGTTGCCTGCCCTTGATTGCATTTCCGGGTTGTGTCTCCTGGGGTAGGATCCAGTGATCCACGTTCGCATATGTGGTGATTTTACCACAGCCCAGAAAGGAGTCAAACGCGTCAGGCGGGCAGTGGATAGCAGTCTGCTGCAGACCCGGCTTCATCGGATACCAGGTAGTAGCCGACCCCCCACTTGGTCAGGATATACTGGGGCCGGCGCGGGTCGTGCTCGATCTTGCGGCGCAAGTAGTAGATGTAGAGGTTGAGCGAGCCCACGCTGGGGGGGCTGTCATCGCCCCATACCTGATCGAGCAGAGCGCTGCGTGTTACGACCTGGCCATGACTCTTGACGAGGCAGTGGAGCAGATTGTATTCAATGGGAGTCAGCTTTGTGCGCTGGCCGCGCACGTAGAGGGTGCGGCTGTCAGTATCCAGCAAGACATCGCGGCAGACGGGGATGCGGGCGACGCGGAACCCGCCCCCGTCGCGGCGGCGACGCAACAGGGCCTCGGCTCGCGCTACCATCTCGGCCGTTTTGACAGGCTTGTGCATATAGTCATCGACCCCGACGCGGAAGGCTTGTAGCATCTGCTCTTCATGGCTGGCCCGGGCCACCACCATGATGCGCGCCGTGCTGAGGGCGCGCAGGTGCCGGCACTGGGCCAGGGCTTCTCTGCCGAGTGTGTCCAGATCGACGATTAGCAGACTGCTCATGAACGTGCGGGCCCGCTGCCAATACTTGGGCGCAGTGGAGAGCACCTGGACTTCGAACCCGGTGTCGGTGAGTGGGGCGGAGAGGGCTTGAGCCAACGCTTGATCTTCCGTGAGGATGGATATTCTTTCTCTCATGCAAGCCTCTTGTCATGATCATAATACCATAAGCCGCCAATGCAAGAGGAGGTCTCTCAACCCATATTAGCATGAGGAAGTTACTAGGGGATTTCGGGCTGGTTACGACTGGATTAGCTTTCTGGAGGGCGCAGCATATAGCCAACCCCGCGCTTGGTGGTGATGCGCCTGGGCTCTGCCGGGTCATCTTCAATCTTGCTGCGCAGATAGCGGATGTAGAGGTGGACGTAGGCTTCCATATTGGCCAGCTCTGGGCCCCAGGCGCGCGTCAGAAGCTCGCGATGGGTCACGACTTGGCCCGCATTTTGCGCCAGAACGGCGAGCACGCGGTATTCCTGCGGAGTCAGCTCGATGGACTTGCCCCGCAAGGTGACTCGCTGCTGAGTGAGGTCCACAAACAGCTCGCCGTCATCATAGTTGGGGGCGTGGAACGTCCGCCGGCCTCCCTCGGTCCGTCGGAGTAGAGCGTCTACCCGGGCGCGCAACTCGGCAATGCCGACCGGTTTGATCAGGTAATCATCGCCGCCCATGACCAGCCCGCGAACCACATTCCTCTCGCCTTCTTTGGCTGTGAGAAAGACGATGGGGATATTGGTGAGCTCGCGCAGGCGGCGACAGACTTCAAAGCCATCCATCTCGGGCATCATGACGTCGAGGATGATCAGATCGGGATGGAAAGCCAGTGCTTGCTGTATGCCGTCGCGCCCGCTGTGCGCTGTCAGCAACTCATAGTCCTCCGACAGGAAGGCCTGCTTCATGGCTTCCAGGAAGGACCGGTCGTCATCGATCACCAGTATCTTGCGACGCATAAGCAACACTCATTTCTGGCAGCATGGGCAGTGGTAGGAGCCGCGCCCGGCGATTCGCATGCGCTCAATGGGTGCGCCGCAGCGGCGGCAAGGTTGCCCTATCCGCCCATAGACGTGCAGATGCCGGCGGTGCTCACCTGCACGGCCTCGGCCATCGCGGTAATCGCTGAATGTGGTTCCCCGGTCTTGAATGGCGCGCTCCAGCTCATGCTGGATGGCGCGCTGCAGCGCCTCGGCTTCGCCCGCCGTGAGCGAAGAGGCGGGGCGATCGGGAGCAAGGCGGGCGCTGTAGAGCGCTTCGTCGGCATAGATGTTGCCGATGCCGGCGACCAGCCTCTGGTCAAGCAGCGCAGCTTTGATGGGGCTGCGGCGCCGACTCAAGACCCTGCGCAGGTATTCAGGGGTAAACTCGGCGTCGAGGGGCTCGACGCCCAGAGAGCGCAGGACAGTCGCGGCGTCGGGGACCCGATACAGGCGCCCGAATTTGCGCATGTCGACAAAGAGGAGGCGGCTATCGCTCAGGTCCAGGGCCACACGCAGGTGCTGTTGGTCGGTGTGCCCCTCCCTGGCGGCGACATAGAGGCGCCCCGTCATGCGCAGGTGGATGAGCAAGTCACCGCTGGTGAGGTGCAGGATGATGAACTTACCGCGCCGGCTGGCGCCCTCGATGCGTTGGCCCAACAGCTCCGCCCGGAACTCGCCGGCTGTGGGCGTCGCTATGCTGCGCTCCCAATAGATGTGAACGCCGGTGATGGTCTGTCCGACGACGGTCTGGCGCAGGTCACGCACGACCGTCTCGACTTCGGGTAGTTCAGGCACAATGCCTCCGTTTACGAGGCCAGGACCCGGCGCAGCGCCAGGCCGATGGCCAGGGTGATGGCGCCAATGATGCCGGTCAGGGGGCAGAGCAAGCCCGACCGCTGCGCCTGCACCGGCGCGGGTGGGGTAACTGCCGCCACGGCCGATGTCGGAGTTACCGTGGGCCGTGGCCCCAGGCCGAGGCTCTGCCGCCACTGGGTATCGAGGGTATCCAGGCTGATATGGTAGACCTGTTGCAGGGCGTCATCTTGCAGAGCGCCTTGTTTGAAAACCTGCAGCAGGGCGGTCATTTTGTCGCGGCCGTAGGTCTGCAGCATATACTCTACCAGGCTGTAGACCTCCCCGTAATAGAGATCAACCTGCTGCGGGTCGCCGGTGTAGCTTGAGAGCGAGCGCACGGAGATGAGGGCATCGCGCTTCACAGCTTGCTGGAGCGCGGTCACATTGTTGGCCGGGAGTTTCCCCTCCGCATACATCGCCAGGCCCTCATCGAGCCAGCGGGGCACCGGCGAATAGGGGTTCTCGGTCGCCAGCCCGACCACGATGTGGCTGAGCTCGTGGGATATGGTCTGTTGTACCTCTGGGTGGTCGCCGAGGAGAAGGAGGGTGTCGTCGGAAACGGCCACGCCAAGGGTGAGGACTTGCTCATCAAAGCCCTGACTGCGGGGCGAGAGGGCAGCCGTCATATCCTCAGCGCTGTTATAGACATAAATATGCACGGGGCTCTGCAGCGTGATGCCTATCTCGGTCTGCAGGCGGCTGAGGGTCTCCTGGGCGCGGCTCAAAAGCTCTTGCGCCAGGGTCTTCTGGGCATCGCCGCCGTAATAGAGCACGGTGAGATTGCCCGCCTGCACTGGCTGCCAGGGGAAGCGGTCATCGTCATAGCTGAACACCTGGGGCTCGGTATCCTGGAGCGTGCCATCGGCGAGCTGCAGGCGCCAGTGATATTCCATCACGGTGCCTGGAGGAATCTCGCCGCGCTCGAGGGGCTTGTCGTAGGTCGCTTCGATGTGCTGGCCGGGGGTAAAGCTTGGCACGACCCGGTTGGTGACATCTCCCTTTTGCTCACCATAGTAGAGGGTGACGCTCTGGATCGGCTGGTCAGCCTCAGCGACGATGCGGAAGGATATCCCCTTGGCGAACTGGGCGGTGTGCTGGTCTGCCAGGACGCGGATGGGAGAATCGGCATGGGCGGTTATTGAGCCCACCACGAACGCGATGACCAGGCACAGGCCGATCAGAGAGACACGCTTGCCCATGACACTACTCCGCTTCAAGGTGCGGCCGGCAGATCCTCAACAGCCGTGTCACGATAGCGATCGCCTTCCTCGATGACCATCTGTGGGATATCATCGCAGATCGGGTATTTGCGCCGGCATTCCGGGTTCTGGCAGGTGAGCCAGCGCTCGCGGACAAGCTCGACGCGGGTGTGACAGGCGGGGCAGACGAGGATATCCAACAGCCACTTCTCAACCATATCGTCTCATTCCTATGCTTTGCGGCTCAACGCGAATGGCAAGTGCGCGCATTCTACCACGCTTGCAAGTGACGCGCAAGCGATGCACCTGTTGGCCCGCTTCTTGCAGCGACAGGCCAAGAGATTGCGGCGCATGGCCGCAGATATGGAGGAGGATGCAATGACCTATACGGCTGCCGATTTCAGCTATTTGCTGGGGATGCCGGGCTTTAGCGATGCTCTGCTGAAGAACCATTTTGCCCTTTACCAGGGGTATGTGAACAATACCAACAAGGCCTCGGAAATCCTGGGGCGGCTGGCCATGGAAGGCAAGCACGAGACGCTGGAGTATGGCGAGGTCAAACGGCACTATGGCTGGGAATTTGATGGCATGCGGCTGCACGAGCTCTATTTCCGCAATCTGGGCGGCGATGGCGATAGCAACTCGGCCCCAGATCTTAAGCGCATTTTGGAGGCGCAGTTCGGCAGCTATGATGCCTGGGTGAATGACTTCAAGGCTACAGGGTTGGTGCGCGGAGTCGGATGGGCTATCCTTTACCAGGACACGATGACCGGCAGCATGTTCAATTTCTGGATCAACGAGCACGACAAAGGGCATCCCGCCGGCTGCATACCGATTGTGGTCATGGATGTGTGGGAACACGCCTATATGCTCGACTATGGGCTCAAGCGCGGCGACTATATCAATGCCTTCTTTAATGTGATCAACTGGCCCGAGGCGCAGGCCCGTGTGAACCTGGAGTTGGCGCGGCTTTACGCCTGAGGCAGCGCGTCGCCAGATAGCGCTTCATGTTTCTACAGACTTCTGAAGTTCCCAGGACTTCGGAAGTCTGTTTTGTTTTTCAGAGGCGCCTTTGACAGCCCTTCAACCCTGGGTGTAGAATGGCGCCGATGAACGAGAAATACAGTGCGCCGCTTTTTCGACAAACTGGCTCGATGGAGGGCGATGCCTTGGGCCTGGTGATCAGACATTTCTCCTGGCCGGATATCGAAGGCATCTGCCGGGTGCATCGCGCCTCGGAGCCCGTGGATCATGCCGGGCGGCTGGTGGATGCGGCGCTGTTGCGGGAGCGCTGGCGACGGCCGGGCAGCAACCCCGAGCGAGATTGCCTGGTGGCCGAAGCAGGTGGGGCTGTGCTGGGCTATAGCGTGCGCACGTTGGTGCCCGGCACGGACCAGTGCCTGGTGGATGGTGTGGTGCACCCCTCCTGGCGCCGCCTTGGCATCGGCCGCCGACTCGTGAGGCGCCTGGCCGAAGAGGCGCGCCAGAGCGGTGTGAGCACCCTCGACATCCGGGCGCGGGATGATGAGCGCGCTACAGTGGCTTTCAGCCAGGCCCTCGGCTTTGAGCTGATGAGAGTGTGGCATCGCATGTGGTTAGAGCCCCTGCGCGTTGCCCCCTTTGCCTTCCCTTCCGGCTATTCCTGGCGCTATTTCCGCCCGCACCGAGATGAAGAAGTGTATGTCGAGGTCGTCAATAACACTATGGGAGAGCACTGGGGTGTGGGGCCCATTGGCAGGGAGGAAATCAACTATCTCGTAAGCCAGCCTTCTTTCGAGCCGGCCGATATCCTTTTTGCTACCCGTAACGGAAGCTCAGGCATGGCGGAGATTGCCGGTGTCAGCGCTGTCCGGTTCCTGGAGCGGCAGGTAGGCTCTCGCTGGTTCTCGGTGGGGCACATTGGGCCGGTCGGTGTGCGGGCCGAGCACCGTGGCCTGGGCCTGGCGCACGCGCTGGTGGCGAACAACCTGCGCCAGTGTCGCCGCCGGCAGATCCAGGCCGCCGAGCTGGACGTCGACGAGGAGAACGCCCCCGCCATCCACGTGTATCAGGACTGCGGTTTCGAACTCCTTTTCCGCATCCTGTGGTACCGCCTCGATCTGGCGGCGATGGAAGGCCAGCCCGCGAGTAGCCCGGCAACGGCGGTTCGCTCAGGAGAGCAACGATGAAGATTACACATGTCAGCGCGCAAGTGTACCGGTGGCCGCGGCCGCGCCCGATCCGGAACGGCAAGTATATCTATGCGGAGGGAGGGCTCGAGGTCGTCCGGGTCGAGACCGATGAGGGGCTCACCGGTATTGGCCTCGGAGGCGGCGGCCTCTCCGCGGCTGTCAACGTGGCTATGGTCGAGGCTTTCCGCCCCCTTTTGATGGGCGAAGATCCGCTGGATGTAGAGCGACTGTGGGACCGGATGTGGAAGCCCAAGCTGGTGGGGCGACGTGGCATCAGCACGCGCGTCATCAGCGCCATCGATATCGCCCTCTGGGACCTGCGGGGCAAGATTGCCGGCCTGCCCCTATACAAGCTGCTGGGGGCCTATCGGCGGCGGGTGCCCGTCTACATCGCCGGCGGCTACTATGAGGAGGGCAAGACGCTGGACGACCTGGCGCACGAGATGGTCGACAATGTCGAATTCGGCGCGCGGGCCGTCAAAATGAAGATCGGTGGGGCGAGCATCGCTGAGGATGTGGAGCGGGTGCGCGTGGTGCGCCAGGCGGTGGGACCCGGGGTCCAGGTGATGGTGGATGCCAACAATGCCTACCGCTATTACGAGGCCATCGAGGTCGCGCGCAAGATCGAGCCCTACGATATCGCCTGGTTCGAGGAACCCGTGGCCCCCGACGATTACCGAGGGCACGCGCAGGTGGCTGCGGCGACCTCTATCCCCGTGGCGAGCGGCGAGAATGAATACACACGCTACGGCTTCCGCGACCTGGTCGAGCAGCGCGCGGCGGCTATCCTCAATGCCGATGCCCAGATTTTGGGCGGTGTCACCGAGTTCATGAAAGTGGCCGCCCTGGCCCAAGCCTATGATCTGCCCATTGCCCCCCATGGGAATCAGGAGGTGCACGTGCACCTCGTGGCGGCCATTCCCAATGGTCTGATCGTCGAGTTCTACCGTGGCACTACGGACCCTATGTGGGGCCGCACCTTCCGCGAGCACCTCACGCTCAAGGAAGGCTGCCTCGAGGCGCCTGACCGGCCAGGGCTGGGCATCGATCTGAACGATGAGGCCCTGGCGCCGCACCGGGTGGCCTGAACTGAAAAGAGACTCATGTATTGCTTCGTTTTCCCAATCCCGCGCATGCTTGACGGGATGGCCATCTTTGGATATAATGGGGTTCGTAATCCTCGGTAGCTCAATTCGGCAGAGCGACCGGCTGTTAACCGGTTGGTTCGAGGTTCAAGTCCTCGCCGAGGAGCCAGTCCACTACAGGTAGTGCCTTAGAGGCACGAGACCCACTACATCTAGTGGGGGCCGAAACCCTCCCATGCTGTACAGCAAAGTTACAGCAAAATGGGAGGGTTTTTCTATGTCCCGCAGCCACGGCGAAGGCACAATCCTGCAGCGGAAAGATGGCCGCTGGCAGGCATCCCTCATGATTGACGGCCAGCGGCGCACGGTCTACGCCAAGACGCGCCGTGAGGCGGTCA
>DAOTVS010000324.1:0-17770 GCA_034436375.1 Anaerolineae bacterium | reverse complement strand
GGGCAAAAGCTTGTTGACATTTTTGTGATGCGCAGTATGCTGGAGGCGACAAGCGAGCAATCTGGCCTGGGCCAGATCAAGGAGCGAGCATGGAAAAGATGGCGACACTATCGGCTAACGAGGACCTGCTGTTCATTGGCACCTATACGACCCGTGGGCGCGGCGAGGGCATCTATACCTACCGCTTTGACCGCACGACAGGAGCACTGGCCCGGGTGCGGACGCTGGCGGGGCTGGAAAACCCTTCATTCCTGGCTGTGCATCCCAACCGCCGCTACCTGTATGTGGCAGTCGAGGCGCTGGGGCGCGAGGGCGCCATCGCCGCCCTGGCCATTGACCCGCAGACGGGGGAATTGGCGCCCCTGGGTGAGCAGCCTTCGGGAGGAGTGGACCCCTGCTATGTGAGCGTGGACCCCACGGGCCGGCTGTTGTTGGCGGCCAACTATGGCACTGGCAGCGTGGCTGCCTTCCCTATCGGGCTCGATGGCCGCCTGGGGCCGGCGAGCGCCTTTGTGCAGCATGCCGGCCCCGGCTCTGGTGTGAACCCCGACCGGCAGGAGGGCCCCCACGCGCACTGCATCATTCCCGACCCCACTGACCGCTACGCCCTGGCGGCCGATCTCGGGCTCGACCGCATCATGATCTACCGGCTGGACCCGGCGCAGGGCACGCTTCAGCCCAACGCCGAGCCCTATGCGCCCACGGGCGCGGGGTCGGGCCCGCGACACCTGGCGTTCCACCCCAACGACGCCTGGGTCTATGTGAGCGATGAGCTCGACTCCACGCTCTCAGTGTTCGAGTTCGACCCCGCGCGTGGGCATCTGCGGGCGCTGCAGATTCTCTCCACGGTGCCGGTCGGTTGGCAAGCGGCAAAGGGTGCTTTGCCTTCGGGGGCCAATTACCCGGCGCATGTGCAGGTAGCGCCCTCGGGTTGGTTCGTCTATGCCTCCAATCGCGGCCACGACAGCATCGCCATTCTTGCGGTAGACCCAGATACGGGGCGGCTCAGCACAGTGGGCTACCAGTCGACGCTAGGCCAATGGCCGCGCCACTTTGCCCTTGATCCAGGCGGCAATTGGCTCCTGGCCGCCAACCAAAACAGTGATAACGTGGTCGTGTTCCACATCGATCAACTGACGGGGCAGCTCACGCCGGCTGGCCCCGGCGTGCACGTGCCGTCGCCGGTCTGCGTGCGGTTCCTCAACGGGTAATCTGGCTTGCGGCTGAAGGGCAGAGCATGTGTCAGCCGGGGATGCGCATCATGCGAGCGGCCAACTCTACTTGTCAAAAGAGAGAGCCCGTGTTAGAATGCCCGCATCTCATCCGCAAGAGCCTGATCACCTGCTCTGGCCGGGACCCTCTCATTCCCATTTGCCTTGCCGGCCGGCGCCAATGGGCTCTCACGCGGGTCTTGGCGGGTAGGGCAGGAATCTCACCCCCCCCGCCCACCACAACCGGGTATCCAAGATCTGCATGGGGACCCGCTATGTGCGTGTGTGTTTGCAGGCGCACGCGGCTCTTCTGCCGGGAGCAGCCCCATTGTCAGCCCCTGGCAGCCTCTGGGCCTTTGGCCGTATCGCGTGGCCGGTCCACGACGTCTCGAGTCACCATGTTACACTTGGAAAGAGAGGACGCGAAACCATGGGGGAAACGATCTCGGCTTGGAGAGAACGTTTCAGGACTGTGTTGGGCAATCGCAAGACTGGGCGGCTTGTTGCCTATATTGCCGTTCCCGTGCTGGTGCTCCTGATCCTATGGCTACCCCCAATTGCCGTCGGCAACCGGCTGTTCCATCTGAACTATCCCCTCATCGGCGCCAAGGGTGGAACGGTCGGGCAGAAAGGCGCCGGCCAGCTTACAATCCCCGCCGGCGCGCTCAGCGGCAACCTGCGGCTACAGATGTGGATGGTCGATACGAGTGACCCCAAGGCGGCCAAGGGCAGCGTGGCGCAGGCCATCAAGGCTGTGCCGCCCAACCTGCAGATCCGCGGGCCCGTCTACACGCTGGATCCCCACGGCAAGCAGCCCAAAGAGGCCCATTTCACGACCCCCTTGCCCAAGGGCATTTCCAATGCCGATGCGCTGGACCTCTACGCCTGGACAGGTAAGGCCTGGGAATGGGCGCCCAACCATATCATCAGCAACACGGCCCAGCTGGAGGGCGACCTGACCTCTGTGCCTGCAATGCTGGCCGTGATGGAAGCCAAGCCCCAAGCGCTGGACGTGGCCGTATCTGCGCCCGACGTGGCGGCCGTGAACGCGGCCCCTATGGATCTGGCTTCCGAGATCTATGTGAACGGTCTGGCGCTGACCGATAACGGCTCGGTGACAGGGCAGATTGCGCTCGATTCGGCGCCAGCTAATCTGCTGGTGCTGCCGACGCTCAGCGATGAGGTCGACGGCACGCTGCACATTGATTGGGTGACCAACCTGATCAGCAACCCTGCCGCCCGCAGCAGCCATGTGCAGGCCATCGTGCAGGCCGTGCGCTCCGGCGGCTACAAGGGGTTGAACCTGGAGTACCTGGGGCTCAGCCCAAACACGCGCGACGATTTCTCCGCCTTTGTCTCGGAGCTGGCCCAGGCCCTGCACAAGGAGGGCAAGGTGCTGGCGGTGCGCGTGGATGAGCCCAAGAAGGGCGCCGACGGCGCCTGGGATACGGGAGGTTATAACTGGCCTGCCCTGGCGCAGGCGGCTGATGTGCTGCGCATCCCGGTGATCAACGACGCGACAGCGAACGGCCAGTCGACAGCGCTGATGGAGGATTGCCTGCGCAGCACGGTGGGCGAGTTGAACCGGCAAAAGGTGCAGCTTATCGTGAGCGCCAACTGCTACGAGCAGGTAGGGAATGAGGAGCACCCCCTGGTCTACGGTGACGCGCTCTCTCTCGCCAGCAAGGCCGCGGTGAGCGATGGCCAGAATATGGTTTTGCCGGGGCAGACGCTTACGGTTACGCTGCCCAACCTGGCCTCTGGCATGCAGCAAGAAGCCAACACGGCCTTGAGCTGGTTCTCCTTCAAAGACTCCTCCGGCGCTGAGCACAAGGTGTGGCTGGAAAACGCCAGCAGCGTGGCGCACAAGCTGGCGCTGGCCATGCAGTTCTGCCTGCGCGGTGTGACGGTGGAGGCCCTGGCCGGCACCGCCAACGATGCTCATATCTGGGATTCGGTGCGTGTGGCGCGCGACCCCTCGGGCCGCGGCGGCGTTCGCCCTTTGAGCGAGGCGCAAGCGCCTACCTACAGCGTCGTCTGGAAGGTGCAGAGCAAGGATGGCCAGGTGGTCGACCAGGGTGTGAACCCGGCCACCAGCCCGAACTTGAGTTGGAAGGCTGTTGATCAACCCGGCGACTATACGGTCAGTGTAGCCATCTCTGAGGATGGCGGCAAAACGACCGAGGGCGTGACGAACACGCTGGACGTGCAGATCCCGACGCCGACCCCCAGCCCGACGCCGACCAACACGCCGACGCCCAGGCCAACCAGGGTACTGGTGGCCAAGCCGGCGGCGCCTGCAGCGCCTGCAGCGCCCGCAGCGCCTGCGCCGAGCGGCGGTGGGTTCTTCGGTTACGGCATCCAGGTGCATGCGGTGGGCGGTGATATCCCGCGTATCCTGGGCCTGGTGCAACAGATCGGCTTTGGCTGGATCAAGCAGCAGGTGGAGTGGTATGTCTACAACCCCGCCCCGGGGCAGTACAACTGGGGCGCCCTGGATGCGCTGGTAGATGCCGCCTCGGCGCGCGGCATCAAGGTCATGTTCAGCGTCTGCAAGGCGCCCAACTGGGCACGGCCAGGTGATGACGACAAGAGCGTGGGTGGCCCGCCGGCAGACCCGAACACCCTGGCCGAGTTCATGCGCCAGATGGCATCGCGCTACAAGGGCCGCGTGCAGGCCTATGAGGTCTGGAACGAAGAGAACCTGTGGTACGAATGGGGCGGCAAGGGGAATCGCCTCAGCGCGGCAAACTATGTGCAACTGCTCAAAGCTAGCTACCTCGCTATCAAGTCCGTCGATCCCAGCGCCATCGTCATCAGCGGGGCGCCAACGCCGACGGGGTGGAGCGATGGTGACACGGCAATACGTGATACAACCTATCTGGAGCAGATGTACCAGGCGGGGCTGAAGAACTACTGCGACGCAATCGGTGCCCATCCTTCCGGCTGGAACAACCCTCCCGACGCTGACTGGCGCACCTTCAGCGACCCGAGCACGACGCTCTGCAAAGGCGATCCGAGTTACTTCTTCCGGGGCACCATGGAGAGCTATCGCGCCATCATGGTCAAGTATGGCGATAGCTACAAGCGTATCTGGCCGACCGAGTTCGGTTGGGGTACTGTGGAAGGTTTTGGCGTAGCTCCAGCAAAAGGCTACGAGTACGAGGCCAACAATACCCTGCAGGAGCAGGCTGACTGGATCGTGCGCGCCTATCAGATGGGCAAGAACTGGGGCTTTGTGGGGCCCATGTTCCTCTGGAACCTGAACTTTGGCGCTATCGACCCACCGGGCGACGAAAAGTCGGCCTTTAGCATCCTGGGCCCGGGGTGGGCGCCGCGCCCGGCCTTTAATGCCCTGGCCGCTATGCCCAAGTAAGGAAGATTCAGACCTGACAGGTTTTTCAAACCTGTCAGGTCTACAAACCCGGAACCAAATCTTGTAGAGTAACGTCTGTCATATACCGGTGCCAGTGTTCAACCACAGCGTGGAGCACAGCCGGTCCGATTAGGCTGTGCTCCACGCTGTGCTATATACGGCGGTATGGCCGCCTTAGGGGAGTGGCGACATGGGCGAGAATCACACACAAACCAGTCAACCCGGCAGGGCCATTGCCTGGCGCAGTGCCCTGCTTCTTGCGCTCATAGCTGGCCTTCTGTTGGCCGGCTGCGCGCCGCCCGCGACGCCGACCCCCACTCAGGCCCCCAAAACGCCCCTTCCGACCTTTACGCCGCCTGCTCAGGCTGTGACGGCTGACGAAGCGTCCGCACCGGCAACCGCTGCTGTGACGGCCACCCCGGCGCCCGCTGAAGCTGAGGAGGCGACGGGTTCTACAGCGACTGCGACCCCGCAACCCGCAGCCGAGGCCCCGCGTTCGCTGCGGCTGAACTCGCCCGAATACGGTATGCAGGCCTTTCTTTGGTGGAAGCCCGAGGTGGCCACGCGCGATGTGCAGCTCGTTTCGGGCGCCGGTTTCGGCTGGATCAAGCAGGATGTGGGTTGGCGCGATGTGGAGCCCACCAAGGGGCAGTTCATCTGGAATCAGCTCGATGACATGATGAAGTGGATCGGTGAGCAGCATCTGCAGATGATCGTGCGCCTGGATTCACAGCCTCAGTGGGCCGGCGGCAATTACCCGACCAATAGCCCGCCCGATAACTATGCCGATTTCGGCGATTTCTGCTATGCCCTGGCCAGCCGTTACAAGGGGCGCATCCGGGCCTATGAGATCTGGAACGAGCCCAACCTGGCACGCGAATGGGGCGGCAAACGGCCCAGCCCGGCGCAGTACGCAGCGCTGCTCAAAGTGGCCTATGCCCGCATCAAGGAGGCCGACCCCTACGCCATTGTGGTTTCGGCCGGCCTCAGCCCGACCGGCACCAATGATAATACGGCCATGCCCGATGACCTGTATCTGGAAGGCCTCTACAAGGCCATGGGCGGCAACAGCACGGGCTATTTCGATGCCCTGGGCGCCCACGCCCCCGGCTACAAAGCCCCACCGGAGATGAGCCCGGATGAGGTGGCCAAGTCGCCGGCGTATGGCGGCCAGCGCTTCTTCTGCTTCCGGCGGGTAGAGGATCTGCGGGCGATCATGGTGAAGAACGGCGATGCCGATAAGCAGGTCTTTATCCTCGAATTCGGCTGGACGAGCGATACGGTGCACCCAGACTATGCCTGGCATGCCGTCACCGAGGAGCAAAAGGCTGACTATCTGGTGCGCGCTTTTCAGTATGCCAAGCAGCATTGGTCGCCCTGGATCGGCCTGATGACGGTGATCTATATCGCCGACCCGTCCTGGACGCCGAACGATGAGCAGTACTGGTGGGCCATCACCTACCCCGGCTGGCCCGATTTCAAGCCGCGCCCGGCCTATGAGGCGCTAAAAGCGATGCCCAAATAAAGGGGAAAAGAGGGGAAAAGGGTACAGAATGACAGAAAGGCAATCCCTTTTCCCCTCTTTCCCTTTTGGCAGAAGTTTGACAGATAGCGCTACCTCCGCTATACTACCTATGTTCCTTAATGACTGTAGGCCGAGACCGATTCGCTGACCACTACATCAGTGTGGACGAGGGGCCGACGACGGCGGAGGCAAGGCTACATGAAGGACGTTTTCCGACCCCTGGCGCTGGCCACAGAGTTGGGCGTCACGATGGGCCTGATTACAGTCGCTAGCGCCCTGGCTGGTCTCTTCCTGGGTACCTGGGTTGACCGCCAACTCGGGACGCACCCGGTTGCCACGCTGCTCTTCATCCTCGCAGGCGTATCGGTTGGATGGCTGGGTACTATCAATTTGGCCATGGCAGCACTCCGCCGCTTCAGGGCTGCTGGGTCACAGCTCACTCAGGTGCGCTCGGCTTTCTCCGTGCCTGAGATGAGCCGGGCATTGGCCCTGGTCGTCGGGATGCTGCTCGTCACCTTCCTCCTCGTCGGACTTGGCTTGGCCCTGGGTCTGTGGCTGGATGGCCTCTTGAGCCGACGACCGCTATGCACTGTGCTTCTACTCATCCTCGCGGTCGCCGGGTCTGTCGTCGGCAACTATTGGCTCGCCAGGCGTGCCGCTCGCTACGCCGGCCGCTCTTCCTGAGGAGGCAGCCGAGTGTTGAGGAAGCCTGCGCTTTGGATCCTGGTTGTGGTGGCGCTATTTCTGGTTTTCGATATCCTTAACCCTCTCCATGTCCCGGTTCCCCACTCCCCAACTCGGCAGGGACCGATCCTCATCAGTGGCCTGGGCATCGCGGGCACATTACTGGCTGCCGGCGTGGCAGTGCTCATTCTGGCCGGGCTGGCCTTGCTTGTGCTGCGGCGGTTAAATGTGGTGCCGGGCCCGTGGCAAAACCTCCTTGAATGGCTGGTGGAGGCCTTGGGCAGCCTGATGGCGGCTGTTGCTCGCCTGCGACTGAGGCGCTTGCAGTCTCTGGCAAAGCAGGGCTCATTGCTCCGGAAGCCTGTGTTTTGGTTCGGGGTTATCGTGATTGCGAGTATAGGTTTCAACTTTATCTACCCCTACCACATCGCCGTGCCTCATATCTCTCTAGCCCCTGAGGAGATCACTCGCATCGGCGGCCTGCGCATTACCAACACTCTGCTCGCCACCTGGCTCGCCATGCTCTTCCTTGTGGCCCTATCCTTCCTGACCACGCGCCGCCTGGAACTCGTGCCAGGGGGCCTGCAGAATCTTGTCGAATGGGTCATCGAGAGCCTGAGCAACCTGGTCGAGGGGATAGCGGGTCCGCGCGCGCCTCTCGTGTTCCCGGTTGTCATGACCTTGTTCCTGCTCATCATCGTCTGCAACTGGATGGGCCTGCTGCCGGGCTTTGTGACGATTGTCGTGATCCACGGTGAGGAAAGAACGCCCTTACTCCGCTCGGCAGCGACGGACCTGAACCTGACCCTCGCCCTGGCCCTTTTCTCAGTGGTTTTCAGTCAGGCGCTTGGCATCAAAGCAGCCGGATTCTCCCGCTACCTGTTGCATTTCGTCAAGATCGAGCGCTTTGTCGCCTTTGGGAATGGCCTGCTTGGGCGCGGCCCGCGCCTGGGTGTAGGCAGCATTCTCTATGGCTTGATTGATCTGTTTGTGGGTGCGCTCGAGCTGCTCGACATTTTCACCAGGGTCCTCTCCTTCTCTTTCCGGCTCTTTGGCAATATCTTCGCCGGCGAAGTCCTTCTGGGCGTAGTGCCTTTCCTGATTCCCCTGGTGGCTACCCTGCCTTTCCTGGGCCTGGAGGTGTTTGTTGGGTTTGTCCAGGCCTTTGTCTTCGCGATCCTTTCAACCGCGTTTGTCGTGCAAGCGACGGCGTCTCATGGTGACAGTGCGATGGTGCACGACGGGAGTCCCGTATCATTGCCGGAGGTTCTCTCCACCACGAGTTAGTGGATCCAGGAAAGGAGTTCTGAGCGGTATGGACCCGGAAGGTTTGAGAAACCTTGCTGCCGGTTTGACGGTTGCCATTGGGGGGTTGGGGCCGGCTCTGGGTGTTGGCCTCATTGGCGCCCAGGCCATGCGCTCGCTAGGACGTAATCCTGAGGCGTCGGGCCTCATCGTGAGCAATATGATCCTGGCCATCGCATTCGCTGAGGCCATTGCTATCTATTCGCTGTTGATGGGCCTGGTCATCCGATTTGTCGTGTAGGTGTTCTGCTCCGGCAGGGGCCAAGACCTACGCTGGTCCGAAAGGAGCGCCAGTGCCCTTCCGGGCAGTTGCCGGCTGATATGCTCCGCACAAGCCCGGCCCTGATCCGCAAGGGGTGTTGTGGGTGAGCCGCCACAGGCGGCGGCTCACCCACAACACCCTACGAAAGGCCTGTTCCGGCCGCGCGCGGAGCAGAGTACCCGGAAGCCGAAGGGCGCTTTCATCGTGCGTTGTGCCTCATCGGGCATGGGGGCTCGTGGTGTAAAGCCAATGGGGGACGGCAATGACGCCTGTCCATAGATCTCCCGGGTGGAGCTGTCTGTACAGCAGCATTTCGTTTGTCGGCTGTGGTGGGTAATGCTCTGCCCTCCTGGGAAAGGAGCGTGCGTTGGCGGCACTGGGCATCGACGTGGGAGCGCTGGTTGCGCAGTTGGTTAACTTTGTCCTCCTGCTCGTTCTGCTGATCCTGTTCCTGTACCGTCCGGTCAGCCGGATGCTGCGCGAGCGGCGCGAAAAGATCGAAAAGGGTCTGGCAGCGGTCGCGGAGAGCGAGAAGCGTGCACTGGAGATTGAGGCGGAGTATCAGAGGCGCCTGGACGATGCCCGCCGTGAGGCTCAGAGGATTGTGGAAGAGGCCCGGCAGGCAGCGGAAAAGGAGCGCCAGGCCATTCTGGCACAGGCTATCGCAGAGGCAAGGCAGTTGCGAGAGCGCGCCAATGCGGATATCGAGCGTGAGCGGCGCGAGATGATGCGCTCTCTGCGGGGCCAGGTGGCTGATGTGGCCATCACGGCGGCCGGCCAGGTGCTGGGGCAGGCCCTGGATGATGACACGCATCGCCAGATCATCGATGACTTTTTGAGTCAGTTGGAGCAAGTCCCGTGAGCGGCCAAAGCTGGGGGCAAGATCTGATCGAACGCAGTGCGCAGCTGGGGCAGAGCGGCGCCATCAACCCGGCACAGGTCGAGTTCCTGCAGCGCTTGGTGGCCGAAGTGGGTGCGCTCACACGGCCGCGGGGGACTGTGCGGTCGGTCGTGGTGCGCAGCGCGGTACCCTTGACAGAGCAGGAGCGATCTCGCCTGGAGTTTGCCCTGGCGCAACGCTTTCCGGAGGCGGGGCCGGTGAGCTATGAAGTGGACCCCCAACTTTTGGGCGGCGTCTGGCTGCGGGTGGGGGACCGGATCATCGATGGGTCGTTGCGCGGCCGTCTGGAGGATTTGCGGCAGCATTTGGCGTGATGCGATGCGCAATAAGTAATGCGTAATACGAAAGGTTGCCATTGCAGGGCGCACCCGGCTCTTCCTGAACTCATCTGGAGCGCACGTCTATGGGGCAGCGCACGCAATGGCATGGCGACCTTACGCATTACGGATTGCTTGTTACGGATTGGAGGGCGTAGCGTGTTGGAAGGCGCGGACCAGATCGCCGCAGCGCTGAAACAGCAAATCGCCTCCTACAAGCCAGTGGTGCGCACTCTCGAGGTCGGCACCGTGCTGGAGGTTGGCGACGGCATTGCCCGTATCGAAGGGCTGCCCGGCGTCATGGCCAGCGAGCTCATCCAGTTCGAGACGGGGGTCATGGGGCTGGCGCTCAACCTGGAGGCCGATTGTGTCGGCGCCATTATCCTGGGCGACAATGCCGCCGTGCGGGAAGGCTCGCTGGCGCAGGAGACGGGGCGCATCATCTCGGTGCCGGTCGGTGAGGCGCTGCTCGGTCGTGTGGTGAATGCCCTGGGGCAGCCTGTGGATGATCTGGGGCCAATCCGCACCGACCGTACCCGCCCGGTAGAGCGCGTTGCCCCGGGCGTGATTGTGCGCGAGTCGGTCAAACGGCCGCTGCAGACGGGCATCAAGGCTATCGATACTATGATCCCGATTGGCCGCGGCCAGCGCGAGCTGATCATCGGCGACCGGCAGACCGGCAAGACGGCCATTGCCGTGGATACCATCATCAACCAGCGGCGCGATGATGTGATCTGCATCTATGTGGCCATTGGGCAAAAACTGGCCAGTGTGGCCCAGGTGATCTCTACCCTTCAGGCCCGCGGGGCGCTGGAGCATACGATTGTCGTCACGGCCTCCGCCGCGGACCCTGCCGCCCTGCAATACCTGGCTCCCTACGCCGGCTGTGCTATGGGTGAGGAGTTCATGGAGCAGGGGCGCGATGTCTTGATCGTTTACGACGATCTTTCCAAACATGCCTGGGCCTACCGGCAGATTTCTCTACTCTTGCGCCGGCCGCCCGGGCGAGAGGCCTACCCGGGCGACATTTTCTACCTGCACTCGCGCCTGCTGGAGCGCGCCGCCAAGCTAGATGCGGCCCACGGCGGCGGCTCGCTCACCGCCCTGCCGATTATCGAGACGCAGTTGGGCGACCTGGCCGCCTATGTGCCGACGAACGTCATTTCCATCACCGACGGCCAGATTTTCCTGGAGAGCGACCTCTTCTACGCCGGGGTGCGCCCGGCCGTGAATGTGGGGCTCTCGGTCTCACGGGTGGGCGGCGCGGCGCAGACGAGGGGCATGAAGCAGGTTGCGGGGCGGTTGCGCCTGGATCTGGCGCAGTATCGCGAGCAGGTGGCCTTTGCCCAGTTTGGCTCAGAGCTCGACAAGGCAACGCACGATCAGATCGAGCGTGGGCAGCGCATTATCGAAGTGCTCAAGCAGCCGCAGTATGCGCCCATGCCGTTGGCCAACCAGATTGCCATTGTCTATGCGGTAACCCGCGGCCATCTCGACGATGTGCCCATCGAAGCAGTGCGCAGGTTCGAGGACGGCTTCCATCCCTACCTGGCTGCCCACCATGCTGACCTGCTGGCCACCCTTGCGACGGGCGATGCGCTCAGTGACCAAACGATGGTCAGGCTGGATGGGGCCATTGCGGAGTATAAGAAAGTAATGTGTAATCCGTAATGCGTAAGGTTGCCGCTTCGTCATGTTCGATGCTCTGCCCACGCTTTGCCGGGTCGGACGCCCTGAAAGGCGACGCCTGCTCGAACGGCGACCTTACGGATGACGTATTACAGATTACACCTTGTGCCTCCCTATAGAGGGTTACTGTGGCAACCTTGCGTGAGATCCGCAAGCGCATTCGCAGCGTCCGCAATATCGCCAAGGTGACCCAGGCGATGGAGACGGTAGCGGCCTCGAAGATGCGCCGCGCCCAACAGATGACCCTGGCCAGCCGGCCCTACGCCGGGCTCTCCCGGGAGGTGCTGGCTAACCTGGTGGCCCACATGAGCCCCGACGAGCGGCGCCAGCATCCGCTGTTGCGAGCGCGCCCGCCGCGGACGGTGATGGTGGTCCTCATCTCCGCCAACCGGGGGCTCTGCGGCGGTTACAACCAGAATGTGGTCCAGGCGGCGATGGACCTGATCCGGAAACAGACCGTGCCGGTGCAGGTGGTTACCGTGGGTCACAAGGGGCGCGATTATCTGCGCCGACATGGCGGCAGCCTCGATGCGCGTATCGTGGGTGATTTCGACCTGCCCGAGCACCCCAGCGCCGCAGAGGCGCGGCCCATTGCCCGCCTGGCGACCATAGATGTGCGGCGGGGGGCGGTAGACAGGGTATGGCTGGTGTATACCCGGTTCATCAGCATGCTGCGACAGGACCCAACAGTGCAACAGTTGCTGCCGGTGGAGGCGGGGGGAAGCGAGGCCGTCGTACCACAGGTGTCCTATCTCTTCGAGCCCAGGGCGCCCAGGGTCTTGCGCCTTATGTTGCGACGCTATGTCGAGATGCAGGTGTATCAGGCGCTGCTGGAGGCAGTGGCCAGCGAGCAATCGGCGCGCATGATGGCGATGCGCGCTGCCGCAGAGAATGCGCACAGTTTGATCAATGATCTGACATTGACGTACAATAAGGCGCGCCAAGAGGCGATTACGGAGGAATTGATCGATATCGTGAGCGGCGCCGCAGCGCTGAATCGTAATACGTAATGCGTAATCCGTAAGGTTCCCATTCCGGGGCATGCGTTGCTCTATAGAGGCCCGCTGAGACAATCAGGTTGTGGAGCAACATGCACGCGAAATGATGACCTTACGCATTACGGATTACGGATCACTCTCGTAGGAGGACGGATGGCCAAAGGGACTCGTGGCGAGGTCGTGCAGATTATTGGGCCCGTGATCGATGTCGCTTTCCCTGCCGATTCTCTGCCGGCGATCTATTCCGCCATCGAGATCCCTCGTTCCGATAATGATGTTCTGGTGGCTGAAGTGGAGCAGCAGCTCGAGCGTGGCTGGGTGCGCTGCGTGGCCATGGGGCCGACCGACGGTCTCCGCCGCGGCATGCTGGCATTCGATACCGGCGGGCCGATCACGGTGCCCGTGGGGCCAGCGACGCTGGGGCGGCTGATGAACGTACTGGGCCAGCCGGACGATAATCGAGGCCCAATCGAGAGCACCGAGCGCTATCCCATCCATCGCCCGGCCCCGCCGCTGGAAGAGCAATCGACCGAGACACAGGTTTTCGAGACTGGCCTGAAGGTGATCGATCTGATCGCTCCTTTTACCAAGGGCGGCAAGACAGGCGTCTTTGGCGGCGCAGGCACGGGCAAAACCATCATCATCTACGAGCTGATACGCAATATCGCTTTCGAGCACGGCGGGTTTTCCGTTTTCACTGGCGTGGGCGAGCGCAGCCGTGAGGGCAACGACCTCTGGCATGAGATGCAGGAGGCCGGCGTGCTGGACAAAACGGTGCTCGTCTTTGGCCAGATGAACGAACCCCCGGGAGTGCGCTTGCGTGTGGGGCTCACCGGCCTGAGCATGGCTGAGTATTTTCGCGATGCGGGCAAGGATGTCTTGCTCTTTATCGACAATATCTATCGCTTTGTCATGGCGGGGATGGAAGTGTCGGCTTTGCTAGGGCGGATGCCCTCGGCCGTTGGCTATCAACCGACGCTGGGCACAGAGATGGGCGCCTTGCAGGAGCGGATCACTTCCACCACTCGCGGCTCGATTACCTCGGTACAGGCCGTTTATGTGCCTGCCGATGATTATACGGATCCCGCGCCTGCCACCACTTTTGCCCATCTTGATGCGATTGTGGCCCTCGACCGCGCCATTGTGGAGCAGGGCCTCTACCCGGCTGTGGATCCTTTGGCGTCGACCTCACGCATCTTGGATCCGCACATTGTCGGGCAAGAGCATTACCTGGTGGCACGGGGTGTGCAGCAGGTGCTTCAGCGGTACAGGGAGTTACAGGATATCATCGCGATCCTTGGTATCGAGGAACTGAGCGATGAGGACAAGCGTGTGGTGGCGCGGGCCCGGCGTATCCAGCGTTTCTTATCGCAGCCGATGTTTGTGGCAGAGCAGTTTACCGGCCGCCCCGGACGCTATGTGCCTATTCGGGAAAGTGTGCGCGGCTTTAAAATGATCCTGGCCGGGGAGCTCGACAATGTTCCAGAGCAGGCCTTTTATATGCGTGGGACCATAGATGAGGTCATCCAGGCGGCAAGGGAGATGGGCGCATGATGCGCATCGAGATTGCCACCATCGAGCGCCAGTTATACTCTGGCGAGGCAGAGGCGGTTGTGGCGCCCGGTCTTGAGGGGCAATTCACGGTCCTGCCCCATCACACCTATCTGATAGCCGGCCTGGGCCATGGCGAATTGGTGGTGCGCCATGGGGGCACAGAGGATGCTTTTGCCATTCACGGAGGCCTGATGCAGGTGCGGCCTGACCGGGTGATTGTGCTGGCCGACGTCGCTGAAGCGGCCCATGAGATCGACCTGCAACGCGCTCAAGCTGCCCGCAAGCGGGCGGCGGAATGGATCCAGCATGCGGCAAATGGTCCCGAATCGGCGCAAGCTGAAACAGCTTTGCGCCGCTCGCTCGTTCGGCTGCAAGTAGCCAGACGCCGTGCTCCCAAGCAGCATCCGAAAGGGAGGAGTGAGGAGGACTGAGCCTGGAGTTGCCGGTCAGGTCGAAGGTCGTGCAAATACGTTGGAGGTGTCGTAGGTGCCGTGTCCTACATCATCATAGATGGAGATAAACCCCTGCAGGGGGAAGCCAACATCAGTGGCGCCAAGAATGCGGCTTTGCCTATCATGGCAGCTACATTGCTGACGGCCGATGAATGCTACCTGGAAAAAGTGCCCCATATTCAAGATGTTCTGACTATGGCGGATGTGCTCAAGGCGCTGGGCGCCGAGTTGCAATGGCTTGGTGCGAATACCCTGTTGGTGCGGGCGCGTAGCCTCAACAGCCCTGTTGTGCCAGCGGACCTGGCTACCCGTATGCGTGCCAGTTTTCTCGTGGTCGGGCCGCTCCTGGCGCGCTTTGGCCAGGCCGAAGCGCCTCACCCTGGCGGCTGTGCGATCGGCACGCGCCCCGTTAGCGTGGACCTGAAGGGCTTCCAGACGATGGGCGCCCAGGTCGATCGACAGAATGGCACCTACAAGGCCCGCGCCCCTCATCTGTGGGGCGAGCACCTTTCGTTAGATTACCCCAGTCATACCGGCACCGAGAACCTGCTCATGGCCGCCTGCCTGGCCCGCGGTACCACCATCATCGAGAATGCCTCGGTAGAGCCTGAAGTGGTTGACCTGGCGAATTTCTTAAACTCGTTGGGTGCGCGCATCTATGGCGCCGGCACAGGTATTATCACCGTCGAAGGGGTGGAAAAACTGCATGGCGGCTGCTTCCGCATCATGCCAGATCGTTTGGAGGCGGGGACATTTGCTCTGGCCGCGGCTGTGACCCGCGGCACGGTGGAGATGGATAGCGCCGTGGCGCCTTACCTGGGAGCGCTTACCAGCAAGTTGCAAGAAGCGGGCGTTGATGTTAGAATGGACCCCGAGCGTTACGTGGTCCGCGGCGCAGATCATCTCCGTGGACTGGATATCCAAACTTTCCCCTATCCTGGCTTTCCGACTGACCTGCAGGCGCCATTTGCTGTGCTCATGACGCAAGCCGAAGGCGAAAGTACCATCCACGAGACCATGTTCGATGACCGGCTGCACTATGCTACAGAGCTGCGCAAGATGGGCGCGCGGATTGAGGTGCGCGGCCAGACGGCTCTTGTGCAGGGCCCGACTCCCCTCAAGGGGACGGAAGTGCGTGCCCTCGATATCCGCGCCGGCGCCGCTGAGATCCTGGCAGGGCTGGCGGCTGAAGGACGGACCACAATCACCGATGTACACTGGATCGACCGCGGCTACGAAGGGATCACCGAGAAGCTGGCCGACATGGGAGCTCAGATCAAACGCTTTGAGGGCAAGGTAGAGTCGGTAAGCAAGGCCGGCGGCAATGGCCGCGCCGATCATGCGGCTGCTGCATCCGCTGCGGCTACTGCCGCTGGGTAAGGGCAGTACCCACTGCCTGGCCCCATTGGAGCCCTTCCCGGCCAGGTGGTAGGGCGTGGTGTGATGTGGTCGCGCACTAGGGGAGGATGGATGTTCGCTCGGCAAATCGGCGTCGACCTGGGCACGGTCAGCGTGCTGGTCTATGTCAAGGGTAAAGGGATCGTCCTACAGGAACCTTCGGTCGTGGCCATCTCGGTGCGCGATAACCGCATCTTGGCCGTTGGTAATGAAGCTCACGCTATGCTCGGTCGTACCCCCGAGACGATCGAGGTCGCGCGCCCCATGCGTGACGGTGTGATCGCCGACTATATTGTTACCGAAGCGATGCTCCACTATTTTATCAGCCGTGTCTGTGGCCGCCTGCGCATGAAGCCTCTGGTGATGATCAGCGTCCCCGTTGGGGTAACCAGCGTGGAAAGCCGCGCCGTGCATGATGCGGCAATGCAAGCGGGCGCACGCGAGGCGTTTCTCATTCCCGAGCCTCTCGCGGCTGGGATGGGCGCCGGGCTGCCCGTGGATACCCCTACCGGCAATATGGTGGTGGATATCGGCGGCGGCACCTGCGAAGCGGCCGTGCTCTCGATGAACGGCATCGTTGTCTCGGGCTCGGTGCGAACAGGTGGCAACAAGCTCGACGAGGCTATCTCTGCCTTTGTCCGCCGCAAGTACAATCTCCTCATTGGCGATCAGACGGCGGAAGAGATCAAGATTGCCATCGGTTCTGCCCTGCCGTTGGAGGAAGATCTGAGCCTGGAGGTGCGGGGGCGCGACCAGGTGGCTGGTTTGCCGCGCACGATCCAGATCACTTCAGCAGAGGTTACCGAAGCAATCGCTGAGCCTCTGGCTTCTATTGTCAACACAGTGCGCTCGGTGCTGGAAAAGACGCCCCCCGAGTTGGCTTCCGATATCATTGATCGGGGCATGGTCATGACAGGCGGCAGCTCACTCTTGCGTCATATCGACCGTTTCCTCACCAAGCATACCGGCGTGCCCTGCCATGTGGCCGAGAACCCGGTGGCCTGCGTGGCGCTTGGCGCCGGCAAAGCGCTGGACATGGTCGATATCCTGCGGCGCACTCTGCCGGCGTCGTAACTCATCATAAGTAAACCGTAATAAGTAAGGTCGCCATAGCGCAGTGTATGGTGCTCTGCCCATTGCTCGCCCAAAGCGGGCCATACGCAGAGCATCGTAGATGGCGCGCAATGGCGACCTTACTTATTACGGTTTACTTATTATAATGCACGACGGCCCTGCGTCTTGCGTGAGATAATAGCTCATGCTTTGCAACCCGACCATAGGGTCAATATAGTGCACACGCACATCCTCCGGCACAGTCAGGTTGATGGGCGCATAGTTCAGGATGGCGTGAATGCCGCCGGCGACCAACTGGGCGGCAACCTCCTGCGCATGCACGGCGGGCACGGCGATGATGCCGATCTGTACGGACAGGGTCGCCAGGCTCTCCTGCAGTTCCGCCGTACTGCGCACCGGCAATCCCCCCAGCACTTTGCCGATCTTAGCAGGGTCATTATCAAAGACGGCCACGATCCGGTAGCCCCAATGCTTGAACCCGGCATAATTCAAGATTGCGTGGCCCAGGTCACCCGCGCCGACCAGCACCATGTCCCAGTTCCGGTCCTGCTTCAGGATGTGCCGCAGTTGGTCGCGCAGGAAGGCCACTTCGTAGCCCATGCCCTGCTTGCCAAACTCCCCAAAATAGGAGAGATCCTTGCGGATCTGAGCAGAACTGATGCCCAATCGCTCACTCAATTCCTGAGAGGAAGTGACCGAGACATTGGCCTCTGCGAGGGCCACCAAGGCTCGCAGATAGAGGGGCAGGCGCCGGATCACAATCTCTGGCACATCTGTTGCTGCCATAGACGAGCTCCTCAGCCCAGCATCGCCTCTGCCAGCGCAGAGACGAGCACACGTCTTGTGATTATTGGAACTATCTTAGCACAGTCTGACTGTAAAGGCAACCGGGCGTTGCGTTTAGAAGGGACCTAACACGACAGCCGTACTTACCCATCGGGGCGCGGATCCCATCCGGGCATCGCGCTTCGCACGCGACCGGAGTGGAGCCATTCGGGGGATTGGGCGGGTTGCCTGCAGCTGG
>DAOTVS010000323.1:0-7516 GCA_034436375.1 Anaerolineae bacterium | reverse complement strand
CAGCACCTTGCCCTGCAGCAGGGGCGCATTGCCGCCATGCTGCCGCTCCGCCTTGAGAGCCACCGCCTCTTGGATGAGATTCTCGAGCTGCGCCGGCGTCAGGTCTGCCAGGCTGATGAAATCCTTCTTCATAATACTGTAACCTCCCAGTATGCCCCTAGCTTACCACGGAATGTCCAGGCCTTCAAGCAAGACCCACCGAATTGCGTAATACGCCAATACCCTGGATTTCGACCTCGACGCGATCTCCCGGCTGGAGCGGCCCGACGCCTTCTGGCGTGCCGGTCAGCACCACATCACCAGGCAGCAGGGTCATGGCATTGGCGATAAAAGCCACCAGGGCCGCGACGTCGAACACCATATCCTGTGTGTGGCCATCCTGGCGCACCTGGCCATTCACCCGGCAGATTACCTCCACGGCGCCCGGGTCCAGCTCCGTCTCGACCCAAGGGCCCAGGGGGGCAAAAGTGTCAAAGCCCTTGGCACGCGTCCACTGTTCATCGGATCTCTGCAGATCGCGCGCGGTGACATCGTTAGCGCAGGTATAGCCCCAGATATGCGCAGCCACATCTTGAGGGGCAATGCGATGCGCCCGCTTGCCAATGACCACGGCCAGTTCAGACTCGTGATGCAGGTTTTTCGTCTCCGGCGGATAGATGATGGTGCCCTCAGGGCCAATGACCGCCGTAGACGGCTTGATGAAGATGATGGGCGAGGTTGGAACCGGATTGCCCAGCTCGGCCGCGTGCTCGCGATAGTTGCGACCAACAGCCACAATCTTGGAGGGGCACACGGGCGCCAACAGCGGCAGCCCGGCCAGCGGCACCGCCTGCCCGCAGGGCGAGATCGCCTCCCACGGGCGACCAGAAAGAGGCACGACCTGCTCACCCTCGATCAGGCCGAACCTCTCCATACCTTCATGTATGAACCGGATGAAACGCATGTAGCCTCCAGAGACATAATACGTGATGCGTAATGCGGAATGAGTGATAGGTGAATGCACTCACCAGCCGGAGCCACCCCAGGGGGCGTTGAGGCGCCTCGACATGGGCGAGAGACATCCCATCTCGATGGGCAACTCCAGTCACGCATCACGGATCACGCGTCAGGCGGCCTTCTTCGCCCACACCAAATCGTAATACACCTGCCACGCCTCCCGCTCGATATCCACAAGGCCGAGCTCGCGCAGCCAGGCCTCCACCCGCCCACGGCCGCAACGCTGGTCGGGAAACCACAGGCAATCCACCCCCACCCGATTGGAGATCAGCAACACACCGCCGGGCTGCAGCACGCGCACCAGCTCACGCAGGGTCGCACGCGGCCGGGGCGTAAACTCGATCGCCTCCAGGCAGGTCACGGCGGTAAAGGCATCATCAGCAAAAGGCAAATGCCCGGCATCAGCCAGCGCCAGCGCCTGCACGTGAGGATAGGGCTCAAGCTTGCGTTGTGCCCGCCCCAGCATGCCGGGAGAGCAATCGATGCCCACAACCCGCAGGCCCGGAATGGGCTCAGCCATCAGGCTGAGCGGCAGCCGCGCCGTGCCCGTGGCCACGTCGAGCACGAGGGGCGCTGGCGCTGCGTCCAGGGCAGTCAGCAGCGGCCGCGCCAGGTAGCGTACATCATCCTCAGGGTCTGCGTTCTTGATGCGATCGTAGCGGGGAGCGGCGCGATCATAGAGCAACCTCACCACTCGCGGCCCCAGGTAGACCCCTTCTGAGAGCACCAAGGCCCAATAGGCTCCGGCGCCCAGGGCCAACAGCACTGCCCCCAGCGCCATCAGAAAGACCAAGCCAGACCTCCGGCCGCCAGGAGCAGACTTGCCATGAGAAAGGCCTGAGTATGCGCCAAATAACCGCGCTGGCTGGTTGGCCCGTCGGGCCACAGGGCAAAGAGGGGCGCCGCCAGTAGCAGTATGCCGACGGCAGCTACCGGCGCATGCCACAACACCAGCAGCGCCGCCGTCGCCAGCTCCGCCAAAGCCAGGAGCCAGGCGCGCGGCGGGCGCAGCGTCCAGGCGAACCAGACCAAAGCAAACCCCGCCCCCACGGCCGCCACACGATAGTCAAGCGCGCCAAGGGTCACCCGGCCAATCAGCCAGCTAACGAAAAAGTGCATCGCTCCCAGACCCACGCGCACCGAAGCGGAAAGGGGCCGCAATGTCGTGACGCCCAGCGCCGCCACCACCATCACCCCCGCCAGCAACGCCGCTGGCCCCCCGGCAATCAAAGACAGCAGCAGGGTAGCAATAGCCAGGAAAAGCCACTTTTCGCCCGCTTCGCCGGCGATATGCCAGCCATGGCGGAACCGCGCCTCTACGCGGGCCAGGTAATCCAGCAAGCGTTGCCCGGGGGTGCCGGGCCGCACATAAGGCAGGCTCCAGCGGCGAGGCGCAAGCGGGTCCGCGCGGCCGGCCTGACGCATGGCAGCGATATCGGCTGCCAGGGCTAACAGCGATCCCAGGAAAGGCTCGCTCACCAGCCACGCGACGAGCACGATGACCAGGCCAGCCGCCGTCAGCGGCGCCTGCCCGCATGAAACAACACCGCCCAGAAAGGCCCAGGTGGGGCCAAACCAGGTATGCGGAGCATGTAACTCAAGGTGCAGAGCAATCCAGCGCGCAGCTTGACCGCTTGTCGGTGACCAGGGCTCGGGCTTGTGCGAGGTCAACTCGCCCTTTCCTTTCGTCAACTCTATCCACCACGAGTAGTATTGTAACGAATTGGACGCTGCCAGTTGCGGTCCATCACCCGCCGGAAGAGAGCATCAGCATCCATATCCAGGGCCGAAAGCAGATGCAGAATTCGGATCAAGGCATCAATCAACTCTTCCCCGACCACTTCTTTGGGCTGCCCCTTCTTATAGGCATCGGTCGCCTCAGAGACCTCGCTGTGGATCAGCGCCAGCATCTCCCAAATGCGCGCCTCTGAAGAGCCGAAACCCTTGCTGTCGGTCAGGGCGCGCACCTCTGCCATGCAGGCGTTCAGGGAAGCCATCTCTGTCACCGAGTGTCGCTCCTTACACGTGACCCGTCCCGTCACGCATTACGACTCCAGCCGAAACGCGTGCGGCAACAACTCGCCCAGGGTGTGCACAGCATAGCGGCCATCCGGTTGGGCCAGGTAGATCGTGAGCCCATCAGCGGCGAACTCGGCCAGCACCTGACGGCAGGCGCCACAGGGCGGCGAGCCATCGACGGTAACCACGGCAAGGGCCTGCCAGCCCTTGCGCTCGCCGGCACAGACGGCAGCGAAAACCGCCACGCGCTCGGCGCAGATAGTCAGCCCATAGGAGGCATTCTCCACATTGCAGCCGGTATAGACCTGGCCATTGGCTGCCAGCAGCGCCGCCCCAACAGCATAACGCGAATAGGGAATATAGGCGTTCCCACGAGCGGCCAGGGCGCGCCCGATGAGTTCTTCAGGGCTCACAGATCACTTTCCTTGCTCTCCGGCCGCACGCTCTTCCAGGCTCACCGCATCATCCGGCTGGGCATCGACCTCATCAGGCCGGGCCAGGCCATGCAGCCGCGCCGGAGAGCCATAGACCAGGCCATTGGCCGGCACATCGTGTGTCACGACAGAGCCGGCGCCGATCTTGGCGCCAGCGCCGACGACGACCGGCGCACGCAGCATCGTGCCGCTGCCGACAAAGACATCGTCACCGATGATGGTAGCGTGTTTGCGTTGGCCGTCAAAGTTGCAGGTCACCGTGCCGGCGCCGATATTCACGCGCGCCCCCAGGGTCGCATCGCCCACATAGCTAAAGTGGCCCATCTTGGTGCCCGGGCCCAGATACGAGTTTTTGACCTCACCAAAGTTGCCCATATGCACGCCATTGTCGAGGCGCGCATCGGTGCGCAGATGGCCAAAGGGCCCCACGGTCACGTCGGCGCCCAGAGAAGCCTCTTCCAGCACCGAAGCCACGATTCGGCAGCGAGGCCCAACTGTTGTGTTGCGCAGCACGACATTCGGGCCGATCATACAATCATCTTCGATTGATGTATCACCCAGCAGGTGAGTATTGGGGTAGATGATCGTATCGGGTGCGACCTGCACTCCCACATCGACATAGGTCGTATCGGGGTCAATCAGCGTCACACCGCCGCGCATCAATTCGATATTGATGCGCCGCTGGAGGATCTTTTCGGCCTGGGAAAGGAGAATGCGATCGTTGATGCCCAACACATCATCGGGATCATCAACCGGCACCGCGATGATTGGCTCTCCCTCGCGCGCAGCCACCTCCACCATATCCGTCAGGAGATACTCTCCCTTGGAGGAAATGGGAAGCTTAGGCAGGCGCTCCCAGAGCCAGTCAGCACGAAAACAATAGATGCCGCAGTTGAGCTCGCGCAGGCGCAGCTGCTCGGGCGTCGCCTGGAATTCCTCGACCACGCCCGTCACGCGGCCCTGGGCGTCGCGCTCCACACGGCCAAACCCCATGCTGCTGGCGCCTTCGGGGATTGTCAGCGTGAGCATGGCAATGGCGGGGGTAGGGGTGGCTTGGCTAAAGGACTCAATCACGCGCGAGCATGTCGGCGGGGTCAATAACGGCATATCGCCATAGAGCACAAACACCGCTTCCGAGCGCCCCTGAAGGAGCTCCTGTGCTTGCAATAAGGCATGCCCCGTGCCCAGGCGAGTTTCCTGCAACACATAGCGCACGCATTCGCCCACCTGGTTATGCACAAGCTTTGCCCCATGCCCTACCACCAGCACAGGCGGCTGGCTCGAAAGCTGCATCGCCAGATTCACGGTATAGTCGATCATCGGCTGGCCGCGCAGGGGGTGCAGTATCTTGGGGAGTTTGGACCGCATGCGAGTACCCTGCCCTGCGGCTAGGATAACGGTTGCAACGTTCATGCTGCCATCGGCCCTCCTATCGCTTGGCTCACCAATGGAAACGCCGCGAGCACTGCAGCGCAGGGAAAGGCCGCAGTTTGCCCTCCCACACCCGGCGCCGCGTCAAGCTGCCACTCGCGGCGTAGACCACGAGGCTGGGGCGGAAGGATTCGAACCTTCGCATCGCGGCTCCAAAGGCCGCTGCCTTTCCGCTTGGCGACGCCCCAAGATCAGGCTGTATGGTCCGCTTCCGATCATCGTCCGTGGTCCACCATGGTGGCTCACCGTCCCCCCAAGCGGTCACCCGACCCTGCAGAGGCTGCCCGCTCGATGGTGGACCGGTCAATTCTAACACGCGGCAGCCGTTTCTGCAAATGGAAACGCCCGAAAGCAAAAAGGGCAAGGCACAGAAAGACGGGCTGCTGGCGGCCCAGCAACGTCATCATTCTGCGCCCTGCCCTTCCATCCCTCGGCCCTGCAATCAGGTGCTGACCAGTACCCTAAGAACTGAACAGAATGCCCGCTCTCTCCCCGTAACACCGCGTATCAAGCCCTCAGCCATTAGTGCGGCTCGGCTCAAAGCCTTACGGTCTTACACCTGCCGCCTATCAACCTGGTCGTCTACCAGGGGCCTTACCCGGTTACCCCGGTGGGTGACCTGATCTTGGGGGAGGCTTCCCGCTTAGATGCCTTCAGCGGTTATCCCGTCCAGACGTAACTACCCAGCGATGCGCCTGGCGGCACAACTGGTACACCAGAGGTCTGTCCGCCCCGGTCCTCTCGTACTAGGGGCAGATCCCCTCAAGTCCCCTGCGCCCGCAGCAGATAGAGACCGAACCATCTCACGACGTTCTGTTTCCAGCTCGCGAGCCACTTTAATCGGCGAACAGCCGAACCCTTGGGACCTGCTCCAGCCCCAGGATGTGACGAGCCGACATCGAGGTAGCGAACCTTGCCGTCGATGGGACCTCTCGGGCAAGACCGCCCCCTTATCCCCGGGGTAGCTTTTGTCCGATAAGCCACGGCCCTTCCACACGGTACCGTGGGATCACTAAGCCCGACTTTCGTCTCTGCTCGGCTTGCCTGCCTTGCAGTCAGGCTCCCTTATGCCTTTATATTCAACGGCTGGTTTCCATTCAGCCTGAGGGAACCTTTGGACACCTCCGTTACCTTTTAGGAGGCGACCGCCCCAGTCAAACTGCCCACCAGGCACTGTCCTCCTGCCGGATTGCGGCAGGAGTTAGGGCCAGGATGTCGAGAGGGTGGTATTCCAACGTTGGCTCCGCCGGAGTTGGCGCTCCGGCTTCACAGCCTCCCACCTATCCTCGACAGACGACGCCCCGACCCAATACCAAGCTGCAGTAAAGCTCCACGGGGTATTTTCATCCCGCTGCGGGTAAGACGCATCTTCACGCCTACTTCAGTTTCGCCGGGTCCCTCGTCGAGACAGCGCCCCGCTCGTTACACCGTTCATGCGCGACGGAACTTGCCCGTCTGGGTATTGTGCTACCTTAGGACCGTTATCTTTACGGCCGCCGCTAACCGGGGCTTCGGTTCAGAGCCCCCCTCCGCCTTTACGGAAGAGGACCCGTCCCCTTGGCTAACCGGCGCTGGGCAGGTATCAGCCCCTATACCTCAGCTTTCGCTTTAGCAGAGACTTGTGTTTTTGTTAAACAGTCGGCAGGGCCTGCTCTCTGCGACCTCCAGGCGCTTCACGGGCTGGCCGCTACACGCCCAGAGGCAGTCCTTATCCCGAAGTTACGGACTCGATTTGCCGAATTCCTTAACGAGGGTTCTCCCGATCGCCTTGGTATACTCTACCCGCCCACCGGTGTCGGTAATGCGGTACGGGCACGTGGGTCTCACTAGAGGCTTTTCTTGGCAGGCTGGGCCGGCCACTGGCCGCTCGCGCGGCATCGCTATCGCTCCTCGGGATCAGGCAGTGGGTTTTCCTGCCGCCTTCATCTCCCTACAAGCTTCGCACCGGAATCCGCTAACCGGCTGGCTTGCCAGCCTGCGTCACCCCTTTGCTCAAACGACCCGACGTGGTACGGGAGTATTAACCCGTTGTCCATCGCCTACGGCTACATGCCCTCAGCTTAGGCCCGACTAACCCGACGCCGAGTAACGTTGCGTCGGAAACCTTGGGCATTGCGGCGAACACGTTTCGCACGTGTTTTGCGCTACTCGTCCCAGCATTCTCACTTCTGTGCGCTCCACCAGTCCTCACGGTCTGGCTTCAGTGCGCTACAGAACGCTCCCCTACTACCCTATCCCTCTTATCCTCCCTTTACGGAGGACAGTAGGAGATAAGATCCGCGGCTTCGGCGCGAGGCTTAGCCCCGTGTATTTTCGGCGCAAGATCACTCGGCCAGTGAGCTATTACGCACTCGTGAGAGGATGGCTGCCTTCAAGCCAACCTGCTGGTTGTCGTCGTGACCCCACACCTTACTATACACTGAGCCCCGACTTGAGGGCCTTAGCCGGCGGTCCGGGTTATTCCCCTCTCGACAATGAAGTTCTGCCCCACTGTCTGACTGCCAGGGTGTGAAGTGACGGCATTCGGAGTTCGGTTTGGTTCGGCCGGCTTTTGGCCTCCTACCCAATCCGGTTGCTCTACCTCCATCACTGAACCCCTGACGCTAGCCATAGAGCTATTTCGGGGAGAACCAGCT
>DAOTVS010000322.1:0-4802 GCA_034436375.1 Anaerolineae bacterium | reverse complement strand
AGTTCCCACGCGTTTTCTGCCCCCACGAATCTGTGGTATCCTTCAACCCTGCCCCGTTCTCTTCTAGTCGATGGGAGTATGATCCTATGTCTCGAGCCAGTTTACTCACGCCCTCTCACCAAGAGATGCAGGCCGAGCTCAAGCTCGAGTTGGCCAACCTGGTGCCGCCTGGCCTGGCGCTCGTGGGTATCATTCTGATCCTGGCTGGCGAGCAATGGCACTGGCCCTGGCGTGTGGATATTGTGGCCCTGGGCCTGATGATCGTGCCCGTACTGTTATGGGCCGTGCTCTCACGCGCCTACCTTCTGGTCACGTGGCTGCTCGTCCTTGGCTCCATGGCCGCCAATATGCTAGCGCTGGCCTGGTTCCCCGCCCCTGGCTTGCTCTCATTACTGGCCCTTCCAGTCGCCATTGCTGTCCTGCTGATCAGCATCCCTGGTGGGATATTGATGGGCCTGCTGGCTACGGCCATCGTGATCCAGAGCAGGCAGATCATCGGGGGGCTTGGCGGCTATTCCCTGGCGCCAGCGCTGCTCTCGATTTGGGGCACCCTGGCCCTCATGGGCGCCTCCTCGTTCTTCTCTGCTCGCACGACCGAGTCGCTCTGGAATAGCTACCAGCACATGGCGCACTTGTTGAGCGAAGCGCGCAACCAGCGGGTCGAGCTCAAGCAGGTTCAGGAGGACCTGGTGCACGCCAATGACGAGCTGGCGCGCCTTTCGGAGCGGCTGAAGCACATGTACCAGGTGGCCGAGGATGCCCGGCGCGCCAAGGAAGAATTCGTGGCCAACGTATCGCACGAGCTGCGCACACCCCTCAACATGATCATCGGCTTTAGTGAGATGATCAGCGAGGCGCCCGACGCCTATGGCGTCGAGCTGCCGCCGCCGCTCCTGGCCGATGTCAACGTCATCCTGCGCAACAGCCGGCACCTGGCCAGCCTGGTCGACGACGTGCTCGACCTGTCGCAGGTGGAGGGCGGGCAGATGACGATCAGCCGTGAGTGGGTGTCGCTGCCCGAGATACTCGACGAGGCTGCGGTGGCAGTGCAGCCCCTCTTTGAGGCCAAAAAACTCGACCTGCACATGGATATCGAGGCCGAAATCCCCCCCATGTACTGCGACCGCACACGCATCCGCCAGGTGTTGCTCAACCTGATCAGTAACGCCGCCCGCTTTACGGAGCGGGGGGGTGTGCGTGTGCAGGCGCGGCGCGAGGGCAATAACATGATCGTGAGCGTAAGCGACTCGGGCCCCGGCATTGCCCCCGAGCACCAACAGCGTATCTTTGAGCCCTTCCAGCAGGTCGATGGCTCCATCCGGCGGCGCTTTGGCGGCACCGGCCTGGGACTCTCGATCAGCAAACGCTTTGTCGAGATGCATGGCGGCCGCATGTGGCTGGAGAGCCAGGTTGGCGTCGGCAGCACCTTTTACTTCAGTCTGCCCGTCGCCGAGGCGGCCTCTCCTGTTGCTGCCAGCGCTCTGCGCTGGCTCTCAGCCGAGTTTGCCAGCCGGCAGCGCGTACGCAACTACAAAGGGCCCAAACCGCATCCACTGCCGCGCCTGGTGGTGTTGGAGCCGGGTGCAGTGCTGCAGCGCCTGTTGGGCCGTTACCTGGAAGGCACCGAGATCGTGACCGTACACACTTTTGAGCAAGCCGTGGCAGAGCTGGGCCGCTCGCCAGCGCAGGCGCTCATCGTCAATGATCCTGTTTTGGGGCAGGAGGGCAGCTCCCTGGTCCAACAGGCCAAGCATCTCCCCTTCGGCACGCCTGCCATCGCCTGTTGGATCCCAGGCGAGGAAGAGGCGGCTGCCCGTCTGGGGGTAAAGCGGTACCTGCTCAAGCCGATTTCGCGCGAATCGCTCGCCGCCGCTCTCGATGCGCTGGGAGAGGGCATCCAAACGATCTTGCTGGCCGACGACCAGCCCGAGATGCTGCAGCTCTTCGGGCGCATGCTCAATTCTGCGGGGCGAGGCTATCGGGTGCTGCGCGCCGCCAATGGCCAGCGGGCGCTGGAGCTGCTGCGTGAGCGCAGGCCCGACGTCCTCGTGCTCGACCTGATCATGCCAGGCATCGATGGCTATACCGTGCTGCGAGAAAAAGGGGCCGATCCGCAGATCGCCGATATCCCGGTTATCGCCGTCTCGGCCCTCGACCCGGTGCGCGAATCGATCATCAGCAATTCGCTGACACTCGTGCGCGGCGGCGGCTTGACCTTCCGGGATTTGCTGACCTGCATGCAGATCTGGAGTGAGGCTATGCCCCAGACGATGCTAACAGACGATCCAACGCGGCCAGAAAATCGCGCCGGCTGACCGGCTTGCGCATAAAGCCGCTCACCCCCAGCGAATAGGCCAGCTCTTCCTGCGCCAGGATTGTGCACGCGATCACCGGCAGACCGCTGGTGAGAGGGTGCTGCTTGAGCCGGCCTAGCAGCTCCCAGCCATCGACCTCGGGCATCATCACGTCCAGCACGATGGCCTGCGGCGAAACCTCACGGGCCAGAGCAAAGGCCTGCTCTGCGTTCTGGGCGATATGGACGCGATAGCGGGTATCGGTGGCGTAACGCTGCAAGAGCTGGAGGGTGTCGACATGGTCATCGATGACCAACACCGGCACCTGCTCGGCAGCCGGCAACATCAGGGCTGCCGCAAAGGCGCCCCCTTCCTGCGAGATGGCGAGTGAACCACCGCAATTGGCCGCCAACTGGCGGGCCACGTTCAGGTTGTCCATATCATCAGCCGAAAGCTCCACAGCAACAGTAGCGGGCTCGCCCTCGATCCGCACATGCACATTCCAGTCCTTTGCGACGGCGGTGAGGGTCACCCTGCCGCCCGATGCATGGCGGATGGCGACGTAGAGCAGGCTGAGCAGGGCCTGGCGCAGCACCACACCGTGCACCGCCAGCGCCGGCAAATCGCCGCTGGGGTTGACGTGGAGGGAAACGCCATAGCCAGCGGCAAAGGATTGCACTAACTCCAGGATGGAGGGCAGGGCTTCGGCCAGGGTCACCGGCTTGCTGGGGGCTAACCCCTCCAGGCCCGTCAGCTCACCCATCGCAGGCTCCGGCTCCTCCAATTCCTTTTCCTCCCCGGCAGAATCGCGCTCCGCTTCTTCATCGGGCTCGATGGAGAGATTGTACTGCTCACCCAGGTACTGCGCCAGCACCTCCAGCGCCCGTCGCTGCTCGCGCTTCAGATGGCGCACGCTGAGGCCCAACTGGTCGGCCACCTCCTCCTGGCTGCACTGCTGCACATAGCGGTAGTAGAGAATCTCATAAACGCGCCAGGAGGGAGCCTGGGCAGGCACATCATCTTCAGGTTTGAGCGCCTCGATGGCCTGCGTCAGGGTGCGCCGAAGGAGAGCCGGCGCATCGGAGCCGGAAACCGGGCCAAGCATCGCCACCAGAGGGCTGGCCCGCAGCGCGCTCGGCTCATAGAGGTGTTTGAGAGCAGAACGCAATGATGATAAGGGATACGCAGTAAACGTCATGTCCCGTTTGTGGCCCTTTTCCGTCCCGCTGTTGGACTCTAACAACAACATGATCAGGAGAAAGCATGGTATAATACGGATGCTGGACGATGTCAAGCTCAGCAAAATCCATTTGGGGTTAGTTGCGCCTCCGCGGTTATCCTCCGTACCACGGGTTCCACCTTATGTCGCGCTGCTCCCCAGGCCTTTGTGCTCTTTTCCGAAAGCTGACCATGCCGAAGGGCCGTTCTTGCTTTCCGCGCGTCTGCGCCCCAAGGCTGGTTTGGCAAGGGAGGGCAATCGGGCTCTCCCGTCTTGATCTTCCCATAGGAGGGAATACTGGTCATGGATGTCAGCAAGATGAATCGCCGCCAGTTCCTGCAGCTGGCCGGCGCCGCCAGTGGCGTCGCCATCCTCGCCGCTTGCGCCCCCGCCGCCCAGCCCACCACAGCGCCCGCCGGTGAGGCAACGACCGCCCCCGCCTCCGGCGAAGCGACCACCGCACCCACCGAGGCCGCTGCGGCTGCCCCCGCCGGCAATGTCAAGCTCCAGATCATGTGGCGCTCTGACCCCAACGAAGTGCCCATGATCGATGAGCTGCTGCCCGCATTCACGAAAAAGTCTGGCGTCGCTATTGAGAAGATCGTGGCGCCCTGGGACGAGTACGAGACCAAGCTCATGTCCATGTATGCCGGCGGCATCGCCCCCGACATCTACGGCACCGGCGGCACCAACCCCTACATCGAGCGCTTTTACCGCGGCATGGTCCTCGCCCTCGACCCCTTTGTCGAGAAAGAAGGCGACGAATTCACCCAGGACTTTTGGCCGGTCGCGCTCAACACCTTCAAGCGCGGCGGCAAGATGGTCGCCCTGACCTTCACCATCTGCGTGTCGGGCATGTGGATCAACCAGACCCGCTGGGAAGAGGCCGGCGTTCCCCTGCCCACTCACGACTGGTCGCAAAAGTGGACCTGGGAAGAGATGATCGATGCCGCCCACAAGCTGACCAAGACCGACTCCAGCGGCAAGACCACCGTGTTCGGCGTCAACCTGGGCCACTATACCCCCTGGTACTACACCCGCCTCTGGGGCCAGGACCTGATCAGCCAGGAAGACTATGACGCCGGTATCCTGCACAAGTGGCAGCTCGATAACAAGGATGTCTACGATGCCTGCGTGGCGGGCCTCCAGGCGCGCGCCGACACCATGCTCAAGGAAAAGGTCATGCCCGACCCGGCGACCAGCACCGCCCTCGGCCAGATCGGCCCCATGCTCAAGACCGGCGCCATCGCCATGGAGTTCACCGGCGCCTGGGACCTCTGGGGCGACCT
>DAOTVS010000321.1:0-8273 GCA_034436375.1 Anaerolineae bacterium | reverse complement strand
CCGCAGATTTGACGCCCACTCTGCTCTGCCCTATATTCTTCGCCGCCGGCCTGGAACGCAGCCAGGGTCAGTCATCTCAGTCGCTTTTCTCTACTCATCCGCGTTGATCTGCGTTCATCCGCGGTTTCATACCGTCGCTGCCGGCGATGAAAGGGGAATCCATGTCCACAGCCGTTGATCGTGTGCGGCAGGCGCTGGCGACGCTGGGCCTGCCGGTGCAAGTGACCGAGTTCGACCAATCCACTGCCACCTCGCAGCAGGCAGCCGATACCCTGGGCGTGCCGTTGGCCACGATCGTCAAGTCGCTGGTCTTCCTGGCCGGCGAGCAACCCATCCTCGTCCTGGCCTCGGGCGCCAACCGGGTGGATACCGGCAAGCTTGCCCGGTCTGCCGGGGCCAGGATCAAAAAGGCCGATGCCGACTGCGTGCGTCAAGCCACTGGCTTTGTCATCGGTGGTGTTGCACCCGTCGGCCACGCCACGCCCCTGCCGGTCTACATCGACCGGGACCTCCTGCAGTACGACCTCCTCTGGGCGGCGGCCGGCTCTCCCTATGCCGTGTTCCCCATCTCCCCTTCAGACCTCGTGCGCATCACGAGCGGCCAGGTCGTGGATTTGGCGCAGGAGCAGGCGTGAAACGTTCCATTACGTATCGTGCCTCATCCCCAGCACACTCCTCAACCCGCTATTTTACATGATTGCCGGATGGGTGTAACTTACAGGCATATCTGTGGTGCGCATACCCCAAGGAGGTCGGTCTGTTATGCGTGACGTGCTGTTGGTTGAGGATTTCCAGCCCCGCTCGGAGCTGGTCGTGCCCGCACACCCCGTGGAGCGCGCCCGGGTGCCGGCGATCGATGCCCACAACCATCTGACCCATAAAGGATGGGCAGGTGTGGACCCGGCCGAAACGGTGCGGGCGATGGATTTCATCAATGTACGCGCCATCGTCAACCTCAGCGGCGGGTTTGGCGATGCGCTGCAGCGCAACCTGGATGCTCTGGATCGGGCCTATCCAGGCCGCTTTGTCACTTTTTGCAATGTTCCCTGGGAGGGCCTCGGCAGCCCGGGTTGGACAGAGCGGGCGGTGACCCAACTGCGCACCGATATCGCCGCGGGCGCCCGGGGCCTGAAGATCTTCAAGGAACTCGGTCTGCGCATACGCGATGTGGCGGGAAATCTCGTCATGCCCGACGATCCGCGCCTGAGCGATCTGTGGGATGCGGCCGGTGAGCTGGGTGTGCCCGTCCTCATCCACACGGCTGACCCGGTCGCCTTCTTCCGGCCCCTCGACCGCTTTAACGAGCGCTGGGATGAGCTGCACGAGCACCCAGATTGGCATTTCTACGGCCCCGAGTTCCCCTCGTTCGGTGAACTGATGGAACACCTCTATGGTCTGATCGAGGGCCACCCGCGCACGACCTTTATCACGGCGCATGTGGGGTGTTATCCGGAGAATCTGGGCTTTGTCTCACAGATGCTGGATCAATACCCGAACATGTACACCGATTTCTCAGCCCGCATCGCCGAGCTGGGCCGCGCGCCCTATAGCGCTCGCCGCTGGTTCCTCAAGTATTCGGAGCGCATCCTCTTTGGCACAGATATCACGCCCCGGATCCCGATGTACCAGACCCACTTCCGTTTCCTGGAGACGGAGGACGAGTACTTTGATTATGAGGCCGGCACTGCGATCCCCGGGCAGGGGCGCTGGCGAATCTATGGTCTCAATCTGCCCGCTGACGTCCTGCAGCGGATTTATCATGACAATGCCGCGCGATTGCTCAAGATGTAGCGCCGACCGGAGATTTACGAAATCAAGACTCAGTCTTCGCAGAAGACAAGGAGGAGGCCCGTGCCTGAGTTTATGCTCGCTGCTCAGCTCTATACCGTGCGCGATTTCACCAAGACGCCCAAGGAATTGGCTGCCACGCTGCACAAGGTGCGCCAGATGGGCTATCAGGCCGTGCAGGCCTCAGCTATCGGGCCCATCGCACCAGAGGAATTCAAAGCGCTGCTGGATAGCGAAGGCCTGACCCTGTGCAATACCCATACGGATTATGGGCGCCTGCTGAACGATCTGCCGGCGGTCATTGCCGAACACAAGTTGTGGAATTGCCGGCACGTCGCCATCGGCTCGATGCCAAGCGCTTTCCGCGGCCAGGGTGAGGCGGGTTTCCGCGCTTTTGCCCGCGCGGCAAACGAGATCGGCCGCAAGCTCTATGACGCCGGGCTCACCTTTAGCTATCATAACCACAGCTTTGAGTTTGTGCGCTTTGGCCAGCGCACCGGGCTGGATGTGATCTTTGAGGAGTCGGACCCGCGTTACCTGCAAGCCGAGATCGATACCTATTGGGTGCAGCACGGGGGTGGCGATCCGGCGGCCTGGGTGCGCAAAATGCGGGGCCGCATGCCCGTCGTACACCTGAAGGATATGGTCATCATCCAGGGGGAAGAGTGGATGGGGCAACAGACAATGGCCGAGATCGGCGAGGGCAACCTGAACTGGCCAGCCATCCTGGAAGCCTGCCGCGAAGCTGGCGTGCAATGGTACGCCGTGGAGCAGGATACCTGCCAGCGCGACCCGTTCGAGAGCCTGGCCATCAGCTACAACAACCTCCACGCCATGGGCCTGCGATAGAGTAGGGGCGGGTCTGAGACCTGCCCCTGCGACTGGGCCGATATACCTCGGTTCACCAGCAGCCGGGTAATCCGCTCTACCATTGCCCGGCTTGTGCCTGTAGGGTTGAGGTGGTCTGACGCAGGAACAAGTGGGAAACTTGCCCCTGCGCCGACCCACCTCAACCGCAAAAGGTAAGGGGGTCCGCTATGGAAGCAGCCCCGGAAATCCTGGCCCACCGCAGAAACCTCCTGGACCTGCAGATCGCCTCGCTGAGGCTGGTGGCGCTGTTGGTCGGGCTGGTGGGCTATGTATGGTTGGTGTTTGCCGTCTGGCCCGCCACAGGCGAGCGAGCCGTTCCTGCGACCTGGGCAGGCTGCGGCATCTTGCTCCTCAGCACGGGCTTTAGCTACTGGCAGCGGCGCCGGCATGCGACGCTGGCCTCGGGGGCGCTCGTGACTGGGACCCTGGTGGCGGTGGCCTGTGCGCTCCTGGCCTTCCGCCTCACTTTTCTGGTTTTCCTCTTCATCCTGCCGGTGATTTTTGCTGGAGTGCTCTTGGGCCGCCACGCGGTGCTCCCGGCGGCAGGGATAGGCGGCCTTTTGGGCGGCCTGATCAGTGTGCAGAGCCTGGGCCTTAAGCCTGCCTCTTTAGAACTGTGGCTGCCGATTGCTGTGGTGGCCTTTGTGGCTGTTGCCTCATGGCTTTCGGCGCGTAACCTCTATATTGCCCTGGGCTGGGTCTGGAACGGCTATGAGCGCGCTCATGCCAATGAGCGCCTCGCCCGTCAGCAGCAGGGCGAGCTGCGCCGGGCGCTCAAGGCGCTGGATGAAGCCTCCTACCGCCTGGAGCGCGCCAATTACATGCTGGGCCTGGCGCGCGATGAGGCCGAGCAAGCCCGCCGCCTGAAGCAACAGTTTGCCCAGACCATCAGCCACGAGCTGCGCACCCCACTGAACCTGATCGTAGGCTTTACTGAGCTGATGGCCCATTCCCCCGAATTCTACGAGTCGCCTCTGCCCCCGGCCTATCTGCGCGACCTGGGCATTGTCTATCGCAACGCCTGCCATCTGCAGGCCCTGGTGAACGATGTGCTCGATCTGGCGCGCATCGAGGCCGCGCAGATGAGCCTTGTCCTGGAAGAGTGCGACCCCGCTGCTCTGGTGCGCGAGGCCGTAGAGACGGCGCGCAGCCTGGTGGAGGCGCGTGGCCTGGAGTTGCGCACTGAGATTGAGCCCGCTCTCCCCTCACTCCACATTGACCCCACACGCATCCGGCAGGTGCTCTTCAACCTGTTGAACAACGCGGCGCGCTTTACCGAGCGGGGCAGCGTCACAGTGCGCGCCGGGAAGCGGGGCAAGGACCTGGTTGTGTCTGTGGCCGATACGGGGGTGGGCATCGCCCCTGAGCATCTGCCCATCATCTTTGAGGAATTCCAACAGGCCGATGGCGGCACGCGGCGGCGGCACGAGGGGGCCGGCCTGGGGCTCGCTATCAGCCGCCGGTTTGTGGAGCTGCATGGCGGGCGTATCTGGGCGGAAAGTGAGGTGGGGCGGGGCAGCACCTTCTACTTCAGCCTGCCACTGCAGGGGATGGATACGGCCACTGCGCCCGCTGGGCGCACTCTGGGAGCAAGCGCAGCCGCCGCGCCCAACACAGAGCCGGTGCTGCTGGCTGTGACACGCAGCCCGGCCGCTGCCACGCTGTTGACCCGCTATGTGCATGGGGTGCGGACCGTGACCGTGCCCGACCTGGAGCAAGCCCAGCGCGCCGCCCTGCAGATCGCGCCCCAGGTCGTCATTCTCGACCGTGCCAGCGCCGCGCCAGAGAATGTGGCATTGGACCATCTGGCCAGAGAGTGGGGTCTGGCGCAGACGGCCTTTGTGACCTGCCCCCTGCCCGGTGAGGAGTCGCTGCGCCAGCAACTGGCTGTGGATGGATACCTTATCAAGCCCGTATCGCGCCCGGCCGTGTGGGATATCCTGCGCCGCCTGGGTGCAGGGGTGGACCGCGTGCTGGTGGTAGATGACGATCAAGACTTTGCGCTCCTCCTGAGCCGCATGCTGGAGGATAGCCCCGTGCGGCGCTACCAGGTGATGACCGCCGGCAGCGGGCGCGAGGCCCTGGCCATTGTGCAACGACGGCCTCCCGATCTGCTCTTTCTGGACCTGGTGCTGCCGGATATCGAGGGCCTGCAGGTCATCGCGCACATTCGCAATTTGGACCCGCCACATCCATTCCCCATTGTCGTGATCACAGGCCAGGATGAGACGGACCGCAGCCGGGCCCTGCCCGGCACATTGACGATCGCCAAAGCCGAGGGCCTGCTGCCGGGTGAGATTGTGCGCTGGGTGCAAAGCGTGGTCGATACGAACCAGAATTGACCCTGGCGAGGTCCGGTCAAGCCTTTTGCCAGAGGATTAGCGTGGATTGTTCGCCCTGGAAATCAGTGTGTCAGGCCTGCCAACCAGTCAGGCTTAGCCCAGCGCCGACAGCGCCGAGAGCAGCGCTTGCTCCGACACGGGCTTTTCCAAAAAAGCGGCTGCACCCAAGGAAAGCGCCAGTTCTTTCTGCTTGAGCACCGTGCACACGAGGATGGGGATGTCGCGCGTTTCGGGCTGATTCAGCAGCATCTGCAGCAGGTCCCAGCCATCCTGATCGGGCATCATCAGGTCCAGGGTGATGGCATAGGGCCGCAACCGGCGGGCCAGGGTGAGAGCCTGCTGGGCCGTTTGAGCCGTGGCGACGTGATAGCGGTGCAGGGCCAGGTAACGCCGGAAGAGCTCGAGCACATCACTGTTATCATCGACGACCAGCACTGTGCGCCGTGCGGTGGGCAGCACGATCTCAAAGCCAGCCGCCGGCCCCGCGCAGAGCGGCGTCACCTGTGCCCCACTCAGCGCCGCCATCTCCTCCAGGGCGGCCAGGCGCTCCCGGGTCTCGGCGCCGGTCCCGGGGGTAAGGGCGTCCGGCGGCTCTACGAGTACCGTCAGGCGTACGTCCTCTTCATCATCTCGGCCCCGCAGGCGAATGGTCGCCTGCTCTGTACTCTCAATGAGATAGACGAACAGGCTCAGGAAGAGCTGGCGCAGCAGGCTCTGGTCGATGGAGACGGCGGCCAGTGTTTCTGGCAGCGTCCATTGCAACACCAGGCGCCGCTGCTGCAGCATCCTTCCCAAGACGGGCAGCACGCGCTCCAGCACGGCCGGCACGCGCGCATAGCGGTTGGCCTGGGCCACGCGGGCCGTTTCCATGCGCAACAGTTCCAGCCGGCTAAGCGATGCCTGCTCCGCCACAGAGGGGGGCGCTGCCCGCTGGGCCTCCGCGGCGCTGTCACTGAGGCCCCACAGAATATCGGCCAAGGCCTCCATGGCGATCCGGTGCTCACGGTAATAGTGGCGGCGGCTGATGCCCAGCTGCTCCATGACTGCCTGCTGACTCAGCGCCTTGGTGTAGCGCAGCACCAGGAGCTGGTGGCGGCGCCATGGGCGCGAAAAGACGGGCACTTGTGGGCTGGGCTCCAGCTCGCTGATGGTGCGCAATAGCAGATGATGGAGCTGCCAGGCCTTTTCCTTAGCCGGCAGTGCGGGGTCTGGAAGCAGGACGCCTGCCAGGGGGTGGGCGCGCAGGTAGACGAGGTCATAGAGATGTGTATAGAGGTCAGCGACCTGGTTGACGAACTCTTCTTTGGACATCATCGCTCCCACCTCGAGCGCCGGATCAGGGTAGACCCCGGCGCTGCATCGCTGCAAATGGGCACAAAAGGGGCACAAAAGGGGCCCTGTGCACGCTGACGCGCACCCCCAGGCGTGCTACAATGAACGTAGGGATGAGTATCCGCCTTGCGAAGGTTTCTGCGGGCAGAGATGCCCTGGGAGCGGGTCCCCAGACCCTCGGCAAGGCGGTCGCTCACCGTTATCCTCATTATATCACGATTGAGCCTGGCAGGTATTACCGGAGAGTCAGTGGGCATCAGAGACGGGGCAACCCGCGATGGGCGCGAGGTTGCGCCCGCCCAAGCCAAAGGAGGAACTCATGGAACCGGTGACGAAGCTGAGACCAAGTCGGCGCGAATTCCTGCGCATGGCCACGGTGGCCACCTTCGGGGTGATGGCTGCCAGTTGTGCGCCCGCACCCGCTCCCACATCTGCGCCGCCAACGGCGGCGCAGGCCCAGGAAGAGGCCACCCAGGCCCCCGAGTCCACTGCGGTTCCCGAGGCTACGGAGGTCCCGGCGGCGACCGCCGCCCCGGCGGCAAGTGGGGCTACCAAGATCGTTATTTTCGTTGGCTTTGGGACTGGCACTGACCCCGGCCAGATCGAGGGCCATAACAAACTGGCCGAGGAGTACAATGCGGCCCACAAGGATATCCAGATCGAATTCCTCACCGTGCCGCATGAGGAACGTAACACCAAGTTCTCTACGATGGTGGCTGGCAACCTGGCCCCCGATATTTGCATGCCCATCGGCGTGGGGGGCGTGGCTGCCTTTTTCGATGAATGGCTGGATATCAAGCCCTACATTGATCGCGACAAGTATGATCTGAGCGTCTTCGTCGGCCTCACCGTCCAATACCATACCTACCCTGACCGCACTCTGGGCCTCCCTATTGGCGTCTATCCCGAGGTGCTCTACTACAACGAGGACCTCTTCGACACGGCCGGGGTGGACTATCCTCCGCACCAGTATGGCGACGAGACCTGGACCTATGATGCCATGGCCGAGCTGGCCAGGAAGCTGACCTTCGACGAGGCCGGCAACGATGCCACAGCCGCTGGTTTCGATTGGAAGAAGACCAAGCAATGGGGCTGGGATACCTGGGAAGGGCTGCGTGACATGGCGCCGCGGTGGGGCGGCTCTCCCCTGTGCACCACCCCCGATTACAAGAAAGCGATCGTCAACTCGCCAGAGTGGCTGGCTGCCGCACAGTGGATGGCCGATCTCGTCTGGAAGCTGCATGTGCGCGCCAACAGTGAGCAGGCGACGGCCTTTAGCGAAGCCAGCGACCCTATGGGCAGCGGCCGCGTGGCCATGTGGGATTCGCAGAGCTGGATGGCCTATGCCTACCAGGGCTGGACCGATGCTTTCAACTGGAATATGGCCGCTATCCCGGCTGGCCCGGTGGGCGTGTGGACCGATAACGACGCCGACACCTTTGTCCTGTCTAAGCACGGCACGCACCAGGACCAGGCCTGGGAAGTGGCCAAGTGGTTCGCCAGCGAGGAGATCATCCCCCGGCTGACCTCCATCTGGGGCTGTGTGCCAGCCCGCAGCGCCAACCTGGCCAAGTGGAAGTCTGAGCAGGAAGCTGCCTGGCCCAACAAGGATTGGCAGGTAATGCTCGACGGGCTCGACCACTCGGGGGTGCCCAACACAGAGTGCTGGATTCCCGACCCCGAAAAGATCACCGACACCGTCAACAAGCACTGGGACCTGATCAACACCGGCGAGAACACCAACGTCAAGGAAGTGATGGACCAGTGCAATACGGCCGTCCAGGCTATTCTCGACGACTACTGGAAGGCCCACTCGTAAGTTTCTTCCCGGCTGACTTGCCGGGTTTCGGGCTTTGCGGCTGCCCGGCTGTGAGTCTTGGGGGTGTGGATTGGGTATTGGTCCCGGTTTTGCCGCCGCGCGGGGCGGCAAAACCGGGATCA
>DAOTVS010000320.1:0-10015 GCA_034436375.1 Anaerolineae bacterium | reverse complement strand
CTTGTCGCATTGTTGGATATGATCCAGCACACGGAGATTGGCATTCGTGGCCGATCTTAGGGCGCCGCTACCCCTGCGAGCTGATCGACCATGGCGAGGAAGCGCTCATACTCGCCCTCACCCATGGTCTCCATAGGCGGTAACTTGACAGTGTTGGATTTGCCGGAGGCGGGGCTACTGGAACGCGTAGAAATCAGCCCTTCGGCCTTCTCGCTCTCCGGCTTCTCGACGACACTTTCGTCCCAGATAAGCCAGGCATCGGTTGCCTGGGCCTCAAGCTCCTGCACGCATTGGTCAGCCTGCCGCCATAGGAATGCATCGATGAGGTCGGCATGCCAACGCGGACTGTGCAACAGCCGTGTGAGGCGCTTGCGCCCGGCCTCAGCCTGCAAGGGAGACAGAAGATAGCCACCCAGCTCGCTAAGCCACAGGCCCTCATTCCGGTGCCGATGCATGAGGATGACTCTGACCAAGCGCATGAAGTTCTACAGCAGCCGCATGTCAAGACGCGCGTAAAGCTCGTCCAACAGAGGCCGCATGTACTCGACACATTGCTTGCTTAACTGCTCCCGCGGCTACGCGATTCTTGCTTCCAACCGGCAATCCGCGTATCATTCTTCATGCAGCAGGGGCCCTCCATCTAGTCTTGCTGTTGGCACATTCAAGACGTACAGGGGCACGGGGGCACCCTGCTGTTGCGTTATCTTCGATTGCTAAATCCGGGATATTTCATGAGCCCCTCAGGGTCAGGGCCGGGTTTGGGCGGATCGGAGCAGCGGGCATCCAACCGGCAGGCCGGCAAGGGCCAATTCAGTCGCCCATGCCCGCAAGGCGGGCAGGGTCACGGATGAAAATGGCTGACGTCCCGCGTCCCGGCCGCATTTTCTTGGCAGCATGGCCTCATATGATGAGACTGGCAAGTCTGCTCGTGGAGGGAGATGCTTCTGTAATGAAAGGTAACTCTATGGCCGCGCAGACTGCGTGGGCGGTAACACCTGCCGAGGTGCGATCACTACTACGCCAGATCCAGCAGGAGACAATCCTTTTCGTACTGCCTGCCCTCTATGCTGCCGGGCTGGGCCTCTTCGCTTTGGCCAACGGCAGGCAAGACCCCCTGGAAGCTATCCTGCCCTGTCTGGCTGTGATTGTGTTGGGGGGCAGTGTATGGGCGCTGCACCGGCTAAGCTACCTGGCGACGGCATGGGTTCTCGTGCTCGGCAGCAGCGCAACGGTGCTCCTCGCCGCTGCCCTGATGCACCTTGAGGCGGCACTCTCGCTGCTCGCCCTGCCAGTGGGGCTGGCTGCCCTCTTCATCGGCACTCCAGCCGGCGTTCTGGTCGCGATGGCAAGCAGTCTGATGCTCCTTTGCGTGCCGCCGACATTTCTGATCGCCAGCCCGGAGCAGCGCATTTTGGGCTTGATTGGCCTGTGGGGCAACGTCGGACTGATCAGCCTGGCCACTCAGCCATTGCTGACCGCGCTTCAATGGTCCTGGGCCAACTACCAACGGGCGCAGAGCCTGCTGGAGCAAGCCCGCGACCAACGCCAGCAGCTCAAAGAGGCGCTGGATGATCTGGCGGATGCCAATCTGCAACTAAACCGGCTGAACCGCCTGGCGCAGGATTTGCGGCGGGCTGCCGAAGATGCGCGCCGGGCCAAGGAGCGGTTTGTGGCCAACGTCAGCCACGAACTGCGCACGCCGCTGAACATGGTCATCGGCTTTAGTGAGACGATCCTGCAGGCCCCAGAGGCGTATGGAGGCCGCATCCCGCCCGCTCTGCTGGCGGACCTGCGGGTGATCTTGCGCAACAGCCAGCACCTCTCAGCACTGATCGACGACGTGCTGGATCTGAGCCAGATCGAGGCTAGCCAGATGGCCCTTAGCAGAGAGTGGGTGGAACTGGCCGAGATTACCGAGGAGGCGACCGTCGCCGTGCAACCCCTCTTCACTTCCAAGGGCTTGTATCTGGTAGCACAAGTCGCAGAGAGCCTGCCAATGGTCTATTGTGACCGTACCCGCATACGTGAGGTGCTGCTCAACCTCCTCTCCAACGCCGGGCGCTTCACTGAACAAGGCGGAGTGCGGGTGCGAGCCTGGCAGGAGGGCACGAACGTCGTCGTTAGCGTAGCTGACACGGGCCCGGGCATTGCCGAGCGCGATCAGGAGCGCCTTTTTCACCCCTTTGAGCAGTTGGATGGTTCCCTGCGCCGGCATTATGGAGGCACAGGGCTGGGACTCTCCATCAGCAAAAGTTTCGTCGAGTTACATGGCGGCCGCATGTGGTTGCAGAGCCAGGTTGGCGAGGGTACGACATTCTATTTCTGCCTGCCCGTCGATCTGCCGGCAGGAATTACCCGTTCTAGACCCCACGCCAGTCCTTCGGGCAAAGGCGAGGATGAGAAGCCAGAACCCTCGCCAACGCCGAGTGAAGGCAGTGTGTTGCAGTGGCTGCGCCCCGATTGGGAATATGCGCAGCGTCTCCATCCATCCAGAGTATCCCCGCCAGCCTTCCGCCCACGCCTGATTGTTCTTGAGAGCGGCAACTCTCTGCAACGGATGCTGGGGCGTTATCTGGAACAGGTAGAGCTTGCCCCAGTGACCAGCTTCGCGGCGGCGCTCCAGGAACTGGCCCGTGCGCCAGCACAGGCGCTCCTCATTAACGAGATGGCAGTTGGAGATGCCCTTGGGCGCCTGATCACAGAAGGCCTACCCTCCGACGGAACGCCAGTGCTCATCTGCTCGATCCCTGGCACCTATGAAGCTGCAACTGCCCTTGGTGTGGCAGACTACCTGGTGAAACCGATTCCCCGCGATGCGCTGCTGGCCACTCTCGACCGTCTCAAGGTAAATGGCAAGACACTGCTGGTAGTGGATGATGACGCCGAGGTGACCCGCCTCTTTCGGCGCATGCTGAACTCTTACGGGCGTGGCTACCGCGTGCTGACCACTGGCGAGGGGCGCCAGGCTCTGCAGATGATGCGTGACGAGCACCCAGACGTGCTACTCCTTGACCTGGCCATGCCCGGCATGGACGGTTTCCAGCTCCTCGCCGAGAAAAACAGTGATCCATCTCTGCGCGACATTCCCGTGATCGTCATCTCAGCGCGCGACCCGGCTGGCCACCCCATCGTGACCAACGTCGTGGCGATCACTCGCAACGGCGGCCTGACTATGCCTCAACTCCTGGCGTGCTTACGAGCGATCAGCGGAGACACTTTAGCTAGCCTTTCCACTGGTCAGCCGATCAAGGGTTGAGAGCAGCGCTGCCCGACTGACCGGCTTGCGGATAAATGCAGCCGCGCCCAGGGCGAGGGCCAGTTGCTCCTGAGGCAAAATGCTGCAGACCACGATGGGAATGCTGTGCGTCCGCGGGTGCGCGCGCAGACGGCCCAGCACCTCCCAGCCGTCCAGTCCCGGCAGCATGAGATCCAGGATGATGATGCGTGGGCGGAGTTTCTCGACCAGGCGCAGGGCTTGTTCGGGATCATGCGCGCCGATGAAAGGGTAGCGTGTGCCAGCCAGACAGCGCTGGAAGAGCTGCAGCGTATCCACGTTGTCGTCGATGGCCAGCACAGCTGCCCGCTCAGCCAGCGGTAAGGTGAGCGAGATGGTAAATGGGTACTGTGGGCATTGCTCCTGACTCACTGTCAACGACCCGCCGCCGAGGGCCAGCAGTTGGCGCGCCATCTCCAGGCTTTCCGCCACGTCTGGAGAAAGGGTAGCGCCATAGGCAGGATGGGAACAGGGCCGGAGGCGGATGGTGATTTCCTGTCGGCCAACATCGACGCTGATTTGGACCGCGCCGTGCGGCACAGCGCGGATCGCCGGGGTAAGCGCATTCAGCAGCGCCTGCCGCATAGTGCCTGGCTCCATGGCAATCTGAGGCAGGGTCGCGGGCAGCACCGCATCCATGCGCACCCTCAGTTCCTGCGCCAGCGCGTTGGCTACCCGGAGTGTGGCCCCAATCACCTCCGCCACCTCCGATGTCGCAGGTGCAAGGGACTTTTGCAGCCATTCCAGTTCCTGCTCTCGACTGGGAGTCCCGGTTTCGGCGGCCGCGGAAGGCGCAGCAAGGGCCGGCGCACGGAGCTCCACCCCATAGTGGTGCCACAGATATTCGGCCAATGCGCGCACGGCCACATGCTCCTCCCGGCGCAACTGCCGCTCACTGAAGCCCAGCATTCCAGCCACCTCCACTTGAGTGCACTGCTCAGTGTAGCGATGAAAGAGGATACGGTAGCTGCGCCAGGCGCCCGATTGGAGGGGAGTCTCGGGCGCGGGCTTGAGAGATTCGATGGCTTCGAGCAGGGCGCATTGCAGAGCAGAAACCGGGTTGTGCTGGGACTGGAGGCTGAAGATCTCCGCCAAGGGGCTCTGACGCAGGACAGCCGGCTCATAGAGGTAGGTCAGTGCCCGGTGCAGGTCGCGCACAAAGGAAGCAGTCGCTGGCATATCCGCTCAATCCCACATTTGTCCGGTCCATGTCCGGTGCCTGGCCGCCAACAACACTCCAGAAACGCTTTCGGCCCTATACTGAATGCGGTAGCTAGAAGCGCCATTTTCGGCCATCGCATAGCCCTCGTGCTAGTGTATCATCGCCGTCCGAAATTGGCAAGTTCAGTGAAGGAAGGGTTAGCCCGGAAGACGGGACTTTTCGAGTGTGGGGGATAGGAACTCGTCCCCGCGATCCTGGCGCGACATGCGTAACAGGAGGCTACTGGTATGGATCCAGAAAGGAGAAGTTTGTGATGTCCAAGAAGCGCATCTCTCGTCGTCAGTTTCTGTATGGCACAGTCCTGACTGTTGGGGCAAGTGCTCTGGCTGCCTGTGCACCTGCGGCGCCCACCACGGCGCCCACTGCCGCACAGGCCGGGGCTACTGCCCTGCCGGAGGGGACCAAGGCGCAGCCCACCGCGACGGCCGAGGCCACCAACGCCCAGGCTACGACCACCGCCGCGCCGCAGGCCGGCCAGTGCCAGATGGATTGGAACCCGACCTACCCGCCGTTCCAAAGGTATGATCCTATAGTTCAGATCTCAACGAACTATAGTGCTGGCACGCAGTGGCAGCCCGGTGACAGCAACAGCCACAACCCTATGCGCCAGCGCATTCTGGACAACCTGGGCATCGACTATACCATCCACTGGGAGGCGGATGGCGACACGGCGACGCAGAAACTGATGGCCGACATCGCCGCTGGCACAATGGCCGACTTGATCCCCTGGGTTGCCGACCCACTGCTGGCCAACCTGATCAGTCAGGGTGCCCTCGCCGAGATCCATGACATCTTTGAGGCTACTGCCTCGGACCTCACCAAGCAGAAAAAGGTCTATCCGAAGCACAGCATGTGGGTGCCCCTCCAGCGGGGCAACAAACTGTACGGCGTCGGCTGGACGAACGGCCCGGCCTACAACTGCGACAACATTGGCTGGATCCGGCAAGACCTGTTGGACAAGGTAGGAATGAAGGCGCCGGAGACTCTCGACGAGCTGACCGAGGTGCTGCGTGCCTTCAAGGGGAAGGGCCTTACCACCTTCGCCATTGCCGCCAACCAGGAGCTGGTCACCTGGTATTGCAGTATGGATCCGGTCTTTGGTGCCTTTGGCGCGATGCCGACCCTCTGGCGGCGCTGGTCGGGTGGCGACACGCTGGAGTACGGCAGCATCCAGCCTAACGTCAAGGATGCGCTCAAGCTGCTCCAGAGCTGGTATGCCGAAGGGTTGATCGATCCAGATTTCTATACCTATGGACCGGGCCAGGGAGATACTTTGGCCGGACAGGGGAAGATCGGCGTTCTTTTTGGCCCCTGGTGGGTTGTCAGTTCAGTGGTTGGTCCTACCACGCAGCAGCATCCGGATTGGAAGTGGACCACCTTTGCGCCTCCCAAGGGACCAAGCGGGCAGCAGGGCCGGGCTGGCCAGCGTATCGACTCGGCATCGGTTTTCCGGAAAGGGCTGGAGCCGGCCAAGATCGAGGCCGCGATCAAGCATCTGAACTGGCAGATGGACATGCATGTCAACTGGCTCAAGTACCAGCAGTATGGCGAGAGCCGCAACTCGGGAGGCTTTATCGAGGGCTATGTCTGGGAGTGGGACAAAGATTGCCAGCTCAAGCAGGGACCCGTTCCGCTCGATCGCATCTACTCATACGTCAACGCCGTCGGCTTTGGCTTCCCGGCTGTCTGTTATCCCGATTACCAAATCGACATCGATCAGCCAATGACCGAATGGTACCAGCAAGATCAGTCCAAGCTCAACAAAGCGCAGCGCTTCCTGTTGGCCAATCCCACCCGCAAGACCGAAATTGAGGTCTACAAAGCAGCCTATGAGACCGGGAACCTCGCCTTGACCACCGAGTATCTGGGCGCTCCGACGGCGCGCATGGCCAAGATTCTGCCCGATCTGCAAAAGCTGGAGCAGCAGTACTTTGACGAGATCGTCAGCCAGAAAAAGCCGCTGGACGCCTTTGATCAGTTTGTGAAAGACTGGAAGGCCAAGGGCGGCGACCAGGTGACTGAGGATGTCAATACCTGGTACAAGGAGAACAACTCATAGGCGACCAAGAGGTCTTGGGGACAGGTCGGGGCATGGCGTGCTGCCACCGCGAGGATAACCCGTTCAATCCACTCCAAAGGTGCGTTGGTAGCAACAGGGACAGCAGCAGGCACCCACACGGGGCTGGTACTCCATCGCTGCAGGGATGGAGAGCCAAACCCGTGTGGGCGCCCCAGTAGGGGAAAGCGTTTCTCAGAGCCAGTGGTTTGGGCACCAGAGAAACGTCCCGTGTAGAATGAATGGAGGCTGCAAGGATGTTCCAGTCTCGTCCACTGGTGCCGTCCGCATTGGGCTTGCCCCGGCGGGTAGGGGCCAGGCACTCTCTACGTGCGATCTGGCAGCAGCACTGGTTGCTCTATGTGATGCTGCTGCCGGCGTTGGTACTCCTGGCTCTGTTCAACTATTACCCGCTCTGGGGCCTCGCCCTCGCTTTTGTCGACTATAATCCCTTCGGCGGGTTGGCCGGGTCGCCATTCGTCGGGCTGCAGAACTTTGCGACGATCTTTGGCGGCCAGGAGTTCTGGCAGATCCTGCGCAATACCGTCTGGATCGCCACAGGCAAGATCGTAGCCGGGCAGGTGGCGGCGATCGTTCTCGCCCTGCTAGTGTATGAGATCACATGGCGGTTCTACAGGCGAGTGCTGCAGACGTTGACAACCCTGCCCTACTTTCTCTCTTGGATCATCATCGGCGGGGTCATGGTGCAGGTGCTTTCCACGACCGGTACCGTGGATCAGGCCCTCGCTGCCATGGGCATCAGGCCGATCCAATTTCTGGGCGATGCAGCGATATTCCCCTGGACGATGATCGCACTGGATACCTGGAAGGGCTTTGGTTTTGGTGCGGTGATCTACCTGGCGGCGCTGACCAATATCAATCCTGACCTGTACGAGGCTGCAGCGGTGGATGGCGCCGGACGGAAGGCACGCCTGTGGCACATCACCCTGCCCGGCATCACTCCCACCATCGTGTTGATGTCCTGCTTGAGTCTGGGCAGCGTGCTCAACGCCGGCTTTGAGCAAATCCTGGTCCTCTACAACCCGGTCGTCTATCAGACGGGCGATATTCTCGATACGTACGTATATCGCTATGGCATTTTGCAAGCCAATTACAGCATCGCCACGACTGTCGGCCTTCTCAAGTCAGTGGCCGGCTTTTTTCTAATTCTGCTGTCGTATTGGCTGGCCGACCGCTTCGCCGGCTACCGGATCTTCTAACAGGAGGAAACGATGGTCCGAGAACGTGGACTCGGTAACTGGATCGCCAATGCAATCATCTATCTGGTCGTTGGCTTTGCGGGGCTCATCTGCGTATTGCCTTTCATCCATGTCATTGCCGTATCACTGAGCAGTAGCCCTGCCGTTTCGTCCTATGTCGTGGGTCTCTGGCCAGTGGGATGGAACCTGGATAATTACCTCTGGATGGTCCGCAACCAGCAGTTCTTCCGCTCCCTCCTCATCTCACTGGTCCGCGTGAGTATCGGTGTACCGACGATTCTGGTCGTCGGGGTCATCACGGCCTACCCGCTGTCGCGCGAAGACATTCCCATGCCCGGTCGGACGGCCTTCAAGCTGCTCCTGCTCTTCGGCATGCTCTTCAGTGGTGGCATGATCCCTGTCTTCCTAACAATGAAGAACCTGCACCTCCTCAATAACCTGCTGGTGCTGGTCTTGCCCGGGGCACTGAACATCTTCTATACGATCCTTCTGCTCAACTTTTTCCGCGGTATTCCCCGCGACCTGACAGACGCTGCATCTATGGATGGCGCATCGCACCTGGACATCCTGTTCCGCGTCTATATGCCTATCTCCCTGCCAGTTCTGGCCACGGTGACGCTCTTTTCCGCCGTCGATCACTGGAATTCTTGGTTCGACGGGATTCTGTACCTGAACCGCACTGATCTCTGGCCATTGCAGAGTTATCTGTACAGTCTAGTGTCGACGAAGATGATCCAATGGACAGGCCCGCAGGCCACCAAGCAAGTCAACGAGTTCCTGAACGCCAGCCCAGATGGCCTCTCGGCGGCATTCATTCTCTTCGCATCCGTCCCCATTATTCTGGTCTATCCCTTCTTGCAACGCTACTTTGTCACCGGATTGACATTGGGGGCGGTGAAGGGCTGATCTCTCTATGGAGCTGTGCCATCCCATTGCTGGGCCAGGGCCGCTGGCGCCAGAGCCTGATCGGGTCAACCTTGCAACGTCGCCGGGTCAGAATCGGCGCCGTTCGGCCAAACCAGGGCAGGGGTCAGCAGCACTCCAATTGACGGATCGCTTTAGTCCGGCTAGAATTGAGAGTGATAATTACAGGGGCTGAGCAATATGATCCATAAGCTCGATACTGTGGTCCTCGCACGGGATTTCGAAGCTTGTGGCCTCAAACGGGGTGATGCTGGCGCGCTGGATCATTGCTACTAAGACGGAAAAGCCTTCGAACTGGAATTCGTTGCCGGCTAGGGCAAGATTGTTGCGGTGGTCACACTCTCCGAAACAGATATCCGTCCGGTGCGCCGTCAGGAGATCCTGCATGTGCGTGCCCTGGTGTCAGCATAGCCAGGCTTCGTAGTAGAAGGATATCCAGAGCCCCTTCGACATTGCCGCCCTGACCTGACGCAAGCAGGATCTCTACACGGCGTTCTATGATCATCCCGAGGCTGTGCACAGGCTGGTGGCCAAGTGCCACTGTCTGCTCAAGGCTTTTCTGCTTGAGTACCAGAAACGCTTTGCTCCGGTAAACCTCGCGCACTTGCCCCTATGTCTGGGCGCCGCCGGAGCTGGGCGCCTGACTCTCCGAGGATGAAGCGGGCGCCATGTCGGTCGCTGCCCTTGAAGAGTTCTGCCCGCCTTCGCTCATCGATCTGAGCAAGACGTTCGGTGGGCTCTTTGTGCACCGCTGTGCCACAGCCGATCACCAGTATGCCAGTTTTAGAAAGATCCCCCATCTGCGAAGGGGCAACCGGGGCTTTCAGGCGGCCGGTCCGCGTCCGGCCGTCGAGTCTTTTTCTGGCCAGACGGTGCTTATGGTAGCCTGGACTGATGCACATGGCGTGCTCGATATTGCTGGCCATGGCCCGACCTGACACGAGCTTCCGCTTCAACATGCCCGCCCAGCCACTCGATGAAGTCGGGCGAACCTATGAGCAACTGCATGCCATCTGCCCCCAGTGCGAGTGATACGCACGTTCTCAGGGGTAAACGAAATAGAAGTTGCCATCAGAGAGATGGAATATCCTGTACCGGCATGCGGCTGATGCTGCAGAGAATGCGTGGAACTCTGTTGGCCCCGCAGACATTCCTTTGATGTAAAGGAGCCAGGTCAATGAAAAAGATTCTTTACGTCTATGGCGGTCCTGATTTTCACCCCAGCGAGGCGGCGGGCAGGCTCTTGCAGCAGATGCTGGCCGCGGATGGCCGCTTTGCGCTGGAAACGACGGCGGACCTCGATGCCTTTTCCCGCCTGC
>DAOTVS010000319.1:0-6419 GCA_034436375.1 Anaerolineae bacterium | reverse complement strand
CCCCACACCTGGAGCATCGAGTTCTCGCCGATCTCCTCGATCGTGCCGGGGCCGACCGCCTGCTGCAGTTGCACGTCGCCGGAGGCGTTGTCCGGTATTTGAGTCGTATCGCGGTAGATGGTTGTATTCTGGTTGACCACCACTTCGACCACCGGGCCGCTGTAGCTGGAGGCGACATCGGGCTGCTGCCCATTCTGCCCCACTTTTGCCATCATTTTCACCTGGCCGGTGCCGATAAAGATGCTGCGGTCCTCACGCCGCACAAAGAGGCCTTTGGCCGCCGCCGGGGTCTGAGGCAGATCGGCGGCCGGCTTGACATTGAGCGAGATCCGTTTTCCGCCGCTGCCGCTCATGAACAGGCCGCCGCCGTTGCCGCCTGCCAGCGCGCGGCCAGTCAGGAGCCGCCCCCCCATAAAGGCCGCTCCTGCGAGCACAACAAGGAGCAGAACCCCGCCCACGATGAGCCATATCCTTCGCTTCATTTTACGATCCTCCTATCTCTTGTTCGCAATCGCCGGCTCGGTGTAGAGCACCGTTGTCGCTGTCACGCGGTCGCCGCTCCACGAACCCCACACTCGCAGCAGCGAGCCCTCACCGATCTCGTCGAGCGAGCCGGCCACCACGGTTTGTTGCACGGTTGAGCCGGGCTGCGCGTTGTCGGGCGGGCGGGTCGTATCTTTGTAGATTTTGGTGCTCTGATTGATCACGACCTCCACCTGCACGGGCGCGGCATCCTTGGGGCTGCTCGAGATAAAGATGCTGCGATCGACGCGGCGCAGGAAGGGCCCGACAAAGGTATCCGGCTCCCGGGGCAGCTCCGGCGCGGGGTTGACCTGGAACTGCAGTCCCATAGGCTTGCCCCCCGTGCCGCCAGCAGTACCCGGCAGCACGCCGCCGATGGGCACGGGCGCCGCCCGGTGTGTAGCCCACTGCCCGCCCAGATAGGCCGCCCCGGCCAACAGAGCGGCCAGAACGAGCCCGCCAGCGACAAGGGCGATGCGCTTCATGAGCAGACCTCCGTCATCACGCATCAGTTCGCCGGCTTGGCGTAGAGGATCCACGGCGTGCTGTAGACGAGCACATCGGCTGCGATGCGGTCGCCAGTCTTTTTGCCCCACACCAGGAGCGCCGAGCGCTCGCCGATCTCCTCGATCGAGCCGGGGGCGACCGCCTGTTGCACCGTCACGTCGCCCGAGGGGTTGTCCGGCAGTTGAGTCGTGTCGCGGTAAATGGTTGTATTCGGGTTGACCACCACTTCGACTGTCGGGCCATCGTGGCTGGAGGCGATGCTGGGCGTCCCATTCTGCTCCCCTTTCATTATTGTCACCTGGCCGGTGCCGACGAAGATGCTGTTATCCTGACGCCGCACGAAAATGCCCTGGGCCTCCGCCGGGGTCTGGGGCAGCTCGGCAGCCGGCCTGTAATAGTCCGAGCCCCCGCCGTCTGCCACCGTGCGCCGGGTCAGGAGCCGCCCACCCACAAAGGCCGCCCCCACGAGCACAACGAGGAGCAAAGCCCCGCCCACGATGAACCATACAGTGCGCTTACGGCGCATGGAACCTCCTTTTACTCATACCCCAGCGCCTCGATCGGGTCGAGCTGCGAGGCGCGTAGGGCCGGATAGAGGCCAAAGACGACCCCGGTCAGCAGGGCGACGCCCAGGGCCAGGGGGATGCTGTTTGGGTCGAGCAGGGCCATGCCCTGGTTGAGCGTGGCCGCCACGGGAATGGCCAACATGCCCACCGCGACCCCCAGCAGGCCGCCCACGGCGCCCAGGAGCACCGCCTCCAGCAGAAACTGGGCGGTGATGTCGCGCCCGCGCGCGCCCACGGCCATGCGCACGCCGATCTCCCGCGTGCGCTCGGAGACGCTCACCAGCATCACGTTCATGATGCCGATGCCGCCCACCACCAGCGACACCACGGCCATCGCCGCCAGCAGCAGCGAAAAGGTGCGCGCGGCATCCTGCTGGGCGCCGAGCACATCGCGCCGGGTCGTAAGCGTGAAATCGTCGGGCCAGGTGCCGTCGGGCTGCTGGGTAATCTCGTGCCGGGACCGCAGATATTGGGTAAGGGCGTCTTTGGCCTCATCGATGCGCTTTTCGTCGGTCACGTGCGCCGTGATATTCACCGTCGGTTCCTGCTCGTACAGGCTGCGCACGGCGGTGCTGATGGGCAGATACGCGCCCTCGTTGGGATCATTGTTCAGGCGCTGTGAGGGGTCGACCATCTCCAGTTCCGTCAGCACGCCGATCACCTCACAGCGCTGCCGGTTGACCCAGACCTCCTGGCCGAGCGGGTTATCGCCGCCAAAGAGGTCCTGCGCCGTCTGCCAGCCGAGCACGCACACCGGCGCATTGGCCAGCACCTCCTCGGGAGAGAAGAACCGCCCCTCACCGACAAAGGCCGCCGTCGTCAGCTTTTGGCCCTCCGGCCAGTTGACCGGCTGCACGGTCCCCTGGTTGACCACAGACTGCAGGGCATCGGCCGTCGAGCCGGTGATGTTCAGATCGACCGCCGCCCGGCCATAGCGCAGCTTGCCGCTGCTGCTCACCGACATATCGACACTGCGGATCAGGGGGACCTGTTGTGTCATCTCCAGGCCATCCTCGTAGGAGAGGATCTTGCCGGCGGGGACGATCTGCCCGTGGTCCATAGCCATCTGGGCGGCGACCTGGATGCTGTCGGAGCCCAGGAAGCGAAAGTTGGCATCGACCGCCGCCCGCGCCCCGTTGCCCAGGGCCAGCATGGCAATGACCGAGGCCACGCCGATGATGATGCCGAGGGTCGTCAACGCGGCGCGCAGTTTGTTGGCCGTGGCGCCTCGCAGGGCCGAAAGGATCGTATTGGCGAGTGTCATCGCTCCTCACCTCCCTCCAGCAGGCGACCGTCGCGCATGTGCAGTGTGCGCTCCGCATAAGAGGCAATGTGGGCATCATGGGTGACCATGAGCAGCGTGACGCCCTCCCGGCCCAGCTCCGTCAGCAGGCGCATGATCTCCTCGCCAGTGGCGCTGTCGAGGCTGCCGGTCGGCTCGTCGGCCAGGATGATTGCCGGACGTGTGATCAGCGCGCGCGCGATCGCCACGCGCTGGCGCTCTCCGCCCGAAAGCTCGGAGGGCCGGTGCCGGGCCCGCTCGCTGAGCCCCACGCGCGACAGGGCCTCTTCGGCCCTATCGCGCACCCGGCCCACACGCCCCTGGTAGAGGAGCGGCAGGGCCACATTGTCGAGGGTACTCAGGCGCGGCAGCAGGTTGAAGGTCTGAAAGATAAAGCCGATGCGGCGGCTGCGCAGGCGCGCTCGCCCGTCTCTAGAGAGCGCGCTCACATCGCGCCCTTCCAGGAGATAACGCCCAGAAGTGGGAGTGTCCAGGCAGCCCAGCAGATGCATCAGGGTCGACTTGCCCGACCCGGAGGTCCCCATCAGGGCCACGAATTCGCCCGGCGCCACCCGCAGGCTCACGCCCCGCAACGCGCGCACCTGGGACGAGCCCATCGTGTAGGTCTTGACCAACTCCTGCGCATCGATCACCCAGGGATGTGCGTCCATCATCCGCTCACCACCTGATCGCCCTCGTGCAGGCCACCGAGAATCTCCACATAGACGTCGCCGCGCAGGCCGATCTTGATGGTCCGTTGCTCCGTCTGGCCGTTGGCCCACACCCGCACCTGCGCCATATCGCTGGCCCCCGCATGCACCAGCGCCCGCGGCAGGCGCAACACGTTCTGGCGCCTGGCGATGGTGATCGTCGCATCGGCCGTCATGCCCGGGAACATGCCGGGGGCGGGTGAGTCGACGCTGATATAGACCGGGTAGAGGGGGCGGTCCGGATCGCAACGCTCGGGGACAATGCGCGCCACATGGGCCGTCACGCTCAGGTCGGGCTGGGCATCGAAAGCCAGGTCCACCGCCTGCCCAGGCTGCACCAGCGGCAGGTCCTCCTCGATGACGGTCGAGCGCACCTCCAGCGCAGTCGGGTCGCCGAGGAGGATGAAGCTGCGGCTTGGGCCCATCTGCTCGCCCACCTGGGCGCTGACCTCCAGCACCACGCCGGCAAAGGGAGCCTTGAGCGTCGCGCCATCCAGCGCCGCCTGGGCATCATCAACCGCCTGGATCAGCGCCGGGTCCACCCCTTGCTTGAGGCCATCGACCTTGAGCTGGGCCTGGTCAACGGCGGCCTGCAACACCTTGAGGTTGCTCTGGGCGGCCGCCAGATCGGATTGCTCCTTCGCCTGTTCCTGCTGCACCTGCAGCTCGGCGATGCGCACGGCCTCCTCGTCGGCCTGCACCACGGCCTGGGCCTGGTCGCATTGGGTACTCTTGCCGTGCCCGCAGACCGAGTCGCGCTGCGACTGCGCCGCCCAGAGCTGATTCTTGGCCTGCTCGAGCCTCCGCTGGGCGATGGCCAGATTCTCATTCTGATCGCCGGTCTTGGGCAGGCTCGCCTGGGCTTGCGCCAGCTTGGTCTGGGCCGTCTGCAGATCGAGCTGCGCGGCGGCCAGTTGGCGCGCATTTTCCGGCTGAGCGCGCTTGAGGGCCGCGCGCGCCTCGTCGAGGGTTTTCTGTAGCGGCTTGAGGTCCAGTTGGGCCAGCACCTGCCCGGCCTGCACCGCATCGCCCGGGCGTACGTTCAGCGTGGCCAGCTGGCCGGTCGTCGTGAAGACCAGCTCCTGCTGGCGCGTGGCCTCCAGCTCTCCGGGAGCCGCCACCGATTGCACCACATCGCCACGCGTGACGGGCACCGTCTGTGGGGGCGGAGCGGCGGGGTTGTTCTGCGCCTGGCCGCTCTGCAGGCCAAGGTAGGCCGCCCCAGCGACAACAGCGACGGCAGGGACGACCAGGAGGGCGAGCCAACCACGTTTCATCAGCATTTCCTCCAAGAAGAGAATATGCTGCTATTGTAAGGGATGCAGATTGCGGGGAGGGCACGGGGGGATTACGGAATCGTAATCACAACAGCTATCTTGCGGGAACTGAAGGAACTAAAGGAACTGAGGGAACCCGTAGGAACTCGTGGGAACTGATGGAACCAGGGGGGAGTGAGGGAAGTGGGAAGGGAGTCGTGGAAACTGAGAGAGCTCGGGAACTCGCGGAAGCTCATGCGGAATGAGGGGCTAGAGGGAACCCATGGGAAGGTTGTGGGCTGCCGGCAACTCGCGAGAGGGCTCGCGGGTTCCCACGAGTTCCCTTAGTTCCCTCAGTTCCCACGAGTTCCTATGAGTTCCTACGAGTTTGCGCTCAGCCGGTAGCCGATGCCAGGCACGGTGAGGATGAGGCTGGGGCAGCTGGGGTCGAGCTCGACCTTTTCGCGCAGGCGGCGGATGTGGACGTTGACGGTGCGCTCGCTTTCCACATCCGTCTCATAGCCCCACACAGCCTCGATGATCTGCTCGCGGCTGAGGGCCTGCCCCGGGTGACGGGCCAGGTAGGCAAAGAGGCGAAACTCGGTGGGGGTCAGGTTGAGGATCTCCTGCCCCCGCCGCACCTGGGCGCAGGTGCAGTCGATCACCAGGTCGCGCACATAGAGATGATCGGCATCGCCAGCGGCAAACTCTCCGTAGGCACGGCGCTGCAGGGCACGGATGCGCGAAAGGAGCTCACGCAGGCCAAAGGGCTTGGTCATGTAATCGTCGGCGCCCATCTCCAGGCCCAGCACTTTGTCTATCTCTTCGCCTTGCACGGTGAGCATCAGGACGGGCATACGCAGGCCGAGCTGTCGCAGGCGCCGGCAGACGTCATAGCCCGAGATGTCGGGGAGCCGCAGGTCGAGGATAATCAGCCGCGGGTCCGCCTCGCGCGCGCGCGCGAGGCCCCGCTCACCCGTCGCCTGCCAGTCGACGGCATAGCCTTCGCGCCGCAGCGCATCCTGCAGGCTGTGCGCTACGGCCGGGTCGTCCTCGATCAACAGGATCGCTGTGGCCTGCCCCATGCTCCCCCTTCCCCTCTCTCCTGGCGCTTGCCCGGCCTCTGATGGCAAACAGGGCACGGCAATCCCCAGGAGTATAGCCGGAATCGGGCCAGAGGGAAAACGGCGGGGGGACGGGGACCTCGCCCCCCCGGCGCAGTGCACGACGCCAGGTTTGCCCAGCGCCGGGGAGGGGCGTGTGTCATGGCTACCCTCGCCGCGTAACAGCGCATCAGCCCGGAAGGCTTGGCCCTTTACAAGGCTGCGCAAGAGAGGGAGCATTGCCTTAACGCACGCCCCTCTCCGGCGCCATGTTCTGGCGACGTTCGCCCGGCGCCGGAGAGGGGTTGGGGGGAGGTCCAGGTAGCCCGCAGGGCCCCCTCTGGCGGCCAGACACCCGCCAAATGGCCCGCCTGGCTTTGCGCAGTTGGCCCTTAACAGCGGGGCCGGCCGGTGCTATGCTGAGCGAGAATCCTTGCCCCAGGCCGCACGCAGGCCCGGAGCCGGTCGCTCAT
>DAOTVS010000318.1:0-7266 GCA_034436375.1 Anaerolineae bacterium | reverse complement strand
ATGAAAGCCATCATGGTCATGTTCGATTCGCTCAACCGGCACATGCTGCCGCCCTACGGCTGCGATTGGGTCGTTGCGCCCAATTTCGCCCGCCTGGCGGCCCGCAGCGTGACCTTTGACAACAACTATGTGGGCTCTATGCCTTGCATGCCCGCCCGCCGCGAGCTGCATACCGGCCGCTACAACTTTTTACACCGCTCCTGGGGCCCCCTCGAGCCCTTTGATGACTCGATGCCCGAGATCCTCAAGCGAAACGGTGTCTATACCCACCTGGTGAGCGACCATTACCACTACTGGGAAGAGGGCGGCTGTACCTACCACACCCGCTACGACTCCTGGGAGATCACTCGCGGCAAGGAGGGCGAGCCCTGGAAGGGCCAGGTCAAGGACCCCATCATTCCGCCCAGCGTAGGCAGCCGCAAAGACAGGATGTGGCGCCAGGATTGGGTCAACCGCGGCTATATGAAGCGCGAGGAAGACCAACCTCAGCCGCAGACCTTTGCCCTGGGTATGGAGTTCATCCGCACCAACTGCCGTGAGGATAACTGGTTCCTGCAGATCGAGACCTTTGACCCTCACGAGCCCTTCTTTACCCAGCAAAAGTACAAGGACCTCTACCCCCACGACTACCAGGGCCCGCATTTTGATTGGCCCAACTATCACCGTGTCACTGAGACGCCCGAACAGGTGCAACACTGCCGCTACGAGTACGCCGCCCTGGTCAGTATGTGCGATCACTACCTGGGCAAGGTGCTCGACCTGATGGACGAGCTGGACCTCTGGCAAGACACCATGCTGATCGTCAACACCGATCACGGCTTCTTGCTGGGTGAGCATGACTGGTGGGCCAAGTGCGTCCAACCCTTCTATGGCGAGGTGGCCCACGCCCCGCTCTTCATCTGGGACCCGCGCTGTGGCGCTCACGGCGTGCGCCGCCAGGCCCTGGTGCAGACCATTGACCTGCCAGCCACACTGCTCGAGTTCTTTGGCGTCGAGCGGCCCCATGATATGCAGGGCGTGCCCCTGCGCCAGACCATCGCCAACGACGCTCCTGTGCGCGAAGCAGCGCTCTTCGGCCTCTTTGGCGGCCAGGTCAACGTGACCGACGGCCGCTACGTCTACATGCGCGGCCCGGCCAACCGGGAGAACAAGCCCCTCTATGAATACACCCTCATGCCCACCCACATGCGACACACCTTTGACGTGGGCGAGCTGCAGGATATCCAGCTGGCTCAACCTTTCTCCTTCACCAAGGGCTGCCGTACGATAAAGGTGGAGGGCCGCACCTGGCCTATGGCAGATGTCCTCCAGACCCTGCTCTTTGACCTGGAGAACGACCCCAAACAGGAGCACCCTATCCATGATCGGGCGGTGGAGGAGCGCATGATCGCACACCTGGTGCGGCTGATGCGGGAGAACGACGCCCCGCCTGAGCAGTTTGTGCGGCTGGGGCTGTAAAGCGGGGGAACTGGCAGAAGCAGGGGAACTGGGCGAACTCATAGGGGCTCACAGGAACTCGCAGAAGCTCCCTGAGTGCTGTCAGTTTGCTCAGTTCCTGACAGTTCCCATGAGTTCTTACGAGTTGCCATCAACGGAGCGAGTTCCTTGGCAGAGACAAGACCGAACATACTGTGCATCATCACCGACCAGCAGCGCGCCGATCATCTGAGCTGCATGGGCAACCCTGTGCTGCAGACGCCCAACATCGACCGTCTGGCGGCCAGTGGCGTGCGCTTTGAGCGGGCCTATTGCAACAATCCCCTCTGCATGCCGGGGCGAGCGACCCTGTTCACGGGTCTGCCCCCGCGCAGCCATGGGGTGCGCACCAACGGCATTCCCCTCCACCCGGCCACCCCGACTATTGTCGGCAGCCTGAGCGCGGCCGGCTATCGCACCCACGCGGTGGGCAAGCTGCACATGACCTGCTTCTTCGGCCAGCCGGGCCAGGACCCGGCGACCCTGGATCCGGCCGATTTCGCCGAGGGTGCGCCGCTGTGGGAGAGCGGGCGCATTCGCCACCTGCCCTCGCCGTACTATGGCTTTCAGAGCACCGAGTTCGCCGGCGGTCACGGCGGCTACCTGTGGGGCGACTATCTGCACTGGCTGGAAGAGACCCATCCTGGGGCCAGCGCTCTCTACCAGCGCGAGAATGCGCTCAACCCCCTCACTGGCATCGACCAATCCTGGGTTTCGGCCATCCCAGCCCAGTGGCACCACTCCACCTGGGTTGCAGATCGCACCATCGACTTTTTGCAGCGTGAAGGGCAGAGCGACCAGCCCTTCTTCCTCTGGTGCTCCTTCCCCGATCCGCACCATGCCTTCTGCCCGCCCGAGCCGTACGCCACCCTCTATGACCCTGAGGAAATCCCGCTGCCGGTGCGCCGCGAGGGCGAATTCGACGACCTGGCGCCACACTTCCGCGACAGCTACGAGCACGAGGTGCAGGTCGCCGGTCGGCGGGCGCCTATGAAGATGCCTGACGCCCACCGCCAGCAGATCATCGCCCTCACCTACGGCATGATCTCTCTCATCGATGCCCAGGTCGGCCGCATCCTCGACAGCCTGGAGGCCCTGGGCCTGCGTGAGAACACGGTAGTCGTCTTCCTCTCTGATCATGGGGACCTGATGGGCGATCACGGCCTGCTGAACAAGGGGCCTTTTCATTTCGAGGGGCTGGTGCGGGTACCCTTTCTGTGGAGTTGGCCAGGCCACTTTTCTCAGGGCGTCGCCACCCCGGCGCTGGCGTCGTACCTCGACTTTGCACCGACCATCCTGGACCTGTGCAACGTGCCCGCCCCCGAAGGACACGTCCCACCTCGGCCCGAGGCGCCGCGCCAGCTTCCGGCCTGCCCGGGCAAGTCACTGGCGCCCCTGCTGCGCGGCGAGGTAGAGCAAGTGCGCGACGCCGCGCTGATCGAGAATGACGAGGATTATCTGGGGCTGCGCCTGCGCACCCTGGTCACCGCGCGTTACAAGCTGACCACCTACTCCGGCCAACCCTACGGTGAGCTGTTCGATCTGCAGGAGGACCCGGCGGAGCTCTACAATCGCTGGCACGACCCGGCCTGTGCCCGGCTGCGCGATGATCTGCGGTTGGCCCTGCTCGATGAGATCGTGCGCACCGATAACGTCCTGCCGCGACGGCTCTGCCACGCCTGAGGAGAGTGCAGTGCAATTGAACATAAATCCGCGCACCATTTGTCGCCTGACGAGGCATACGGCACAAGGGCGTGCGGATTTATGTTCAATTGCTCTAGTCAACGGGTTGCGGACACGGATTGTACGGATTGGTTGCATGCCATAGCAGCTGTAGCGACTATGGATAGCAGAGGCCGCTAACACGGGCCACCAGCGCGTCTCTATGGCAGGGCAAGAACGGTCGGGCTGGCGAGTAGTGCATCACAGCCGGCACAATCCGTGTAATCCGTGTCCGCAACCCGTTGACAGCGATTGGGCTTAGAACTGGCCCTTGATCTCTACTGAGCCTGCCGGCGCGGCGATGCGCACCGCCCCGGTCGTGGGGTCGAAATCGTTGTGCGGGCGGCCGTTGACGGTCACCGCCTGCAGGCCCGGCCGGCGCAGGTGCACCACCAGCGCTCTGAGCGAACGCCGCGCCGGTGTATCCACCGTCACCGTCACCTCGCTCGCCCCAGCCTGCACCCGGTAGCTCACCGGCCCAAAGAAACTGGCCATGCGGCTCACGCCAAAGTGCTGCCCGGCGGCGAACCAGGCTTGTGGCGCCCCCTCCGCCAGGTGCAGCACATCCCCCTCCTCGCGAAGCAGGAAGGCACGCAGCCACACCAGGGCCTTAGCCTCATCGGAGCTCTTGTAGAATGGCCCTACCCCGTGCCCCAGCTCGATCACCGGGTGTTCCGTGTAGGCGCGCACATCGGGGTAGAGCTGAGAGCCAAAATTGTTGAACAGCGCGCGCAGGGCATGCTTGACCTGGCCCCGCCGCAAATAGTCGATGCCCAGGTCCAGCAGGTTCGATTGGATCGTCGCGCCGCCATGGCTGAACCAGTAGCGCTCCAAATCCACCGGCCGGCCCCAGTCGCGGCTGACAAAGAGGTTATCCTCCAGGTCCTTGAGCAGCCAGGTCACCTCCGGCTCGTCGGGCGCCAAGACGCCGCACTCCATCAGATGCAGCGCGCCATAGGCGGCCTCACGGAACCAGCCCCACTCGCGGCCGCGGAGACCAGTGCGGGTGGGGATGTGGGGCACATAGTTGCCATCCAAGAGCCTTACCACGGGCGCCTCGACCATAGCCCGCCGCGCCGCCTGGCGAATATCCGCACGGTAGGCGGCTGCCTCGCGCTGCAGGCGCTCCGCCTCAGGGTGCCCGACCTCGCTGAGCACATCGGCAATGGCCTTCATGCCGCCATAGGCGTGGGCGTTCACGGCGAACCAGTGCCGCCACTCGGGGTTGTCCTCCAGGTGGCCGCAGGGCAGCAAGCCCCATTCGGCAACGGGCTGACCGTCAGGGCCGTTCACCCTGGTCGCCTGCCGCTCACGCACCACGAAATCACAGGCTGCCACGAGCTGCCCCGCCACGCGGTCCAGCCAGGCGCGGTCGCCGGTGTAGCGGTAGTGATTGGCCAGGCACTCCATCACATAGCCCGGGTCCAGGTTATAGGCAAAGTGGCCCAATGATGGCTCACCCGCTTCGATATCGAGCCCGGTCACCACGCCCTCGGCCGACTGGAAGTTGCCATCCAGCATCTTGGCGCCCTGGGTGCGGAGGTAGGTCTCGAGATAGATCTCCGCCCGATCGTGATGCCCGGCCTGATCCAGCATATGGATCTGCCAGATAGCCTCGTTGCCGCAGACGCCATAGGCCCAGGTCGCCGCCGGCACCATGATCAGGCCGCTGACGGGATCCTTGTCGGCGCTGATGGCTACGTGCGTGCGCACCGCCCGGTGGAAATCGCCCAGGTCCGCATCGGGCAGGTCCATCTGCCCCCCGCCCAGAATGTAACCCTGCCAAAAGTCCACCACATCGGCCAGTTTGGCGTCATAGTCCAGGGCAGCCGCCTTTTGCCACTCGGCCGCCTGCGTCAGGCTGGCAAAGGGCACCGTCAGAGTCAGCGTATCCGCCTCGCCGCCGGCCAGGTCCACCTCATAAGCCATCGCCGTCGTGACCGCTTGCGAGGCGCCGGGCTGATCGGCAAAGGGCACGGCGCTCAAGGAGCCCTTGCCGGCTGTGGCCGCTGCCCGCAGCACAGGCGTCGCATAGCGCTGCACCTTCCACTGACGCGCCACCGGCTCCGCCGGCGCCACGCGCCCTTCGGCCAGCAGCAGGCCCTCCTGCACGCGCAGTTGCTCCTGCGGCGCAATAGCCAGAAGCAGCCGGGCACGCTTGCAGCCGTGTGTGGTGTTGCGGATGCGAAAGCGCAGGAAAAAGACGACGTCCTCATCGCCGCGGCGGGCGTCCTGCCCGGTCATGGGGCCATCGAGCAAAGCGGCAAAGGCCGTCTGGGTGTACTCGATCTCGCGGTCCAGCCACTCGCTGATCACCACCGGCAGCCAGCCCTGCAGCAGCGACTGCTTCGTAGCCTCGCGCCGGCCCTCGCGGAAATCGGCCGGGTCGCCGGTGCCGAAGCGATAGCGGATCTCATGGCTGGGCCACTGCAGACGGGCTGCATCGCGCCCATGCAGCTTCATGATGCGCTTGTCGCCGAAGAACTCGCCATTGTAGCGAATCGCCATCTCCTGTCGACCAGCCTCCACCGTCAACGGCAGGTAGCGGCCAAAGGGAGAGGTCTTGGTCACATCCAGCCGGGGGATCTCGGCCAGTGCGCGCTGATAAGAGTGCTCGGGCTCTGCCTCCACCCGGTCGTAGATGGGCGCCATGCCCGTCATCGGGGCCTCGGCAGTTGCGCCCGCTCGCGTGACCAGCACATGGTAATCAGGGATTGGAATCGGGCCCCGCGCCAGATCGGACACCTGGAAGGAGAAGCTGTGCGCCCGAGTGCGCAGGGTGACGATCGTCTGGTCATTGCTATCGGCGGCGCATTCGGCAGCGAGCAGGCGCAGGCGCAGGCCCTTGGCGGCGCCTGCGGTATGCAGCGCCCACGAGCCGTCATCGTGCAAGGCATCGCCGGCTGCGAAATCGAGGGATTCCATCCCTAACAGATAGCCGTTCACCACCTGGGCACGGCCGCTCCAGTCGGCCTCTTCGGCGCTCCCCACACCCAGGCGCACGTCCACCGTTTCCTCGCGCCAGGTCGCGGGCGAATAGGCCTCGATGGCCGCCACCCGGAAGGGCGTTCGGGCCACCAAGCGCAGCTTGAGGGTGCGCCGGAAGGTGGCGCGATAGTGTTCGGCATTATCAAGCTGATCCGCCGCCTCCCAGCCACTGATCTCGGGCAGGTCGAGGGGATCGAAAATCAGGCTCAAGTCAGAGCCCACAACAACCTGCTCGCCATGCACCCGCGTCCAGGCTCCGTGGAAGGGGTCGTCACGGCCGATCCAGCCGCGCCGGGCGCCGGGCATCCGCTCGGGTGCGGGCGTAGGCCAGTTGCGGCGCCAGTATTGCACGGCCAGCCCCGCCGGGATGTCGCCGGCAAAGCGCACTACCACCCGGCAGACGTCGCGCGGCATTTCCCACTCCAGTCCCACCTGCCATTCACCCGTCTTGGGGTCCAGCTGCGCCGGCAAGCAGCCCTCGCTGTCGCGCTTGAGGTCATGGGTCTGGAGAGTACGCCCCTGGTCGCCCTCCCACCAGCGTGCAGCGGCAAAGGGGGTCAGGTCTACCGGGGCGCCGGCAGCAGGAAAAGCAACAGTCGCCATCATCTCATCCTCCTTGAGAAACAGCAACGCGCCGGGGGACGGCGCCGGGCAGAGGCCCTGTGTGTGGAGCCAGATAGCAAGAGAGGCCTGGTAGCCCCGGCCGCCAGTGTAAAATGGGGCAACTTGTCTGGCTTTGGATCATCACCGGTCTGTCGAATGGCCTTGTCATCCCCAAAGGGGTCGCCTGATTTTGCCAAGGGGCGCCGATGCTGTGCATGTCCTATGACATGTGACTGCCAAATTGTAGCACTCTCCTCAGACCGTGTCAATTTCCATCGGGTCAGGGGAGCCGAGGATAGAGCCATCAGCCTGTGAGCAGGATAGACCTGATACACCATTTTCCATGATGGGAATCGATTGGCAAAAGCCAGCCAGGTTTTGGGCTCCGCAACCGCCCGGCTTGACCTTTAGGGGTGTGGGGGGTGTTGCTGCCTGTTTTGCCGCTCCGCGGAGCGGCAAAACAGGCAGCAACACCCC
>DAOTVS010000317.1:0-8295 GCA_034436375.1 Anaerolineae bacterium | reverse complement strand
GGCTTTTCGTGCTGCATGGACCCCGGCGTGAACCTTTTGGGGGTGTTGGCGTGTTGTCGCCTGTCGCCGCCCGCCTGCGGGGCGGGCGGCGACAGGCGACAACACGCCAACACCCCTGCCAAGGCTTTGCCGGGCGGCAGCGGAGCCCTGTGCCCGGCTCCCATCCAGGGGCATTGCCCCTGTGCCTCTCCCCTCTATCCTGTGCTATTGATCGGGCGATTTATCTGGTATAATACCACACGAGAGCCGGCGGCGGACAATCGCCTGCCGCCTGTGAGTTGTCCATGGAGGGGTGGCCCCCGTTGCCTGTGGTTGGGGCGGCCCGGTTTTCTAGCTAGGGGGCAATGTGCCAAGCCTTTTCAGCAGCTCGATGATAATCCCTTTCGTCACCTTTTTGCTCCTGGTGGGGATCATCCTCATCTTCGCCCGCGTGCGGACCGATTACCTCAAGCTGGGCCGGCTCTCGCCGCCCACGGCTTTTCTGCTGGTCCTGCTCTTTGCTCTGCATGCCGCCAGCTCCTATTTCTTTCTCGATAGCCATCTGAGCCACATCCGCCGGGGGCCTGTGTTTGACGCGGCCATCGTCTGCCTGGCGGCCGGCCTGATCCTGACCTGGGAAGCCATGGTGCGGCTGGGATGGCGCCAATCGCTCGGCACCCGGTTGAGCGTGCTACGGGAAAGCGGCCCCTACCGCCTCAGCCGCAACCCCCAGATTGTCGGTTATGCCCTGGTCGTCATCGGCTATGCGCTGCTCTGGCCAGCATGGCTGGGGCTCGTCTGGGTGGTGATTTATCTGGTCATAGCCCACTGGATGGTGAGCGCCGAGGAGGAGCACCTGCGGCGCCAGTTCGGCAAGGCGTACGTGGCCTATTGCCAGCGCACGCCGCGCTACATCGGCCTGCCCAAGCCCCTTCCCCGGCCGCAAAAGCAAAAGCGCCGCAGCAAGGCACGTGGTCTTTAGGGGTACGGGGTGAATGCTGTTGCCCGCTGTCTTTTGATAGAACTGGAGTGTGCCCCCAATGATCAAAATCGCCGAAGCATTGCCCCCCCACCCAACGCCCCTCTGGAAGATGGTCAAACAATGCGGCGTGGAGTATGTGGTGGGCGGCATGGATTACAGCCGCGGCCTCAACGTGGGCCGCGAAGAGTTGCCCTGGAGCTACATGTCGCTCGTGCGCCTCAAGACGGCCTATGAGGACGGCGGGTTCAAGTTCGATGTGCTGGAGAGCCGCCCGCCCATGGAAAAGATCAAGCTTGGGTTGCCCGGGCGCGATGAGGAGATCGGGGCCGTCTGCGACCTGATCCGCAACCTGGGTGCTCTGGGCGTCTCCGTCTGGTGCTATGAGTGGATGCCGGTCTTTAACTGGATGCGCACCTCGACCACAGCGCCCGCACGCGGCGGGGCGCTGGCCACCGCTTACGACCACGAGCTGATGCGCAAGGCGCCGCTCACCGAATACGGCATTGTGACCGAGGAGCGCCTCTGGGAGAACCTCAAGTACTTCCTGGAGCGCGTTGTGCCCGTGGCGGAGGAGGCCGGGGTCAAGCTGGCCATGCACCCCGACGATCCACCGCTCTCGCCCATCCGCGGCCTGGGGCGCATTATGCGTAGTGTGGAGAACTATCAGCGGCTGCTCGACCTCGTGCCCAGCCCGGTCAACGGCATCTGCCTCTGCCAGGGCAACTTTGCCCTCATGACCGACGATCTGCCCGCCGTCATCCGCCACTTTGGCCGCCAGGGCAAGATCTTTTTCGTGCACCTGCGCGATGTGCGCGGCACAGCCGAGAAATTCGTCGAGACCTTTCACGATGACGGGCAGACGGATATGCTCGCCTGCCTCCGCGCCTACCGCGAGGTGGGGTTCGAGGGCGTGTTGCGGCCCGACCACGTGCCGACGATGGAAGGCGACAGCAACGACAGGCCGAGCTATTCCTCCATCGGGCGCCTGTTTGCCATCGGCTATATCAAGGGGCTGTGCCAGGCCGTATATGCCGAGTAATGAGTGCAAGCTTGACATTCTGTACACAAGTGCTAGAATGGCAGTAAGAGCACTTGCATGAGGAGGTCAGCTTTGGCCAGGAGGATATCAGCCAAAGAGGCGCGCGACAATTTCTCGGACGTGCTTGGTTCCGTGCACTACACTAAGGAGGCGGTTATTGTCGAGAAGCAGGGCAGACCATTCGCCGTGCTGATCAGTCCCGAGGACTATGAGCGGCTGCTGCGGGCACGTGAGGAGCGCTTTGCTGCACTCGACGTGATCCGGAGGAAGAATCCCGATCTGAGCCCGGAAGAGGCGGAAGCCGATGCGGCGCGTGAGATCGAGGCGGAGCGCCGTGAGCGGCGAGAGGCCAGGGAGCAACAGAGTGCTTAGGGTTGTCCTCGACACCAATGTGATTATCTCTGGTGTGATGGGCCACTCGGGTAGCCCCTATGAGGTTCTGCAGGCTTTTCAGCGGGGCGAGTTCGTTCTTCTGACTTCGGAATCTATTATGGACGAGGTCGCGCGTGTGTTGGCGCGACCTTTTTTCCGTGAGAAACGGCGTATCACCGATGGAGAGATCGCCGCTGTCCTGGAACTCTTGCGCACAGATGCCGTGATCGTGGTGCCTCAACGAAACGTCCAGGCTGTTATGGATGATCCTGATGATGATCGCATCCTCGATTGCGCTCTCGAGGGTGGCACGGAATATCTGGTGAGTGGTGATCACCATTTGTTGAAACTACGCCACTGGGAACACACACTCATCGTCAATGCCGCCGAGTTTCTGGGGATCCTGGCTCATATGGGAGCCTGACCCCTGCTCTGTGTGTGTGCGGCACTGATATTGGTGGATATGGTCTCGTATGTGGTAACCGGATTCGTTGCATCCCGGTAGCTATAGTATTGTGCTGCCCCCTTCGGCTTATCCGCCCCTCTTTTTCCACATAGGAGTTGGCGCCATGCAAGAGAACTGGTATGCCGACACCCTCTGCAAGGTCCACTATGACATGCACACCCCCGCCACCGTGCTGGATGTGGGACGCGATTTCGATGCCCCGGCCTTTGCCCGCCAGTTGAAGGAAATGGGCGCCGAGGCCGTCGACTTTTTCGCCCGCTGCGCCTATGGCTGGTCCTACTACCCGACGCAGATCGGCCTGCCGCACCCACACCTGACTCGCGATCTCTTTGGTGAGGGGGCTCGGGCCCTGCGCGCCGAGGGCATCCGCGTGGTGGCCTATGTGGCCATCTCGGCCCTGCCCGCGCCTATGGCCGCCGCGCACCCCGAGTGGGTCGTAGTGGGGCCGGAGGGCGCGCCCAGGCCCGAATCGATAAGCCAGAGCCCCGCCACCTGCCCCACCCGCTTTATCGAGGAGCATCTGGCGCCCCAGTTCCGCGAGCTGGTGGAGCACTACGATGTGGACGGGTTTTTCCTGGACGGCGTCTATGGCTATTTCGACCGGCCCTGCTACTGCGAGGCCTGCCGGCGCGAGTTTGGGCGCGACATTCCCCGCGAGCCCGATGACCCGGCCTGGGCCGAGTGGCGCCACTGGCAGACGGAGCGGGTGTGGCGGCGGCTGGCCAACGCGGCGGTGCAGGTAACTGCCCTGAAGCAGGATTGCCTCCTCGGCGTCAACTGGATGGGCGGCCAGTTCTGGTGCGTGCCGGCCCCCCGCGAGATCGGCTACCTGACGGGCGACCCGCCGATGCAGAACTGCACCTTTGAGACGAGCTACCAACTGGCCGCCTGGGCCTGGCGCGATGCTCCGGCCGATTTGATGACGGAGCGCATGCTCATCAACTGGCAGGATTTCACCTGCCGCACCCCCGAATCCATCGCGGCCGACTATGCGGCGGGCCTCGCCGGCGGCGGCAAGCTCTACATCGGCGATCTGCTGCGGCCGGTCGACGTGCGGCCCGACCCGGAGGTGAGCGGCCTCCTGCGCACGACCTTTGATTTTGCCCGTGAGCGGGCCACGCTCACCCAGGGCACGCAGCCGCAGGCCGATATCGCCATCCTGGCCAGCCCTGAGACAGTGCGCGGCCGTGGCGCCAGGTGGCGGGTTGACGAGGCCCCCCTGCGCGGGGCTTTCCTGGCCCTGGCGGAGGATGGCCTGGCGGCGCACATCCTCTACGATGCCGACCTGGAGGAGCACCTGAGCCGCTACCAGACGCTCGTCGTGCCCGAGCAGCGCTACATCGGGCTGCCGGCTGCCCGCGCCATCCGTCGCTTTGTGGAGGGGGGCGGCTCGCTCGTCGTGACGGGCGCCATCCCCCAGGCCGTCGAGCCCGGGGCGCCCACCGCCACAGCTGGCTCCGCCCTCCTGGCCGAGCTGGCGGGCCTGGCCGATGAGGGCGAGCACGACCTGCCGCTCAGCTACCTCTGCCTGCGCGGCACCGAGGCCGAAGGGCTCTGGCGATCGGGCGACCCCTTCCGCCCGCCCGTCCCGGCGCCCGGCCGCCCCGCTAAAGTGCGTCCCACCACCGCGCGGGCGCTCGCGCCCCTCACCGCACCCGGCCCGGCCTATCAGCTCGGCGCCTTCCCGCCCGGCGAGGCCCTGCCCTGGCCCGCCCTCACCGAGAACCGCTACGGCCGGGGGACCGTCCTCTTCCTGGCCCTGCCCATCGCCGCCGACATCTGGACGCGGGGCAACCCGGGGGCGCGCTACATCCTGCAGCAACTGGTGCGCCGCGCCACCCCTGGCCTGAGCTTTGAGCGTCAGGGCGCGGCCGCCGTCAGCATCACCCGCGCCGAGGCCCCGGGCCGCACGGTGCTGCACCTGGTCGCCTTCCAGCCCGATGCCCGCATTCAGGGCCCGCGTGTGGTAGAGCGGCCGGGGACGCTGACCGGCACGCGCGTGCGCCTGCGCGACCCGCGCCGCCCCGTCGTGGTCCATGCCGAGCCGGGGGCGACCCCGCTCACCCCGGAGCGCGAGGGCGAGTGGTGGGCCGTCGAGGTGCCCCCGTTCAGCATCCATACGGCGGTCGTGTTCGACTGGTAGATCCACCGTAGTGGTGGCCATGCTCGGTGCAGGTAAAACCATGAACGATACTCTCTACCGCGCCGCTCGCTTGCTTGGCTCCCCTTTCGCCTACCGGTGTGCCGGGCTGGTGCACATCGGTAAAGGCCCGGCGATCTACGTTGCCAATCACCTGGGGCCTGTAGGGCCTATCCAGGTGATGTTGGCCCTGCCGGTGCGCCTCTACCCGTGGATTCTGGCGGAGACGATCGATCCTCGCCTGGCTGGGCAGCGCATCTACCGCGACCTGGTCCGCCCGGTGTGGGGGCTGCATGGCCGCCTGGGTCGGGCCCTGGGCGAAATCATCGCCTGGCCCGGCGTTCGCTTTCTGTGGGGCCTGGGCTGCATCGCAATAGACCGTGAACATGAACAGTACATGGCAGCTTTTCGCCGCAGCCTGGCCCTCCTGAGACAGGGCAAGAGCCTGCTCATCTTTCCCGAGGATGAGCGGCGGCCGCTTGACCCTGCGACCGGGATGCGCCCCTTCCTCTGCGGCTTTTTGCTGCTCTGTTCTCTGTATGAGCGAGAGACGGGCGCGCCGCTGCCGATCTACCCCGTCGCCGTCAGCAGCGAGCGCCGAGAGGTCTCGATCGGCAAAGCCATCTTCCTCGAGCCTGCTAGCCGCCGTGACGGTATCCTCCGCACCGGCGACCGGCTGTATGAGGATATCGCCCGCCTCTGGGCCGGGCTGTGATGGGATGCGCCCGGCGGCGGTAACACGCACCCCTCCCCGGCGCCGGGTGAGCCTGCCTATAACCGTGCGCCGGGGAGGGGTTGGGGTGAGGTCTAAAGGATGTGCGCAATAGGAGGAAACATGATGCCAGATCAGCAATCCAGATCGGACCGCCTGAGCGAGTTCGTCGCCGCGCTGGTCAGGGACAAGGGCGTGCCCGGGGTGGCTGTGGGCATCCTGCAGGGGGATGAAGTCTCTACCGCGGGGTTCGGCGTGACCAGTGTGGAGAACCCTCTGCCCGTCACACCCGATACGCTCTTCCAGATCGGCTCCATCACCAAGACCTTTACCGCGACGGCCATCCTGCGCCTGGTGGACCAGGGCAAGCTCCTGCTCGATGCGCCTGTGCGCAAGTACGTGCCCGAGTTCCGCGTGGCCGACGATGAGGCCTCGGCGGGGGCCACCTTGCGCCACCTGCTGACCCATACAGGCGGCTGGGAGGGCGACATTTTCGAGGACACCGGCCTGGGCGACGACGCCCTGGCCCGCTATGTGCCCACCATGGCCGGGCTCGGGCAGATTGCGCCGGTGGGCGCGCACTTTTCCTACAACAACTCGGGTTTTAACCTGCTGGGCCGCATCATCGAGGCGGTCACAGGCAAGAGCTACGAGGCTGCGCTGCGGGATCTGGTGCTCGAGCCGCTCGGCCTGCAGCACACCTTTATCTTTCCGGCCGATGTCATGACCCATCGCTTTGTGGTGGGGCACAGCGTGGGCGAAAAGGGCGCTGCAGTCCTCCGCCCCTGGCCTATCCCCCGCGCCAGCTGGGCTGCCGGAGGCATCGCCAGCGCCGTGCCGGAGCTCCTGCGCTATGCCCGCTTCCACCTGGGCGACGGTACGGCCTCGGACGGCACGAGGCTGCTCTCGCCCGAGTCCATGGCGGCGATGCACGCGCCGCAGGTTACCCTCTGGGGCAAGGAGTCCTGGGGCCTGGGCTGGGTCATCGATGACAGCGCCGGCGTGCGCCAGATCTCCCATGGCGGGGGGACCCTGGGGCAGGTCAGTTTGCTGGCCCTTGTCCCCGAGCGCCAGTTTGCCCTGGCGGTTGTCACCAATGCCGACCGGGGCGGGCAGATCACCCACGAGGTCCTGCGCTGGGCGCTCAAGGAATACCTGGGGGTAGAGAGCCCGGAAGGGCCCAAGCCCATCGAGGCAACGCGAGAGATGCTCATCCCCTATGTGGGCCGCTACTTTCGCCCCACGATGGACCTGGAGATCGGCATCCTTGGCGGCCGGCTGGTAGCGCAGGCCGCCGAGAAAGGCGGTTTCCCCACTCGCAATTGCCCGCCGCCCCCGCTGGAGCCGCCGGCGGCGCTCGGGCTCTGCGAGCAGGACCGCCTGCTTGTGGTGGATGGCCCAGGTAAAGGCATGCGCATCGACGTCATCCGCCGGCCCGATGGCGCCGTCGGCTGGCTGCGCGTGGGGTTGCGCCTCGTCCGCAAGGAAGGTTGAGGGCCATGAGGGCAAGATGCCCAGCATGCGCACGCTCATCAAACGTTGCCCGAAGGAGAGACTGACCATCATCGTGCTCAGCCACCGTGAGAATAGAGGCACAGCCGCTCATCGGCGTGATCGTGGCCAGCAGGCCTTCTGGCGCCCGGTAATGCCTGAGGCATACTGTGGATGCTCACTGTGATAGGCCACAAAGGAGGCAAGAGATGAAGGGGAGATACGCCAGTCTCTACGGCGAGCTACGGAACGGCCTTTTCCTCTCTTCGATGATGGGGATCACCGACGGCGCTTTCTGCGGCCAGCGGCGCTCGGGCTGCGCGCTGGTACAGCTGGGGGCCTACCTCGCCGAGCCCACCGCCGGCAGCGAGGAGATGGGGCGCGATGCGGATTCCTTTCTGCCCGCGGACCCCGCAGCCTGCACGGCCTTCCTGGCAGAGGAAATCCGCCGGGCGCGGGGCAACAGCTCCATCCGCACCTGCCTGAACCTGGCCAGCCCGCAACTCGATTGGGCCCTGCAGGCGGCTGAATGCTTTCTGGCCGCCGGCGGCGATTTGATCGAGCTCAATGCGCACGGGGGGTACGCGCGCTATGTGGCGCTGGGCAAGCTGCGCGCCATGGTCCTGCCCGAGCACCAACCCGAGCTGTTCCGCTGGGTGCAGGCCTTGACCGAGCGAGGGGCGCCCCTGATCGTCAAGCTCAACGGCCAGAGCGACCGCCGGCACCTGCTGCCTGCCCTGGAGGGGCTGGCGAAGATGGGCATCGTGGCGGTGCACATGAACGTGCGGGCTGCCGGAACGCCCAGGCCCGACCTGGAGTTGGTGCGCCAGGTCAAGATCGCCTGCCCTCATTTCCTGCTGGCCAGCGGCTATGTGCGCTCGGCTGCAGATGTGCGCGACGTGCTGGCTGCCGGCGCCGATATGGCCGGCTTTGCTGAGCCCACCATCAAGGACCCAGAGTATATCCTTCACATTGCGCAGGCGCTGGCCTGAACGTCACACCGATCCCTCTATACAGCTATGGGGGTGGTGGCGTCTCTGTTTTGCCGCCCTGCAGGGCGGCAAAACAGAGACGCCACCACCCCCATAGCTGTATAGAGGGATCGGTGTGACGT
>DAOTVS010000316.1:0-25496 GCA_034436375.1 Anaerolineae bacterium | reverse complement strand
AGACAATGTAGGGTGCCTGTTGCGGGGTATAGAGCGCACGGATGTAGAGCGTGGTGAGGTCTTGGCCAAGCCGGGCTCGATCAAGCCGCACAAAAAGTTCACGGGGCAGGTATACATTTTGAAGAATGAAGAGGGCGTGCGTCACACGCCGTTCTTCAATGGGTACCGGCCGCAGTTCTATATTCGGACGATGGATGTGACGGGGAGCGTGACGTTGCCGGCGGGTGTGGAGATGGTCATGCCCGGTGACAATGTGACGGTGGATGTGGAATTGATCACGCCGGTGGCCCTGGAAGCGGGCTCGCGCTTTGCCATCCGTGAGGGCGGCCACACCGTTGGCGCGGGCGCTATCATCAAGGTCGAGGAATAATAACTTTAGGGAACAAGGAGGGACGGGTCCAGGCGAGAGCCAGACCCTCATGGACTATGGCCAAACGACAGCGAATTCGAATCCGCCTCAAAAGCTTTGATCATCGGGTGCTGGATCAATCAGCGCGGCGTATTGTCGAGGCCGCAGAACGTACGGGGGCTGCCGTAGTTGGGCCCGTGCCTCTGCCCACAAAGATCGAGCGTTTCACGGTCATGCGCTCCACATTCATCGACAAGGACTCGCGTGACCAACTCGAAATCCGGACTCATAAACGCCTGATCGATGTGCTAGAGCCGACGGCGAAGACGGTTGACACGCTGATGCGCCTGAACCTGCCGGCGGGCGTGGATATCGAAGTCAAGCTCTAGGCTCAACACCTGAAGCGAGCCTCCCGGAGATTGGGCAAGCCCGCCCTTGCAGTGGGGCACGTGGCGCCGGGCCTGGCGCTCTATCGCCCCAGAGGTTGGAAGCTCCGGGATGTTGAGGCGGTCACTTTTGAGTAAAGGGGGAACGAGGGCGCTCGATGGCCTCTCTGGCCTGGTGGCAAGCCCTTGTATAAAGCTGAGCTATGCCAACACGACAAGCAATTCTAGGCCGTAAAGTAGGAATGACGCGCCATTTTGCCGAAAGCGGCATTGTGGTGCCGGTGACGGTCATCGAGGCTGGGCCCTGTGTCGTGACGCAGGTCAAGCTGCCCGAGAAGGATGGCTATGCCGCAATCCAGTTGGGCTTTGAAGAGACCAAGCGCCTGACGGAGCCAGAGAAGGGACACCTGAAGGGCCTGCCGCCGCTGCGACATCTGCGGGAGCTGCGCACCGACGACGCTGGCCAATACGAGCGCGGGCAGCGCCTTGACGTCAGCATCTTCAAGCCTGGCGACGTGGTGGACGTCATTGGTATCTCCAAAGGCAAGGGGTTTGCGGGCGTCGTCAAGCGGCACCATTTCAGAGGCGGCCCTAGGACCCACGGCCAGTCGGACCGGCAGCGACACCCCGGCGCTATTGCCTCGGGCACGACCCCCGGCAATATCGTCAAGGGCCTGCGGATGGCGGGTCGCATGGGTACGGATAGGGTAACTGTCCACAATCTGCGCGTGGAGCTGGTTGACCCAGAGCGGAACCTGCTCGCTTTGCGTGGTGCGGTGCCCGGTGGCGTGAACGGAATCCTCTTTATTCGTAAGGGCCTGAAGACCCGCGAAGCGCGCAAACGACGCTGAACAACACCAATTGCGTTTGGATAGCTCAGCGAGCATAGCACGCTTGTGGATACCTGGAGATGCTGCCATCTCTGAACGCAATTGGGGGCGACACTGTCGCCTGGAGCTGAAATGTGGGCGCTGCGCTGCGAACCTGGTGGTCAAGCAGAGTGACCATGCGGCGAGAGGGCGCTAGGAAGAGGGAACAGATGCGAGTTCCTGTAAGGAATATGGCCGGCCAGACGGTCGGCGAGGTGGAGCTGCAAGACTATGTGTTTGCGGCACCGATCAATGAACCGGTGATGCATCAGGCACTCCTGCGGCAGCGGGCAAATGCTCGCTTGGGCACGGTGCAGACCAAGACGCGCTCCGAGGTGCGGGGCGGTGGTCGCAAGCCTTGGCGCCAAAAGGGCACCGGTCGGGCCCGGCAAGGCAGCATCCGCGCCCCCCATTGGAAGGGTGGTGGTGTGGTCTTTGGCCCTCATCCGCGGAGCTATGAGCAGCGTATGCCGCGCAAGATGCGCCGGCTGGCCCTGCGCTCGGCCCTGTCGGTCAAGGCGGGAGCAGAGCAGGTGGTGGTGCTCGATGAGCTGAGCATGGAAGCGCCAAAGACCAAAGAGATGCTGGGCATGCTGAGCCGCCTTGCCATTGACGGGTCGGCGCTGATCCTGCTGACGGGCCCCTCTTTGGCGGTCGAGCGGTCGGCAGCTAATCTGGAAGGGGTCAAGATCCTGCGGACGGGCAGTCTCAACGTTGCTGACCTGCTGGGATACGACTATCTGGTCATGCCGATGGCCGCAGTGGAGGCCGTGCACCAACATTTGGGGCAGCCCGCTGTTGCCGGCGTAGCAACGGAGTAGGAGACTGAGAATGCATCCGTATGAAGTGCTGAAACGCCCGATCGTGACGGAAAAGACCAGCTTGCTCGGTGAGCAGAACCGGTATGCCTTTGAGGTGGACCGGCGCGCGAACAAGATGCAGGTCAAGGAAGCCGTCGAAAAGGCGTTCAATGTCAACGTGATCGCGGTCAATGTCATGAACGTGCGTGGTAAGCAGCGACGCCTGGGGCGCATCCAGGGCCATACTCCTGGCTGGCGAAAGGCGATCGTGACGCTGGCAGCCGGGCAGAGTATTCAGGTCTTTGAGGGGGTCTAGAATGGCAATTAAGGTATACAAGCCCACCTCTCCAGGGCGACGCTGGATGACCAGCACCTCCTTTGCCGACATTGACGATGTTGAGCCAGAGCGCTCGCTGCTGAGGACCCTGAAAAAACACGCCGGGCGCAATGTTCGTGGCAAAGTGACGGTTCGCCATCAGGGCGGTGGGCACAAGCGCATGTATCGGGTGATCGACTTTCGCCGCGATAAGGTGGCGATTCCCGCGCGTGTGGAGTCGATCCAGTATGACCCGAACCGCTCGGCCCGCATTGCCCTCCTGGTGTATGCGGATGGCGAGAAGCGCTATATCGTGGCGCCACTGGACCTCAAGGTTGGCGATACCGTTATGTCTGGGCCGCAGGCCGAGGTGCGGCCGGGGAACGCCATGCCGTTGGCCAATATCCCGCTCGGCACGATGGTGCACAACGTCGAGTTGAACCTGGGGCGGGGTGGGCAGATGGCCCGGGCCGCCGGTTGCTCGGCGCAGGTCCTGGCCAAGGAAGGCAATTACGCCACTCTGCGTCTGCCCTCAGGCGAGATGCGGCGCGTGCACATCCGCTGCATGGCTACTATCGGCCAGGTCGGCAACACGGACCATGGCAACGTCAAGATCGGCAAGGCCGGCCGCTCCCGCTGGCTGGGTCGCCGCCCGTCTGTCCGTGGTTCGGCGATGACCCCGCGCGACCACCCGCATGGTGGCGGCGAAGGCAAGGCGCCGGTGGGCATGCCATCTCCCAAGAGCCCTTGGGGCAAGCCCACATTGGGCAAAAAGACCCGCCCACGCAAGGCCAGCGATAGCATGATCGTGCGGCGGCGGACGAAGAAGCGGTAGAGACGGCCCGGTGGGCCATCTGAGGAGGGCAGAAGAGTGTCGAGGTCGCTGAAAAAGGGACCCTTTGTCGAAGAAAAGCTGCTGAAGCGTATCGAGGCGATGAACCGCTCCGGCGACAAGCGAGTCATCAAGACCTGGTCGCGGGCTTCTACCATTTTCCCACAGATGGTCGGCCACACGATCGCTGTCCATGATGGGCGGCGGCATGTGCCGATCTACATCACCGAGAACATGGTAGGGCATCGCCTGGGTGAGTTTGCGCCAACGCGCTATTTCCGCGGCCACAGCTATAAAGAAAAGGCAACCGCGGCGCGTTGATGCAGTCGGCGGCTGAGTTTGTGGAGAGAGGTATAAAGTGAGAGCGGTAGCAAAGTACATTCACATGTCGCCGCGCAAGGTCAAGCTGGTGGTCGACCTGGTTCGTAATCGCGACGTGCCGGAAGCGCTCGATATGTTGCGATTCCTGCCCAAAGCAGCAGCCAATCCGGTCGCGAAGGCCATCCGCTCCGCGGCGGCGAATGCCGAGGAGACCTATGGCCTCTCTTCAGAGGACCTTTATGTGGCTACTATTACTGCCGATGAAGGGCCGACCCTGAAGCGCGGTATGCCGGGACCCCGTGGGCGGTTCAAGCCAATCTTGAAGCGTTCGACTCATATCACAGTCGTCCTGGGCGAACGAGCTCTGGGGCAGAGAGCATAGGCGAAGGAGGAGACATTGGGGCGCAAGGTTAATCCCATTGGGTTCCGTCTGGGCGTTACCAAACTCTGGGACGCGCGCTGGTATGCTGAGGGCGACCGGTACGCGCAGCTTTTGGCTGAGGACCGCGGTATTCGTCGGGCGATCCAGAAGACGCTGGGCGAGGCAGGTGTATCGCGGGTAGAGATCCAGCGTTATCCGAAGCAAGTATCCATCAAGATCCATACGGCCAAGCCGGGCATGGTGATCGGCCGCCGGGGCGCCAATGTGAACGCACTCCGGACTGAGCTGGAGAAGCTCAGTGGCAAGCGCATCAAGATCGATGTGGCCGAGATCTCTGCACCCGACCTGGACGCGACGGTCGTGGCCAAGAGCGTGGCCGAACAGTTGGAGCGCCGTATCTCACAAAAGCGCGCCATGAAACAGGCGGTGGCGCGGGCGATGCGCGCGGGCGCCCAGGGGATCCGTATCGCGTGCGCCGGGCGCCTGGCGGGCTCGGAGATGGCGCGGCGCGAATGGGTGCGTGACGGGCGGGTGCCTCTGCACACGCTGCGCGCTGACATTGACTATGCCGTGGCTGAGGCGCTGACGACCTTTGGGCGGATCGGCGTCAAGGTCTGGATCTACCGGGGTGAAGTCGCGACAGGCGCTGCCCGGGGCGTTGAGATCGAACTGCCCGAAGAGGAAGAGACGAGCAGCGCGGCGGCCGCACAGTAGGCCGACCCGCATTCTCTGATGAGGAAGTTAGACTATGTTGATGCCGAAGCGCGTTAAATACCGCAAGGTGCATCGCGGCCGCATGTCGGGCAAGGAATGCCGGGGGACGGAGATCGCCTTTGGCGAGTATGCCCTCCAGGCTTTGGAGCCCTACTGGATGACGAGCCGGCAGCTGGAAGCGGCGCGCCGCGCGGTGGTGCGCTACCTGAAGCGTAGCGGCAAGCTCTGGATCCGTGTCTTCCCTGATCACCCGGTGAGCGCCAAGCCGGCCGAGACTCGTATGGGCGGCGGCCGCGGGACGCTGGACCACTGGGTGGCTGTGGTAAAGCCGGGGCGCATCCTGTTCGAGCTGGGAGGGGTGCGGGAAGACGTCGCGCGCGAGGCGATGCGCCTGGCTGCGCACAAACTGCCCATCCACACCCAGTTCCTGGTACGGAGCGAGGCCGCGCCGGGGAGTGAGGAATAATGAAGGCTGCGGAGTTGCGCCAGTTGACAGCTGACGAATTGCAGCATCGTCTCGACGAGACCTATCAAGAGTTGTTCAACCTTCGGTTCCAATTGGCGACCAAGCAATTGGCCGATACCAGCCGTATTCAGCAGGTCAAGCGCGATATCGCACGGCTCAAGACGCTGCTGCGCGAGCGGAGCCTGAAGGAGGTTCGATAGGTATGAACGATTCGATGCGGCGCAGGCTGACGGGACGTGTGGTCAGCAACAAGATGCAAAAGACCGTGGTCGTCGTTGTCGAAACCATGACGCGGCACCCGTTGTACGGCAAGACGCTCAAGGCCCGCAAGCGCTACAAGGCCCACGATGAGAACAACAGCTGCCAGATCGGCGACGTGGTGCGCATCGTGGAGTCGCGCCCGGTGAGCAAGGAAAAAGCTTGGATCGTCGAGCAAATCCTCGAGCATGGGCAGCAAGAGTGAGCGACCGGCCGTGAGGCGCAGGTAGCGTTCCTCCGCGCTGCGGGGTGCGGGCCAGAGGCTGCCGCGCAAGCTTAGAGACGAGGCAGTAAAGATGATTCAGCCATTTACTCGACTGAGGGTGGCCGATAATACCGGCGCCCGGGAAATCATGTGCATCAAGGTTATCGGTGGCACCCGGCGCCGCTATGCCGGTGTGGGTGACATCATCATTGCGTCCGTCAAACAGTCCATCCCCGGCGGCAGCGTGAAAAAGGGGGACGTGGTCAAAGCGGTGATTGTGCGCACGGCCAAGGAATATGGACGGCCTGACGGATCCTACATTCGCTTTGATGAGAACGCGGCGGTTATACTGGATGATGCCAAGAACCCCAAGGGCACGCGTATTTTCGGCCCGGTGGCGCGTGAGTTGCGCGAGCGAGGGTTCATGAAGATCGTTTCGCTGTCTCCCGAGGTTCTGTAAGGGCCTTTCGGATGGCAGGCTGCGAGTTGGAGATGAATGTATGAAGATCAGGAAGGGCGACACCGTCGAGGTCATCAGCGGCGATGATCGCGGGACCCGAGGCACTGTGCACCGTGTCCTGCCCGCCGAAAAGCGTGTGCTGGTGTCTGGGGTTAACCTGGTCAAGAAGCACCAGCGCCGGACGGGCGACGTACGTACGCAGGTTGGTATTATCGAGCGCGAGGCGCCAATCGCCATTTCGAATGTGGCGCTGGTCTGTCCGCGCTGCAGCAAGGTGACCCGCGTCGGATACCGCATTCTGGAAGATGGGACCAAGGTCCGCATCTGCCGGCGCTGCGACGAGACGATTGAGTAAAGGCGGGCACGAGAAATGCAGGCAACTACCATTAGGCTGAGAGATCGCTACCAGGCGGAGATTGCCCCTCGGCTGCGGGAAGAGTTCGGCTATGCCAATGTGATGCAGATCCCGCGCATCGAGAAGATTGTGGTGAACGTGGGGCTGGGCGAGGCGCTACAGAACGCCAAGGCGCTGGACGCCGCCGTGGGCGATATCGCTACCATCACCGGCCAGCACCCGATCGTGCGGCGAGCGCGCAAGTCCATTGCGACGTTCAAGCTGCGGGCCGGTAACCCCATCGGGGTCAAGGTTACGCTGCGCGGTGAGCGCATGTACAATTTTCTTGATCGCCTGGTCAACGTGGCCTTGCCGCGGCAGCGCGATTTCCACGGCGTGCCCCGCGATGCTTTTGACGGCCGTGGAAACTATACGCTTGGTTTGCGCGAGCAACTCGTGTGGCCTGAGATCAATTACGACCAGGTTGATCGCGTGCGCGGCATGGAGATTAGCATCGTGACATCCGCCAAGACGGACGAGGAAGCACGGCGGCTCCTTGAGCTCTTTGGCATGCCGTTTGAGCGCTAGCCAGCGGTACCTTGGGCGGGCCCTGAGCCTCCGCAAGGTTGCGCCAGGTTGTACGAGATAGTGATGGGGGGAGTAGTAGAGTGGCCAAAAAGTCCATGATCGCGAAGGAAGCGCGTCGGAAATACCCCACGCGGGTTCGCAATCGCTGCGAGATTTGCGGGCGCCCGCGCGGCTACCTGCGCCGGTTCCATCTCTGCCGGATTTGCTTCCGCCAGCAGGCGATGTCGGGGAAAATCCCTGGCGTCGTGAAATCTAGCTGGTAAGCTCTAGAGCTTAGCAATAGCATGCGAACGCGCAGGGGGCCGAGGATTGCGGTGCTCCCGCGTGTGTTAGGCAGCAGAGGAGATCAAATGAGCACAACTGATCCGATCGCCGATATGCTGACCCGTTTGCGCAACGGTATGGCTGTGCGCCGCCGCTATGTGCAAATGCCGTCATCCAAAGTCAAGATGGCGATTGCTCAGATACTGAAGGATGAGGGCTACGTCGAGGGCTTTGACGTGGTCAAGGAAAAAGACCGCCCTCAGCCCAGCCTGCGGGTTTGGCTCAAGTACGACGAGAACCGTGAGCCCCTTCTGGCTGGTTTGCAGCGCATTAGCAGACCCGGCCGTCGGGTATATACCAGAAAGCAGACTATTCCGCTGGTTCTGAGTGGGATGGGCGTTGCCGTGCTCTCGACCCCGAAGGGGATCATGACGGGGCGGCAGGCCCGGCGCCTCGGTTTGGGCGGAGAAGTGCTCTGCTACTTCTGGTGATGAGCTAGGTAGTGGGGAGGTAAACGACGGTGTCTAGAATCGGACGCAAGCCCATCTCCGTCCCAGCTGGCGTCAATGTGACGATTGACGGCACAGCGGTGACGGTGAAGGGCCCGAAGGGTCAGTTGCACCAGGTGTTTCATCCCGATATTACGATCGCCCAGGAGAACGGGACGATTGTGGTCACGCGACCGTCGGATGCGCCCAAGGTGCGTGCACTGCATGGGCTGACGCGGGCGCTGCTGGCCAATATGATCTTGGGCGTTTCCAACGGCTTCAGCCGTGAGTTGGTCATCGAGGGCGTCGGCTATCGCGCCGATATGCAGGACAAGAACCTGGTGCTCTCGGTGGGCTTTTCGCACCCGGTGGTGATCGCGCCCCCGGCAGAGATCACTTTCGAGGTGGCCAAGGGCAACCGCAACATCACGGTGTCGGGCATCGACAAGCAGTTGGTCGGCCAGATGGCCGCCAAGATTCGCGATGTGCGGCCGCCTGAGCCCTACAAGGGCTTTGGCATCATGTACGCCGGCGAGCGAATCCGCCGCAAGGCTGGTAAGGCCGGCAAGGCAGGAGCGAAGTAATGGCTGGTGAGGAGAGGCGTTTGGCGCGCATCCGGCGCCATGTGCGCGTGCGCAAAAAAGTCGCGGGCACCGCTGAGCGGCCGCGGCTGAGCGTTTTCCGCAGCCTGCGGCAGATTTCGGCCCAGATCATTGATGATACCAAGGGCATGACCCTGGTAGCGGCTTCGACGGATGATAAGGAAATCAATGGGCGCGTAGCCGGCATGAACAAGTCGCAAGCGGCCCGTGTGGTTGGCGAGGTGCTGGCGCAGCGCGCCCTGGCTCGCGGCATCAAGACTGTCGTCTTTGACCGGGGCGGTTACATGTACCACGGTCGCGTCAAGAGCCTTGCTGATGGCGCCCGCGCCGGCGGCCTGGAGTTCTAGGACCGAAGATTGGCTGCCTCCACGAGGGAGCGAGCATCGTGGAAGGGAGGCTTCCCGCCGGTGAGGGAGGCGCCTTCCGTGTGCGGCTGATGCTGGAGCTCCCAGGAGGTTGAGACGGCAATCATCGTGGGAGTTGGCATAAGGGAGGTTTGATGGCCAGAAGGGATGTTCAGAGCGACTTTGCCGAAGGCGAAGAGCTCGAAGAGCGTGTTGTACACATCGCCCGTGTGGCCAAGGTGGTGAAGGGGGGGCGCCACTTTGCCTTCCGTGTGGTCGTCGTCGTGGGCGACCGCAAGGGCAAGGTGGGCGTCGGCATCGGCAAGGCGCGCGAAGTGCCGGATGCGATCCGCAAAGGCGTGGACCGGGCCAAAAGGGATATGAAGCCGGTGGCTACGGTGGGCTCCACGATTCCACATCCGGTGCTGTCTCGCTTCGGGGCGGCCGAGGTGCTGCTCAAGCCGGCATCGCCCGGCACCGGCGTTATCGCCGGCGGTGGTGTGCGCGCTGTCGTTGAGGCTGCGGGCATCAAGGATATCCTGACCAAATCGTTGGGTAGCCCCAACATGTTGAACGTCGTGCGGGCCACGATTGACGGTCTGCGGCGGATGCGGGAGATCGAAGCCGAAGCCCGTCGCCGGAACAAGACCGCTGCCGAAGTGAGCCCGCCGTGGATGGTGTCTCATGGCGTCTGAGAACAAGCAACTGCGTATCACCTGGGTGAAAAGCGGCATCGGCTATAAAGAGAACCAGAAGAGGACCCTGCAGGCCCTCGGGTTCAAGCGGCTCGGCGAGGCGATTGTGCAGCCCGATAACCCCGCAGTGCGGGGCATGATCGCGACCGTCAGTCACCTGGTGAAGGTCGAAGAGGTGTCGGCATGAAGGAGCATGAACTGCACCCCGCGAAGGGCGCAACGCACCCGCGCAAACGTTTCGGCCGAGGCACTGGCTCCGGCCATGGCAAGTCGGCCGGGCGTGGCACCAAGGGCCAGAATGCCCGCAGCGGCGGCGTGAAGGGCCCATTCTTTGAGGGCGGTCAGCTGCCGCTCGTGCGGCGTATGCCCTTCAAACGAGGTTTCGTCAATATCTTCCGCGTACCCTTTAGCGTGGTGAACGTGCAGGATCTCACCCGTTTCGCTCCTGGCACCCATGTTACGCCTGAATTGATGGTCGCGGCCGGCCTCGTCAAGGCCAACGGCCTGCCCATCAAGGTGCTCGGAACGGGCGAACTGGATCGGGCGCTGCAGGTCTCAGCGGATAGCTTCTCCGCCAGCGCTCGTGCCAAGATCGAAGCGGCCGGTGGAACTGCTGTGATCCTGGAAGCAGAAGAGGCGTAGCGGTTGTGGATGGAGCGCAAAGCTCCCTAGAGCTTGGAGGAAGCCATGCTACAGGCCGTTTCCAATGCATTCAAGCTCCCTGACCTACGCCGTAAGATCTACTTCACGCTCGGCGTGTTGGTGATCATCCGGCTGGCGGCCCATATTCCCGTGCCGGGCGTGAACCTGGCTGGCTTGCGCCTGCTTTTCGAAAGCAACCAGTTGCTCGGCTTGCTGAACCTGTTTTCTGGTGGCGCCCTGTCGAACTTTTCCGTGATCGCGCTGGGGGTCTACCCCTACATCACGGCATCGATCGTGTTTCAGCTCTTGACGCCGATCATACCCAAGCTGCAGGAGCTTTCGAAAGAAGGCGAAGCAGGGCGCAACAAACTCAATCAGTACCAGCACCTGCTGACGATCCCGTTGGCGTTCCTGCAGGCGTATGCTCAGGCCTCACTGCTGGCGAACTCGCGTTCCAGCAATGGGGTGGCTGTGCTGTCGAATTTCGGGTTCACCGCGGCGACGTGGTTGCCAACCTTGGCGACCTTGTTCACGTTGACGGCGGGCACGATGTTCGCTATCTGGCTTGGGGAGTTGATTGATGAGCGGGGTATCGGCAACGGTATCTCGATTATCATCTTTGGCGGTATTGTTGCCGAGATCCCGGGCCGATTGGGAAGCTTGCTCGTTTCCAATCCGCTGGGGTTGGTGGTCTTTCTGATCGTCACACTCATTACAGTGGTTGGCATCGTGATCGTGCAAGAGGGCCAGCGCCGGATCCCGGTGCAGTACGCCAAGCGCGTGCGCGGCCAAAAGGTCTACGGCGGTCAAAGTACCCATATCCCGCTTCAGGTCAATGCGGCCGGCATGATCCCGTTGATCCTGGCCGTATCGTTGCTGATCTTCCCGGGGGTCATTGCGAGTTACTTTATCTATGCCAAGACGGCATGGGTGGCCACTGTGGCCAACGCCATCTACCATCTCTTTAACTCGCAGAGCACGTTCTACTGGCTGGCTTACTTTATCCTGGTCGTTGGGTTCACGTACTTTTATACCGACATCGTTTTCCAGCAACAAAACCTGGCCGAGAATCTGCAGCGTCAGGGTGGCTTTATCCCGGGTATCCGGCCAGGCAAGCGCACGGCCGACTACCTGAACAGTGTCGTGCGGCGGATCACGCTGGTGGGAGCGGTGTTCCTGGGGGTGGTCGCAATCTTGCCCTGGATCTTGCGGCCGTTGACGAACACAACCCAGATGCTGGTGACGAGCACGGGCTTGCTGATCGTCGTAGGAGTGGTGCTCGACACGATGAAACAACTGGAAGCTCAATTGTTGATGCGCCACTATGAAGGCTTTATCCGGAGGTAGTGGCTTGAATATCGTGTTGTTGGGGGCGCCCGGTGCGGGCAAAGGGACCCAGGCGGAGCGATTGGCTGAATACCTGGGCATCCCTCATGTGGCGACGGGGGATCTCTTCCGCGAGGCTCTGCGCCAGGGAACTCCTCTCGGGCGCCAGGCGCAAGCGTACATCGATCGGGGCGAGTTGGTCCCCGATCAAGTAACGATCGCCATGGTAGAGGAACGGCTCGCCCAGCCCGATTGTGAGCCGGGGGTCATCCTTGATGGCTTTCCACGGACCGTCGAGCAGGCGCGAGCCCTTGACCGGGTGCTGGCTGGTCACGGCAGAAAAGTGGACCTGGTCCTCTTTATCCGTGTCCGGCCGGAGGAGTTGTTGCGGCGACTCTCTGGACGGTGGATTTGCCGAGATTGCCAGGGTGTGTATCATACCTTGTTCAATCCGCCCAAGCAACCTGGCGTGTGCGACGTGTGTGGTGGAGAATTGTACCAGCGCCCTGATGATCGGCCGGAAGTGCAGCGCCACCGGGTCGATGTATACCTGGCTCAGACCGCTCCGCTCATCGAGTTCTACCGTGAGCGCGGTCTCTTGCAAGAGATCGACGGTGAGCAGAGCATCGACGAAGTTCAGGCCAGCATGCGCGAAGCGGTCATCCGGGGGCAAAAGAAGAAGGAATGATAACGGTCAAGTCGCAGCAGGAGTTGCAGCGTATGCGCCAGGCCGGGCGCATTGTGGCTGAAGTGCTGGAGGGCCTGGCCGAGCGCGCCAAGCCTGGTGTGACGACGGCCTCGCTGGACTCCTGGGCCGAGCGGCTGATCCGCAAGCGAGGGGGGGTTCCCTCCTTCAAGGGATATCGGGGCTATCCGGCGTCGGTCTGTATCTCGATCGACGAAGAGATTGTGCACGGCATCCCGGGGCGGCGGCATCTGCGCGAGGGCGAGATTGTCAGCATGGACGTCGGCGTCATCTACAACGGCTATCAAGGCGATGCGGCGATTACGGTTGGTGTGGGGCAAATTGGCCCGGTAGCAGCCGAACTGCTCCGGGTGACGCAAGAAGCTCTGGCCGCCGGGATTGCCGCGGCTCGCGCCGGGCGCCGGCTTGGCGATGTGTCGCACGCCATTCAGGTCGTGGCCGAAAGCCAGGGCTATGGGATTGTGCGCGACTATGTGGGCCATGGGATTGGCCGCGAGATGCATGAGGACCCTCAGATCCCGAACTATGGCCCACCCGGCCAGGGGCCGCTCTTGAGGGCGGGCATGACACTGGCTCTGGAGCCCATGGTCACGGTGGGTGATTATCAAACACGGTTGCTCGAGAATATGTGGACCGTTGTTACGGCCGATGGGAGCCTTTCAGCCCATTTCGAACATACGGTTGCCGTCACCGACGGCGAAGCGGTGATCCTGACCTGCCTTTAGCAGGCCAGGGTGTCGCGAAGTTTTGGAGGTTGTAAGATGAAGGTCAAGCCTTCTGTCCGCGTACGGTGTGAGAAATGCAAAATCATCAAGCGGCGGGGTATCGTCCGCATCATCTGCGAGAACCCGCGCCACAAGCAGCGGCAGGGCTAGGCAGCCCTGCCGGCTTGAGCACTGGTCAGGAGAGAGGTAGCTAATGGCGAGAATTGCAGGCGTCGACTTGCCCAAGAACAAGCGGGTGGAGATCGGGCTGACATACATCTATGGCATCGGCCAGAGCACCAGCCTTCAGGTGTTGAAGGAGACCGGTGTAAGCCCCGATACCCGCGTCAAGGACTTGACCGAGACCGAAGTTGCCAAGCTGCGCGACGCCATCGAGAAGGAGCGCAAGGTAGAGGGTGATCTCCGGCGCGAGGTGAGCATGAACATCAAGCGCCTCACAGAGATTGGCTGCTATCGGGGGTTGCGTCACCGGCGTAACCTGCCTGTGCATGGCCAGCGCACGCGGACGAACGCCCGCACCAAGCGTGGCGCCAAGAAGACGGTCCCCGGGCGCCGGCGGTCACGGGCCAAGAAGTGATCTGGAGCTGGCCGCTACAAGCTATCCGCTTTTGCTCGTGCCCGTCAAGGGCGCTGCCTTATGGCATTGGCCGCCTGACAAAGGAGCTGTGAGCTGATAGCTGGTAGCCAGTAGCTGATAGTTTTTCCGAGGAGGAAGAATGGGACGCAAGAGAACAGTGGTGCGGCGTGGCCGGCGCGAACGAAGGCTGGTGCCGGTGGGACGTGCCTACGTCCGTTCTACGTTCAATAATACGATCGTGACCCTGACGGATCCCCAGGGGAACGTTTTGTCCTGGTCCAGTGCGGGCCAGTCGGGATACAAGGGCTCGCGCAAGAGCACACCCTATGCTGCGCAGATTGCCGCACAGAATGCCGCCAAAGCGGCCATGGATATGGGCATGCGCGAGGTCGACGTTCTGGTGAAAGGGCCGGGCCCCGGCCGTGAGGCGGCGATCCGCTCGCTGCAGCAGACTGGCCTCCGCGTCCGCTCTATCGCTGACGTGACGCCAATCCCGCACAACGGTTGCCGGCCACCGAAGAAGCGGCGCGTGTAATGTAGAAAAGCAGACCGATCTGCCCGGGGATGGTGGGCCCCGGGGAGACGGTAAGGAGGTTCAATGGCTAGGTATATCGAGTCGGTATGCAAGCTGTGCCGCCGCCAGGAGGAAAAGCTCTACCTGAAGGGCGAAAAATGCTTTACCGACAAGTGCCCGGTGTCTCGGCGGCCTTATGCTCCCGGCGACCATGGCAAGAAAGGGCAGTTCCGGCGCAAAGTGTCGGACTATGGCCTGCAGTTGCGCGAGAAGCAGAAAGCGCGCTGGTTCTATGGTCTGCTAGAGGCCCAGTTCCGTCGCTATTTCGAGGAGGCGGAGCGGCAAAAAGGGGTCACGGGCGTCAACTTGCTGCGCTTGCTCGAACAGCGGCTGGATAATGTCGTCTATCGTCTCGGGTTCGGCACATCGCGGCCCCAGGCGCGACAGTTGGTGCGCCACGGGCATATTGAGGTGAACGGCCGCAAGGTGAATATCCCATCCTACCAGGTCAAACCGGGCGACGTGATAGCCGTGCGCGAGCGCAGCCGGCGCCTTGGCGAGTTTAGCGACTTGAGCAAGGCCCTGGAGCAGCATGCGGTTCCCGATTGGCTCTCGCTGGATGCGGCGCGCCTGAGCGGGCGTGTTGTCAGTGCGCCCAGCCGCGAGGCAATCGACATCCCGCTGCGCGAGCAGTTGATTGTCGAGTTTTATTCTCGCTAGGGATGACAGCCTGGCGCCGACACGTCAGGGCTGAGGAGGTAATATCCCTTGTCGAATATTGTGTTGCCGAAGATTGAGGGCGATGTCGTTACGCGAGACTATGGTCGTTTCAAGATTGGGCCGCTTGAGAGTGGTTACGGTGTAACGGTCGGTAATGCGTTGCGTCGAGTGCTCCTTTCATCTATGAGCGGAGCAGCGGTTACTTCCGTGCGCGTGAGCGGGGTCTTTCACGAGTTCTCAGAGATCCCCAACGCCAAGGAAGATATGACGGCTTTTATCCTGAACCTGAAACAGTTGCGCGTGCGCTCATCGGCCGAAGGGCCGGTCTATCTGCGCGTTGAGACCGCCGGCAAATCGGTGCTGACCGCAGGTGATATCGAGACGCCGAGTGAGATCGAGATTATCAATCCCGAGCTGCATTTGCTGACGCTGGATTCGCCTGAGAGTGAGCTAGACATCGAGCTGACGGTCGAGCAGGGCCGGGGCTACTCTCCGGCGGAAGATCGGGAAAAGCTTCCTATCGGCCAGATTCCGGTTGATGCCATCTTTAGCCCGATCCGCAAGGTCAATGTCACCGTCGGGCGCGAGCGCGTTGGCCAGGTGACAGACTATGATCAGTTGATCCTCGAGATCTGGACCGACGGCACCATGCGCCCGGCTGAGGCATTGGCCCAGTCGGCGCGGATGCTGGTGAAGCAATTCGCGCCTTTGGCGGAGTATGGCCAGGTAGAGGTGGCGGAAACCTTCACCGTGGCGGCGCCCGCGGCGGGCACGCCGGCGGATCAGATGCCGATTGAGGATCTGAATCTGTCGATGCGGGCTTACAACTGCCTGAAGCGGGCCGGGATCACCCGGGTCGGTGAGGTGCTGGCCAAGCTTGCCAAGGGCCAGAACGAGATCCTGGCAATACGCAACTTTGGGCAAAAGTCCCTCGACGAACTGCTCGAACGGCTCGAAGAGCGCGGCTTTCTGCCCGAAGGTGTACCGCCGGCTATCGCCGGCGCTGACTTGGAGTCGGCCGAAGAAGCCGAGGAAGCCGAAGAGGCTGAGGCCGAGTAACCCCCAGGGCGTTTGGCCGCAGCAACATCCTGAGGTCCCAAGGGATGTTGCGCGCTGGCACGGGGCAAATGCTATGGGTGCAATATCTTGAGAAAGGGTTGGCCTTCATGAGACACAGAGTGGCAGGCCGCCATCTGGGCCGTTCTGCCGGACAGCGCCGGGCGCTGTATCGGAACTTGGTAACCGAATTGTTCAGGCACGATCGCATTCGCACGACGGAAGCCAAGGCCAAGGCGGTCCAGGCGGAGGCTGAGAAGTTGATCACGATCGCCAAGCGCCAGGATGTGCACGCCCACCGACAGGTGGCGGCTGTGCTGACAGACCCCGTGGTGGTGAAGCGCTTGGTGGGAGAAGTGGCGCCCCGTTTCAAAGAGCGCCCGGGTGGCTATACCAAAGTGCTGCACCTTGGGCAGCGCCTTGGCGATGGCGCACCGATGGTCTTGCTGACCCTGGTAGAATAGCCGGAGTCAGCTGTGCTGGAAACCGGATGGCGCTGATGTGAGAGAAGGCGAAGGCCAGCCGGTGGCGGCGCTTGTCGAATACGACGGCACCGAGTATGCAGGTTTCCAATTGCAGAAGAGAGGCCGGACCATCCAGGGTGAGCTGGAAGAGGGCCTGCAGAAGATCATGGGGCAGGCCGTGCGGGTGATGGCGGCCGGCCGCACCGACGCCGGGGTGCACGCCAAAGGACAGGTGGTGCACCTGCGGGCGCCCTGGAGGCATTCGTTGGCCGCCCTGCGGCGCGCGTGGAACGCCAACCTGCCGCAGGACATTGCCATCCGCGCGGTCTCTGCGGTGCCGCCCGACTTTCACGCGCGGTTCAGCGCTCGCAGCCGCGTGTATCGCTACCGGATCTACAATGCGCGCGTGCGGTCTCCGTTGCTTCACCGGTATACCTGGCACGTGGACCAGGAGCTCGATGTGGAGCGTATGGAGGCCGCTACGCGGGCGCTCCTGGGGCGCCATGACCTGGCTTCGTTCGGCCGGGCGCCACAGGGGGAAAACACCGTCCGTACAGTGCTTGCTGCGGATTGGCGGACCCATGGCCGGCAGGTGAGCATGACCATGGAGGCCGATGCCTTTTTGCAACACATGGTGCGACGGGTCGTGGCCACATTGGTGGCTGTGGGCCTGGGGCGCTTGTCGGTGGAGGAATTCAGCGGTATCATAGAGGCCAGGGATCCGCGCCAAGCCGCGGGGTTAGCTCCGCCCAATGGGCTCTGCCTGATGGCGGTGCGCTACGATCCGGGGGTGCTGAACTGGTCGCTGCCAACGTCGGAATTGTGGCAGAAGGAGAATTGTTTGGAGTGAAAACCTACGCTGTGAAGGAAGGTGAGATCGCACGCCGGTGGTTCGTGGTGGATGCCGAGGGTCAGACCTTGGGCCGCCTCGCGACCAGGGTGGCGACGATCCTCCGCGGAAAGCACAAGCCGACCTTCAGTCCCCATCTGGACATGGGCGATTTTGTTATCGTGGTCAATGCAGACAAGATCCGCCTGACCGGCCAGAAGATGGGCGACAAGATGTATTACCGGTATTCCGGCTACAAAGGCGGTCTGACGGAGATGTCGTGGGCCGAGTTGATGGCTCGTCACCCGACGCGGGCCGTGCAGCACGCTGTGAAAGGTATGCTGCCCCGAAACCGCCTGGGGCGGGCGCTTATCAGGAAGCTCAAAGTCTACGCCGGGCCGGAACATCCGCACGAGGCACAGCAGCCGCAAAAGCTGGAGCTGTAGGGGCTTTGACCAGCAAGAGCCTATCCGAAAAGCTGTGACTCATCCCCTGCGGGTGCTTCCTGTGGGCACCGAATCCGGCGCCGCAGGGCTTTTTGGGTGGGCGCAAAGAGGAGGTTTTTGAGTGGCGGTTAGATATTACTATGGCACTGGGCGCCGCAAAGAAGCCGTGGCGCAGGTCCGCCTCTACCCCGGTACGGGCAGCATCGTCGTCAACGGCAAGCCGGCTGAGGAGTACTTTAGCCGTGAGATCGATCTGTTCCATGCCCGGGGCCCGCTGCAGGCGACTGGCATGGCCGAGCGCTTTAGCGTCATGGTGCGGGTAGTGGGCGGCGGCGTCACCGGGCAGGCCGAGGCCGTAGAGCACGGCATCGCGCGTGCCCTGCTGGAAGCCGATCCCGAGCTCCGCTCCGCGTTGCGTAAGGGTGGCTACCTGACCCGCGATTCGCGGATCAAAGAGCGCAAGAAGCCCGGCCTCAAACGCGCGCGCAAGGCGCCGCAGTATACCAAGCGGTAGTTTACTTGCCCTCTGGCCGGCAGCCATAAACAGACTGGGACATCCGGTGCACTGTAGCATGCCGGATGCCCCAGTCTGTTTATGGCTGCCGGCCTGTCTATCTCCTCTCGCGCTGGTTCCTCTTCCTCACATTGCCCAGCGGTAGAGGTCAATGCCCGGCGGAGTCTCGCAACCCCCTTTGCATAGCAAACGCAGGTTCACCTGAGCGACGCGGAAACCGGTCGCTAGCAGCGTCTGCAGCGCCGGCCAATCGCCGCTATTGGCTGAGAGCACAAGATGGGTCAATCCCTGCGCGCGAGCAAACTGCTCCGCGGCCGCCAACGCTTCTACCAGCCGGCTGCGTGCCTGTGGGACGACGGCCACCGGCCCGACCATCGCGGCCCCTTCCGCGGGGCCTTCGCGGCGCGGCACGGCCCGCACGACCGCCAACGCCCAGGCCTGCGGCCAGCCGATCAACAGCACCTCTCCCCAGCCGAATTGCATCGCATTTTGCGCCTCGGGCGCATAGTCAAGGCCGGGGCAGGCGCTCTGGCTGATGGCAGTGACTGTGCGCAGGCCTGCCGCCTGCTCGACTCGGCTCAAGCAGGCCGCTGGCGCTGGGGGCTGCGGCAGAGCAAGGGTTTGTTCCAGAGTCAGCACGGAGTAGCTGGGCCTAAACCCCGCCCGGGCATAAAAGCCCACATTATAGGGGCTATCGGGCATGGTCTCCAGGCCGATGGTGGTGCAGCCCAGTGCAGCCAGCTGCCCCACGGCGGCTGAGAGCAAGGCGCCGCCAATGCCCTGCCCGTGCCGCTCGGGCTGCACTCCGAAAACACCGATCCAGCCCACGGTTCCCAGCTTGCGGCTAAAGATATAGCCAGCCGGTGCGCTGTCTTCGGCCACAAAGCAACCCTCTGGGTTGAGGGCCAGCGAGGCGAGAATATTCTCGCGCGTGCGCATCGGCATAACCTCGTTATCGCTGTTGCTCAAGCGGCGCATATAGGGCGTAAAGGCCTGGGCATCCAGGGCGCGCACGGCATCGACATCCTCCGGGCGCATGCAACGGATCCTGATGGTGGATATCATGGTCTACTCCCGGTCTCAGTTCCGTATAAACGGGCGGGCCGATATGAAAAGGGGATCTCACATCAGGCATGGGCGACTAATCTGTGTAATCCGTTTCACCAATCCGTTGACAGTAATCCTCTGTCAGCGCGAACCGCAGCACCTCCGGCAAGGATGCGATGCGGGGGCCGCTCCACTGGTCTTCCTCCGCACGGTGGGCATCTTCCGCCTCCTCTTGCAGCGTCCGGATGAGCAGGGGCGTCATGCCCACCTGTGCGGCTCCGCTGAGCTCGTGGCTGGAGCCGTCGCCTACATAGAGGCAGTCCGCCGGCGCCACCTCCAGTCGCTCGCAGGCCAGCCGGTAGATAGCCGGGTCGGGCTTCTTCAGGTGTACTGTGCACGAAAAGATCGTGGCATCGAAGAGCTCCGCAAAGGGCGTAGCGTCCCACAGGCGGGGCACTTCCCAGGTGCAATCGCTGATCAGGCCAATCCGCAGGCCCGACTGGCGCAGGGCGCGCAGGGTCTCAATGGCCCCCTCCCGAGGCACGAGCGTGCGCTGAGTGTAGGCGAGTCGCATAGCTACCGCTGCCTGCACCTGCTCCGGCTCGGGCTGCACCCCCAGCCGCGCGCACAGCGTGCGTACGGCCGTCTCCGCATCGGGCAGGGCGCCCGAGGCGCGCTCAGGAAAGCTCTCATCCCACAATAGTGCAAAGGCCTGGGCATCGGCGCCCAGTTGCGCGGCCATCTGTGCCAGCATGGCCTGATAGGCCCGCCGGGAATAGCTGTCGACCAGGGTGCCAAAGAGATCAAAGATCACGGCCCGGTATCTCATGGCCTTTTCTCCTTTTTACCTTTCTTGCATCGCCCGCCGGATGATCTCCGCCTTTTCTGTGCGGCCCAGCTCCAGGTAAGCCTGGCGCTCAAACTCGAGCGGCAGCACCGGCACCTGCAGATCTGCAAACTCGATCAAGCGGAGCAGCGTTGCCAGGTCTGGTGCGGGCTTCCATTGTCCTGGCGGTAACAGGTGCTCCACATCGCCCATGATCTCGACCTGAATGCCGTCGAGGGTCAGAGCGCCGAAATGCGAGCGGATGCGCTCTCCAGACGAGTAAGTGACCGGGCGCGTGACATCATCCTTGAAACAGCGCTCAATGGCATAGGCGCCGGCCGCATCGGTTTGCAGGTCGATATCGTGCACAGGCACCGGCACACCCTGCAGCGCCAGGCCCAGGCTTCCCGTCACTGCCCACAGGATCGGCTCGCCCTCCAGGCGCCAGCAGATGCGCCGCAGGACCTGCATCTGGGTTTCAGGCACAGACATTGGTATCCCTCCCCATTGCACAGCATCGTAGTGGCGCCGGTGGATACAATTCAGGGCAAGGAGCGCCAGCCGAATTGTACCACAGCCTGCGTAGCCTTGCAGCCTTGGGCCCGCAGATACCCGTCCAATGGCTGTCACCCGCCATTCACCGTGGCGCCCCAATCGAACAAGACCACTCGGATTATCAAGCTCATCTCATCCATGTTTGCTGCATTGTAGCCGAAGGGCGCCTTCTTGTACAGACTGGGATGTGGCAGGAGGGGTGTAGCTCGCTTGGGGCGAGTGCGTACACCCCGGTTGTGTCGTGCACCTGCTGCCCCCACCCCGGCCCGCTCCTGGCGGGGGTAGGGGAATGGGCGTCACGCCTCGACTGAACGACAGGCTCCGGTCTGCCCCAAATTGCATCTAGCGGCAGGGATGGCACAAGAGTTGCTGAAACAGGAGAACCGGGTATCACCCTGGATTCCGCCAGAGGTAGCCTGTGAAGCAGAGGCTTTCCCTCCAGCAAATTGGCCAGAAAGCGCAGAATGCCTTTGGCCGCCTCAACCGCCGTTTGGGAGGCATTCCACTCCTGCTCAAGCGCACACTGGATAGCTACAACGCCCACGACGGCATGTTTGTGGCGGCTGCCATGACCTATTTTCTCTTCCTGAGCCTTTTCCCGTTGATCCTGATCCTCATTATCGCGGCCAGCCAGGTCCTCAATAGCGAGCAGATCAGGCAGGCCGTCGTCAACGCCGTCTCTCAAGCCCTGCCCGGCTCTGGCGATGTGGTGACCCGTGCCATCGACCAGGCGTTGGCCCAGCGCGGCGCCGTCGGCATCCTGGCGGGGCTGAGCCTCCTCTACTCGGCCTCCGGCCTCTTTGGCCTCCTTTTGGCCGTGGTCAACCGGCCCTGGGCAGCCTTGGGGGCGCGGCCATCGCTGCTGAACCGCGTGCTGGCTGTCGCTCTCGTACTGGCCTTTATTGCTGTCTTTTTCCTGATCCTCATCGGGACCACCGCCGCCGCCTCCGCAGGCGGCATGATCGCTCGCAGCATTGGGCTCACCCCCTCTGAGTGGAGCACGGCCTTTAACATTCTATCCATCATTATCTCGTTCGTCGTAACTGTCGGGCTATTCCTGGTCCTCTATTGGAAGCTGCCCGCAGCCCGGGTGCAATTCGCCGATGCCTGGCCGGCGGCGGTGGCTGCAGGGGTGGCCTGGGTTGCCGCGCGGTCCTTCATTGCCTGGTACCTCTCCACCTTCACCCACTATTCCGTGGTCTATGGCTCCTTCGCCGCCATCATCGGGTTGCTGGTCTGGCTGAACCTTACCGGGTTCATCATCCTGCTGGGGGCCGAGCTCTCAGCCCAGATCGCCATCCGCCGCGGCCGCGGGCCTGCTCCGCCAAGCTAGCGGCTTCCCGCACTGGTTTTGATGGCACCGTGCGGCGCAGCTCCATTCTGGCGCAGGCGCAGGCTGACCTTGACAGAGTGCCCCGCAATCCGTATCCTTAATGGGATGGAAAAGACACGCTTAGATTTGCTGATGGTGCAGCGTGGGTTGGCGGAGACGCGCTCCAAAGCCCAGGCTCTCATCATGGCCGGCGAGGTGCGGGTCGATGGGCGGCGGGTAGATAAGCCCGGTACCCAGGTGCCGCAGAGCGCCGAGATCACCCTGGTGACGGCCCTGCCCTATGTCAGCCGGGGCGGGCTCAAGCTGGAAGAGGCGCTGGAGGCCTTTGCGATTAGCCCGCAGGGCTGGGTGGTGGCCGATGTGGGCGCTTCCACCGGCGGCTTTACCGATTGCCTGCTGCAGCGCGGCGCAGCCAAGGTCTATGCCATCGATGTGGGCTATGGCCAGTTGGCATGGCCGTTGCGCCAGAACCCCCGGGTGGTGGTGATGGAGCGCACGAATGTGCGCTATGTGGAATCGCTCCCCGAGCTGGTGGACCTGGCGACGATCGATGTCTCATTCATCTCCCTGGAGCTGGTGCTGCCAGTGGTGGCCCGCTGGCTGAAGCCGCATGGGCAGATCCTGGCCCTGGTCAAGCCCCAGTTTGAAGTGGGCAAGGGCGAAGTGGGCCGCGGGGGGGTGGTCCGCCGCCCGGAGCAACACCGCGAAGTGCTGCAGCGCGTGGCTGGCTGGGCGCGCGCCCTGGGGCTGCGCCTGGAGGGAGTGACCGCCTCGCCCATCCTGGGGCCGGCAGGCAACCGTGAATTCCTGGTGCAATTGGTCCGTGGCGAGGCCCGCCCAGAGGCGGAGGAGCAGGCCCTGATCGAGCAGGCCGTCGCCCGCGCCTGGAAGGCAGAGGATGCCCGGCAAGAAGTCCAATGATCGCCGGGTGAAAGCAAAGCCTTTGGCTGCTTGAGGCTGAGCGAGCGGCAGAACAGTATGCACTGAGATGAGCGCGCATAACCTGGCGCGTCTCTCCCACCCTATTGCATGCGGGGCGCAATGCTCCGCGATTGGATGTTTTATATGGACGAGCAGTATATTCGCAATTTCTGCATTATTGCCCACATCGATCACGGCAAGTCGACGCTCTCCGACCGGCTGCTCGAGCTGACGGGCACCCTGACGGCGCGCGAGATGAGCGAGCAGGTGCTCGATCAGATGGACCTGGAGCGCGAGAAGGGCATTACGATCAAGGCCAAGGCCGTGCGCATGACCTACCGCGCCGATGATGGCCATGACTATGAGTTGAATCTGATTGATACACCGGGCCACGTGGATTTTACCTACGAGGTCTCGCGGGCATTGGCAGCCTGTGAGGGGGCGGTGCTGGTGGTTGATGCGACGCAAGGCATTGAGGCGCAGACGCTCTCGAACCTCTACCTGGCCCTGGAGCACGACCTGGCAATTGTGCCGGTGCTCAACAAGATCGATCTGGCCTCAGCCCAGCCCGATGTGGTGGCGCAGGAGATTGAGGACCTGACCGGCATTCCGGCTGCCGACGTCATCCGCGTCTCAGCCAAGACGGGGCAGGGGGTCGATGAGGTCCTGCGCCGGGTGGTGCAAGTGATTCCGCCGCCCAAGGGGCAACGCCAGCAACCGCTGCGCGCGCTGATCTTCGATTCGCACTATGACCCTTACAAAGGGGTCATCGGCTATGTGCGCGTGTTTGACGGGGCGGTGCGGCGTGGCGACAAGCTCAAGCTGATGGCGCAGGGCACCACTTTTGAGGTGGTCGAGGCCGGCGTATTTCGGCCCACAATGACTGCCGGCGAAGGGCTCGAGGCCGGCGAAGTGGGCTATGTGGCCACCGGGCTCAAGACAATCAGCGAGATATCCGTGGGCGATACGATGACCCTGGCCGAATCTCCCGCCGAGCACCCGGTGCCGGGGTACCGGCCAGCCAAGCCGATGGTCTTTGCCGGACTCTACCCGGTGGATACTGAGGATTACGGCCTGCTGCGCGATGCGCTGGAAAAGCTGCGCCTCAATGACGCCTCTCTCATCTACGAGCCGGAGAATTCTGTGGCGTTGGGCTTTGGCTTCCGCTGCGGCTTTTTGGGCTTGCTGCATATGGAGATCGTGCAGGAGCGGCTGGAGCGCGAGTATAACCTGACGCTGGTGGCCACGGCGCCGAGCGTCGAGTACCAGGTTGTGCTCGAGAACGGCGAGACGGTCTTGGTAGACAACCCGGCTGAGCTGCCCAATGAGGCACAGATCGCCGAGATCCAGGAGCCCTGGATGAAAATCAGCATTTTCACGCCGGCCGACTATGTGGGGCCGGTGATGGACCTGGTGGTCTCGCGCCGGGGCGTGTTCGATCACATGGAGTATCTCGACGAAAAGCGCGTGTTGTTGCAGTACCTTGTCCCGCTTTCCGAGATCATCGTTGACTTTTACGATAACCTGAAATCACGGACGCGTGGCTATGCTTCCATGGATTACACTCTGGCCGACTATCGCCCGGCTGACCTGGTCAAGCTCGATGTGCTGGTCAACGAAGAGCCGGTCGATGCGCTGTCGTTGATCGTGCACCGAGATCAGGCCTACAATAAGGGCAGCGCCCTGGTGCGCAAGCTCAAAGAGGTCATTCCGCAGCAGCTCTTTACCGTGCCGATCCAGGCTTCGCTGGGCTCACGGGTGATTGCGCGTGCAACGGTCAAGGCCCTGCGCAAGGACGTCCTGGCCAAGTGCTACGGCGGCGACATCACGCGCAAGCGCAAGCTGCTGGAAAAGCAGAAGGAAGGTAAGAAGCGCATGAAGCGCCTGGGTCGGGTTGAGATTCCCCAGGAAGCGTTCATGGCGATCCTAAGCCTGGAGGAAGGTTGACGCGCCTGTGGGAATGGCTTGCTCGCTCCTGGGGCGGGCGTATTGCACGAGCAGCACCGCTCCTGGCGGTGCTGCTCGTGGCCGCAAGCCTTCGCTTCTGGGGGCTCAACTGGGACCAGGGCATTCTGGCGCACCCCGATGAGCGCCGCATCATGTCGGTGGTACAGGGCCTCCATTGGCCTCAACCCTGGGATTGGTCCCTGGTGCTCAGTCCGCGGAGTCCCCTCAACCCCCACTTTTTCTCCTACGGCTCGCTCCCGCTCTACCTGCTGCGCCTGGCCGGGGCGTTGGTCGGCGCGCCCCCGGTGAGGCTTTATCTGGTGGGGCGAGCGCTCTCTGCCGCCTTTGACCTGTTGACCGTGGCCCTGCTCTACCGTATCGGCAACGAATTGGGTGGGCGGCGCGCCGGTGTGATAGCGGCGGCCCTGCTGGCGGTGGCCGTGCTCCCCATCCAGTTGGCCCATTTCTTCACGGTGGATACACTTCTGACCTTGCTCTGCACCCTGGCCGTCTACCAGGCTGTAAAAGTGGTGCGCGCCGGCTCGCTACGTGCGGGCCTGTGGGGCGGGGTCTACACCGGGCTGGCCCTGGCTACGAAGACCAGCGCCTTGCCCCTCCTCTTTGTCAACTGGGTTGCCTGGACGATCTGGGCGCTCAGGCCCCGGGTTTGTAGTG